>JACPUD010000062.1 GCA_016192435.1 Rhodocyclales bacterium | reverse complement strand
TCGCGCGCCGGCTTCACCGTCTGCCCGTTCCACCGCACCTTGCCGGCGTCGACCGCGGCGGCGGCGAGGCTGCGCGTCTTGAAGAAGCGCGCGGCCCAGAGCCACTTGTCGATGCGCTGGCGCCCGCCCTCGCCTGCGGCCTCAGTCATGGAAGGCGACGAATTCTTCAAGTTCGGCGCGCTCGGTGGCCAGGCTGTTCTCCACCGCCGCCGGATCGGCATAGCCCAGCGACATGCCGCACACCAGCTGTTCCTGCGGCCCGAAGCCGAGCACTTCGGCGATGATGCGGTGATAGTCGAGCCAGGCCACCTGGGGGCAGGTGTCGAGGCCGCGGGCGCGCGCGGCGAGCATCACGCCCTGCAGGAACATGCCGTAATCGAGCCAGCCGCCCTGCCCCATGCGGCGGTCGATGGTGAATATCAGGCCGACCGGGGCGCCGAAGAACTCGTAGTTGCGGCGCATCTGCGCGCGCATTTTCGGCGCGTCGCCCTTGGCGATGCCGAGCAGGCCGTAGAGGCCCCAGCCGATCTTGCGCCGGCGCCCCAGGTAGGGCTCGAAAAACTCGGCGGGATAGTAGTCGTATTCGGCGCGGTGGCCGGCCTCGTCGGCATCGTAGGCGGCGCAGACGGCCGCGACCAGACGTCGGCGCGTGGCGCCGGTCAGCACATGCACGCGCCAGGGCTGCAGGTTGGTGCCCGAGGGCGCGCGGCGCGCGATTGCGAGTATTTCGGCCAGCCGTTCGCGCGGCACCTCGGTCGGCAGGAAGGCGCGCACCGAGTGGCGCCCGGCCATCACGGCGTCGAGCGCGGCCTGCTGGACTTCCCGCGGCAAATTCAATTGGCCAGGCTGACCGTGGCGGCGGCTTGCGCGGCGGCGGCTTCGCGCCGGGCGCGCGAGGTGGCCATGACCGTGGCCTCGCCGTCGATGACGACCTTGCCGGCCACGGTGCAGACGGTGTCGAGCACCACCCGGCATCGTTCCGCGATCACCTGCTTGACCGTCACCCTGGCGCGCACCGTGTCGCCGGGACGCACCGGCGCGCGAAAGCGCAGCGACTGCCCGACGTAGATCACGCCGGGACCGGGCAGGCGGTTGCCCATCACGGCCGATAACAGACTGGCGGTCAGCAAGCCGTGCGCGATGCGGCCGCCGAACTGCGTGGTCTGCGCATATTCCTGGTCCAGGTGCACCGCGTTGACGTCGGTCGACACGGCTGAAAACAGCACGATGTCGGCCTCGGTGATGGTCTTGGCGATTTCCGCGCTCATGCCGACCGCCAGGTCTTCGATGTCGTAGCCGTTTTGCGGATTCATGCCTGTCCTTAACGTGAAACAACCAAATAAGCGCGCCCGGTGATTGTCGAGCGCAGCGAGCAGATCAGTAGCCCCCCGCGAGGGGGGCGAAGGCGGGGTTTCGCAAAGCACTGCTTTGCGCCGCCGCAGCCGGCTGGCTGTGCAAAGCCAGCCGTGGAACGGGGGGGCGGGCGACCAATTCGCCTTTGCGTATTTTCATAGTCAGGGGTGCCGTCATTGGCGGCATGAGCGTTTGTCGTGGTTCGCGCCGCCGGATGGCCTGGCGCGCCTTACGCCGCCTTGCGCAGATCGCCGTCGAGCTGCTCCAGCAGGGCTTCGATTTTCCCGGAGAGGGCCAGGTAGTCGACGATGGGCGGGTCGCTCATGTGCAGGATCTTGCTGTTCCTGATGTCGTCGGCGATGGATTTCGAACGCCGGTGGAACTCCTCGTGCACCTTCAGCAGCTCCTGCGCCGAAGCATAGCCCGCGAGCTCGCCGGCATTGGCCGCCAGCCACTGGCCGAGGCTGCATTGCGCGGCGTCGCCGATCGGCTGCGTGTCGTAACCGCGGTTGCTGACGCTGCCGAGCGCCAGCTGGAATTTCATTTTCCATGCGCGATGCATGGTCAGGGCGTGGTCGAAATCGAATCCTTGCATGGTCGGCGTCTCTCGTCGCAAAGTTTGCGGATTGCCTAAGGTAACACTCCTGGCCGGCCGCGGCGCGGCAGCAATGTCGCATGGCTACGCCGATTCTATCCCGTCAGCAGTTGCGCGGCGCCCAGTCCGAAACGCACCATGCCGCTGACCAGCAGGGCGACGCCGACCGACAGCGCCACCGAGACCAGGGCATCGCGGCGGCCGATGGTTTTAAGCATCACGGCGAAGGTGGACACGCAGGGAACATAGAAGGTCAGGAACAGCAGCAGGGTCACGATTTGCCGCGCATCGAGCAGCGTGCCGATGTCCTGGGTGCCCAGCGCCTGGTAGATCATCAGCAGCGACAGCTCCTTGCGCAGCACGCCGAACAGCAGCGGCACGCCCAGCGCCAGCGGCAGACCCAGCCACCAGACCGTGACCGGGTTCAGCAGCGTATTGATCAGGCTGTCGGCGCCGAC
>JACPUD010000061.1 GCA_016192435.1 Rhodocyclales bacterium | reverse complement strand
GTCGTACTTGCTGAGCAGTTCGCGCAGTTCCATTTCGACCAGTTCCAGCAGTTCGGCGTCATCGACCATGTCGCACTTGTTCATGAACACGACCATGTAGGGCACGCCAACCTGGCGCGCCAGCAGGATGTGTTCGCGGGTTTGCGGCATGGGGCCGTCGGCGGCGGAACACACCAGGATCGCGCCGTCCATCTGCGCAGCACCCGTGATCATGTTCTTGACGTAGTCGGCGTGGCCCGGGCAGTCAACGTGCGCGTAGTGACGATTCTTCGTCTCGTACTCGACGTGCGCCGTGTTGATCGTGATGCCGCGCGCTTTCTCTTCCGGCGCCGCATCGATCTGGTCGTAGGCTTTCGCCTCGCCACCAAACTTCGACGACAGCACCGTCGTGATCGCCGCCGTCAATGTTGTCTTGCCGTGGTCCACGTGTCCAATCGTCCCCACGTTTACGTGCGGCTTCGTCCGCTCAAACTTGCCTTTTGCCATTTCTGCTTTCCTTAAAGAACGATTGTTAATCGATCACTTCTTGTTGATGACTGCTTCGGCGACATTCTTCGGCGCCTCGGTGTAGTGCTTGAATTCCATCGAATAAGTGGCTCGACCTTGCGACAGGGAGCGCAACTGGGTGGAATAGCCGAACATCTCCGCCAGGGGAACTTCTGCCTTGATCAGCTTAATGCCGCCAACCTGATCTTCCATGCCATGAACGATGCCGCGACGCCCGGACAAATCGCCCATGACGTTGCCCATATAGTCCTCCGGCGTCTCCACCTCAACCGCCATCATCGGTTCGAGCAGGACTGGACTGGCCTTGCGCATGGCGTCCTTGAAAGCCATTGAAGCAGCCATCTTGAAGGCGTTTTCGTTCGAGTCCACGTCATGGTAGGAGCCGTCAAACAAAGTCACCTTGACGTCGACCACGGGGAAGCCGGCCAGCACGCCGTTGGGCAGCGTATCGATGAGGCCCTTTTCAACCGCAGGGATGAATTCACGAGGCACCGAACCACCCTTGATCATGTCGACGAATTCGAAGCCCTTACCTGCTTCGTTCGGCTCCAGCTTGATCCAGACGTGGCCATACTGACCGCGACCGCCGGACTGCTTGACGAACTTGCCTTCCTGCTCAACCGACTTGCGCACCGCTTCGCGATAGGCCACTTGTGGCGCACCCACGTTGGCTTCAACGCCGAATTCGCGGCGCATGCGATCAACAAGAATTTCCAAATGAAGTTCGCCCATGCCGGAAATAATGGTCTGACCGGATTCCTCATCGGTCCGCACACGGAACGATGGGTCTTCCTGCGCCAAGCGATTGAGGGCGATGCCCATCTTTTCCTGGTCGGCCTTGGTCTTGGGTTCGACGGCCACATGAATCACCGGCTCGGGGAATACCATACGCTCGAGGGTGATGACATGGGCAGGGTCGCACAGGGTCTCGCCCGTGGTCGCCTCTTTGAGGCCAACGGCGGCGGCGATATCGCCCGCAAACACTTCCTTGATTTCCTCGCGCTGATTGGCGTGCATCTGCAGAATCCGGCCAAGGCGCTCTTTGCGGCCCTTGATTGGATTGAAAATGGTGTCGCCGGTCTTGACTGTTCCGGAATAAACGCGGAAGAAAGTCAGCTGACCAACATAGGGGTCGGTCATGATTTTGAAAGCCAGGGCTGCGAACGGATCTGTATCGTTCGCCTTGCGCTCGCCTTGGGTTTCGTTTTCAAGAATGCCCTCCACCGGCGGAATATCCGTCGGTGCCGGCAGGTATTCGATAACGGCATCCAGCATGGCCTGCACGCCCTTGTTCTTGAAAGCAGAGCCACACAACATCGGAACGATTTCGGCATTCAAGGTGCGCGTACGCAGACCCGCCTTGATCTCGGCCTCGGTTAGCTCGCCGGTCTCAAGATACTTGTCCATCAATTCCTCGGAAGCTTCGGCAGCCGCCTCGACCATCTTCTCGTGCCACTCGTCCGCCTTGGCCTTGAGCTCCGCCGGGATCTCGTTGTATTCGAATTTGATGCCTTGACTGGCTTCGTCCCAAACAATGGCCTTCATCTTGACCAGATCGACCACGCCCTCAAACTTTTCTTCTGCACCAATCGGAATCTGCAGCGGTATGGGATTGGCCTTGAGGCGCAAGCGCATCTGGTCATGCACCTTGAAGAAGTCGGCACCCTGGCGGTCCATCTTGTTGACGAAAGCCAGGCGCGGCACACCGTAACGGTTGGCCTGACGCCAGACGGTTTCTGACTGCGGCTGAACGCCACCCACGGCACAATAGACCATGCAAGCGCCGTCGAGCACCCGCATGGAGCGCTCAACCTCGATGGTGAAATCGACATGTCCCGGGGTGTCGATAATATTGACGCGATGCTCGGGGAAATTCTGGCCCATCCCCTTCCAGAAGCAGGTCGTCGCAGCCGAGGTAATGGTGATTCCGCGCTCCTGCTCCTGCTCCATCCAGTCCATGGTGGCCGCGCCGTCATGGACTTCGCCAATCTTGTGATTGACGCCCGTATAAAACAGAATACGCTCGGTGGTAGTAGTCTTTCCGGCGTCAATATGCGCCGATATGCCGATATTGCGATAGCGCTCGATGGGAGTCTTGCGGGCCACTTGATTTACCTGCCTTATCTAAACCAAACCGCCATGTCGCTACGTTTCACGAAGCGACAGGGCGGCGGACAAAAACGAAAGCCTCGCCGGGAGCCCGACGAGGCACGATATTACTCAGAAGCGGAAATGCGAGAACGCCTTGTTGGCTTCGGCCATGCGGTGAACTTCTTCGCGCTTCTTCATTGCCGCACCACGCCCCTCGGACGCCTCGAGCAGCTCGGCCGCAAGACGCTGCCCCATCGACTTTTCGCTGCGCTTACGCGCCGCTTCACGAAGCCAACGCATAGAGAGCGCCATGCGCCGGGAAGGACGCACCTCGACCGGAACCTGGTAGTTGGCGCCACCGACACGACGACTCTTGACCTCGACCAGAGGTTTGACGTTGTTTACCGCCAGAGTAAATACCTCCAGCGGATCCTTTCCGCTCTTGGTCTGGATTTGCGCAAACGCACCATAAATGATGCGCTCGGCAACCGACTTCTTGCCGCTGTCCATCAACACATTGACGAACTTCGAAAGATCAACGCTGCCGAACTTCGGATCGGGCAGGATGTCACGCTTGGGAACTTCACGACGACGGGGCATGGTATCTCCTTAAGACCCGGGTCAGGCGGCCTTTGGCCGCTTGGCGCCGTACTTGGAACGGCTCTGTTTGCGGTCCTTGACACCCTGAGTATCAAGGCTACCGCGTACTATGTGGTAGCGCACACCAGGCAGATCCTTGACCCGGCCACCGCGAATGAGGACTACCGAGTGCTCCTGAAGATTGTGGCCTTCGCCGCCAATATAGGAAATGACCTCGAAGCCGTTGGTCAACCGCACCTTGGCAACCTTCCGCAACGCGGAGTTCGGCTTCTTCGGCGTGGTGGTGTAAACGCGAGTACAGACACCGCGCCGCGCTGGGCTGTTGCCGAGAGCAGGCACTTTGCTTTTCGACTGCGGCGCCTGGCGGCCCTTGCGCACGAGTTGGTTAATGGTAGGCATATTTATGTCCTGAGCGCTGTGCAAAATGCATAGCAAATTTACAAAAAATCGACCCCTGCCAAGGGCAAAGAGGCCGGATTATAGAATGGTCGCTGACTAGCGTCAACCTGCTTGCGCATCTTCGGCTGCCGTTGGTGTGTCTTCCGCAGCAACGGGCAGATCGAACAAATTCTGCGCCTCGGCATCGCCACTGGTCTGCTTGCGACGCGTACGGTGATAAGCCATACCGGTACCTGCCGGAATCAGGCGCCCGACGATGACGTTCTCCTTCAAACCTCGCAGTTCGTCCCGTTTGCCCATGATGGCCGCCTCGGTCAGTACTCGCGTGGTTTCCTGGAAGGACGCCGCCGAAATGAAAGAGTCGGTCGACAAGCTGGCTTTGGTGATGCCGTGGAGCATGAACTCGTACATCGAAGGCGTCTTGCCTGCCGCAATCAGCTTGTCGTTCTCGTCCAGCACTGCAGCGCGTTCTACCTGCTCCTCCTTGATGAAGCTCGAATCTCCGGGATGGGTAATGACCACCCGACGCAGCATCTGGCGCACGATCACCTCGATATGCTTGTCGTTGATCTTGACGCCCTGCAAGCGATACACGTCCTGAACTTCATCGATGATGTAGCGGGCCAATTCCTCCACGCCCTTCAGACGCAGAATGTCATGGGGGTCGGCCGGGCCGTCGACAATCACTTCGCCCTTGTTCACCACCTGGCCATCGTGCGCCATCACGTGCTTGTCCTTGGTGATCAGGTACTCATGCGCGGTACCGTCCGGCTCGGTGATCACCAGACGCTGCTTGCCCTTGGTATCCTTGCCGAAAGACACCGTGCCGGTCACTTCGGCCAACACGCCGGCATCCTTCGGTACGCGAGCTTCGAAGAGTTCGGCTACGCGCGGCAAACCGCCCGTAATGTCGCGGGTCTTGGATGACTCCTGCGGAATTCTGGCCAGGATATCGCCGACCGCCACCTGTTGCCCATCCTTGACCGTAATCAGCGAACCCACCTGGAAGGTAATGGTCACGATATGGTCCGTGCCGTGAATCTTGACTTCCTGGCCGGACTCGTCGATCAGCTTCACCTGCGGACGGACTCCCTTGGATGCCTTGGCACCTCGCTTGGGATCGATGACGACGAGCGTCGAAAGACCCGTAACCTCATCCATCTGCTCGGCGACCGTCGCGTTCTTCTCGACGTTCTCGAATTTGACGGTACCGGCATACTCGGTAACGATCGGACGGGTATGCGGGTCCCACGTCGCCAGTTGAGTCCCGGCCTTGACCGGCTTGCCATCATCGGCCTGCAAGGTTGCGCCATAGGGAACCTTGTGGCGCTCGCGCTCACGGCCGTTGTCATCGGTAATCATCACTTCCCCGGAGCGAGAAATGACAATCTTCTCGTTCTTGGGATTGGTGACATAACGCATGGTCGCGGTAAAGCGGATCACGCCCGAGCTCTTGGCCTCGATGCTGCTTTGCGCTGCCGAACGCGATGCCGCGCCACCAACGTGGAAGGTACGCATCGTGAGCTGGGTACCCGGCTCACCGATCGACTGGGCCGCGATGACACCGACAGCCTCGCCGGCATTGACCAAGTAGCCTCGACCCAGATCGCGGCCGTAGCACTTGGCACATAGACCGTAGCGGGTTTCGCAGGAGAGCGGGCTACGCACGCGAACCTCGTCGATGTCCAGAGCTTCGATGGCATCGACCGCATCTTCATCGAGCAGATAGCCCGCCGCAAACAGCACATCCTGCGTATCGGGATGAATCACGTCGTTGGTGGTGACGCGGCCGAGAATGCGCTCGCGCAACGGCTCGATCACTTCACCGCCCTCGACCAAGGCCTTCATGGCGAAACCGCTCTGGGTACCGCAATCATCTTCGATCACCACCAGATCCTGGGTGACGTCCACCAGGCGACGAGTCAGATAACCTGAATTGGCCGTCTTCAAGGCCGTGTCGGCCAAGCCCTTGCGAGCGCCGTGGGTCGAAATGAAGTACTGCAGAACGTTGAGGCCCTCGCGGAAGTTCGAGGTGATCGGCGTTTCGATAATCGAGCCGTCCGGCTTGGCCATCAGGCCCCGCATGCCGGCCAGCTGGCGAATTTGCGCAGCAGAACCGCGCGCGCCGGAGTCGGCCATCATGTAAATGGAATTGAAAGATTCTTGGCTCACCTGCTTGCCATCCGCACCGGTCACTGTCTGATGCGCGAGTTGGTCCATCATGGCCTTGGCCACCTGATCCCCTGCGCGTCCCCAGATATCGACCACCTTGTTGTAGCGTTCGCCCACCGTAACCAGACCGGAGGTGTATTGCTTTTCAATCTCCTTGACCTCGGATTCCGCTGCCGCAATCAGGCTGTGCTTCTGCGTCGGCACCAGCATGTCATCGACGCAAATCGAAATACCTGCCCGGGTTGCCAGGCGGAAGCCGGCTTGCATCAACTGATCGGCAAAAACCACTGTCTCCTTGAGACCGCAACGACGGAAGCTTTCGTCGATCAGTTTGGAGATTTCCTTTTTCTTGAGCGGCTTGTCGATCACCTTGAACGGCAGGCCGCGCGGCAGAATCTCGGAAAGCAGGGCGCGTCCGGCGGTCGTCGAATAGCGATTGATCTTTTCCTGCCACTGCTTATCGGCGTCGAGCTCGTATTCGCGAATGCGTACCGTGATTCGCGCATGCAGGTCTATCTGGCGCGAATCGATGGCACGGGTTATTTCGGCAATATTCGCAAACATCATGCCGTTGCCGCGCGCGGAAACATTTTCGCGAGTAGCGTAATAGAGGCCCAGCACCACGTCCTGCGATGGCACGATGATCGGCTGGCCGTTAGCGGGCGACAAGACGTTGTTCGAAGCCAGCATCAGGGTGCGGGCTTCCATCTGCGCTTCCAGAGAGAGCGGGATGTGCACCGCCATCTGGTCACCGTCGAAGTCGGCGTTGAAGGCGACGCAGACCAGCGGATGCAACTGAATTGCCTTGCCCTCGATCAGGGTCGGTTCGAAGGCCTGGATGCCTAGGCGGTGCAGCGTCGGGGCGCGGTTCAGCATCACCGGATGTTCGCGAATGACCTCTTCGAGGATGTCCCACACCACCGGAGTCTCAGCTTCAACTTCCTTCTTCGCGGCCTTGATGGTGCTGGCTATACCCATCTTTTCCAAGCGCTCGAAAATGAAGGGCTTGAACAGTTCAAGCGCCATCTTCTTCGGCAGACCGCACTGGTGCAGTTTGAGCTGCGGACCGACGACGATGACGGAGCGGCCCGAGTAGTCAACGCGCTTGCCCAGCAGATTCTGGCGGAAGCGGCCGCCCTTGCCCTTGATCATGTCGGCCAGTGATTTCAGCGGACGCTTGTTGGCTCCGGTCATGGCCTTGCCGCGACGGCCATTGTCGAGCAGCGAGTCGACGGCCTCCTGCAGCATGCGCTTTTCGTTGCGCACGATGATGTCCGGCGCCTTGAGTTCCAGCAGACGCTTGAGACGGTTGTTGCGGTTGATGACGCGGCGATACAGGTCGTTCAGGTCGGAGGTGGCGAAACGGCCGCCGTCCAGCGGAACCAGGGGGCGTAGGTCCGGCGGCAATACCGGCAGCACTTCCAGAATCATCCACTCCGGCTTGATGCCAGATTGCTGGAAGCCTTCCAGCACCTTGAGGCGCTTGGAAATCTTCTTGCTCTTCGCTTCGGAGCCAGTGGTTTCGAGTTCCTGACGCAGGGATTCGACCTGACGGTTGAGATCGAGGGTGCGCAGCAGTTCGCGCACGCCTTCGGCGCCCATCACTGCGGTGAAGTCGTCGCCGTACTCCTCGACCTTGGCCAGGTAATCGTCTTCGGTCAGCAGCTGCGCCCGATTCAGCGGGGTCATGCCCGGATCGACAACCACAAATGCCTCGAAGTACAACACGCGCTCGATGTCGCGTAGCGTCATGTCGAGCACCATGCCAAGGCGGCTTGGCAAGCTCTTCAGGAACCAGATGTGCGCGGTCGGCGACGCCAGCTCGATGTGCCCCATGCGCTCGCGCCGGACTTTCGACTGGGTGACTTCGACGCCGCACTTCTCGCAGATCACGCCACGGTGCTTGAGGCGCTTGTACTTGCCGCAGAGGCACTCGTAATCCTTGACCGGGCCGAAGATCTTGGCGCAGAACAGGCCATCGCGCTCGGGCTTGAAGGTGCGGTAGTTGATGGTCTCCGGCTTCTTGACTTCGCCGTAGGACCAGGAACGGATCTTGTCGGGCGAAGCCAGGCCGATGGTAATTGCATCGAATTCTTCTTCGGCCGCCAGGTTCTGCTTGAAAAGGTCTGCAAACAGGCTCTTCATATAATTATCTCCAATGGGCAGCTATCGGGTCAGTAACGCTCGAGATCGATGTCGATCGCCAGCGAGCGGATTTCCTTGACCAGCACGTTGAAGGATTCCGGCATGCCGGCATCGATCTTGTGCTCGCCCTTGACGATGTTTTCGTACACCTTGGTGCGTCCGTTGACATCGTCCGACTTGACCGTAAGCATTTCCTGCAGCACGTACGCGGCACCGTAGGCTTCCAGCGCCCACACTTCCATTTCGCCGAAACGCTGGCCGCCAAACTGCGCCTTGCCGCCCAGAGGTTGCTGGGTAACGAGACTGTAGGGACCGGTGGAGCGGGCGTGCATCTTGTCGTCAACCAAGTGATGAAGTTTCAGCACATGCATGTAGCCGACGGTGACCTGTCGTTCGAAGGACTCGCCGGTACGGCCGTCGTAGAGGTCGACCTGACCGTTGCTGGGCAGGCCGGCAAGTTCCAGCATGGCCTTGATTTCGGATTCATGGGCGCCATCGAACACTGGCGTGGCAAATGGCACGCCGCCCTGCAGATTGCTGGCAAGCTCGCCCACTTCCTTTTCGGTCAGGCTGTCGATGTCTTCGCCGCGGCCCGATGAGTTATAGATCTTGTTCAAGAGCTTGCGAATTTCCGCCGCGGCAGCCTGCTTGCGCAACATCTCGCCAATCTTCTGGCCAAGGCCTTTGGCTGCCCAACCGAGGTGGGTTTCAAGAATCTGGCCAATGTTCATTCGTGAGGGCACGCCCAGGGGATTGAGCACGATGTCCATCGGCGTTCCATCCGCCATATGCGGCATGTCCTCGATCGGGACGATCTTCGAAACCACGCCCTTGTTGCCGTGGCGGCCGGCCATCTTGTCGCCAGGCTGCAGGCGACGCTTGACGGCGAGGTAAACCTTGACCATCTTCTGTACGCCTGGCGGCAATTCATCGCCCTGGGTGAGCTTCTTCCTCTTCGCCTCGAAGGCCACGTCGAAGTCCTTGCGGGTCTGCTCCAGGCTGTCGCGCAGATTTTCCAGCTGCTGCTGCGCCTCTTCGTCGACCAGCGAAATATCGAACCAGTGGTAATGCTCGACCGATTCGAGATAGGCCTTGGTGATTTTGGTGCCCTTGAGCAGTTTCTTCGGCCCCTTGCTGGCGACGCGGTTGGTCAACAACTTCTCGATGCGGGAGAAGGTGTCGCGTTCGACAATACGCATCTGGTCGGCCAGATCCTGCTTGTAGCCCTTCAGCATGTCGTCGATGATCGACTGGGCGCGTTTGTCGCGCTCAATGCCTTCGCGGGTGAACACCTGGACGTCGATGACGGTGCCGATCATGCCCGACGGTACTCGCAGCGACGTATCCTTCACGTCGGAAGCCTTCTCGCCGAAAATCGCGCGCAGCAGCTTCTCTTCCGGAGTGAGTTGCGTTTCGCCTTTGGGCGTCACCTTGCCGACCAGCACGTCCCCGGCTTCGACTTCAGCCCCGATGTAGACGATGCCGGACTCGTCAAGACGACCCAGTTGCGACTCGCCGAGCGTGGCGATGTCGCGCGTGATTTCCTCGGCGCCGAGCTTGGTGTCGCGCGCGACAACGGTCAGTTCCTCGATATGAATCGAGGTAAAGCGGTCATCGGCCACCACGCGCTCCGAGATCAGGATCGAATCCTCGAAGTTGTAGCCGTTCCATGGCATAAAAGCCACTAGCATGTTCTGGCCGAGCGCCAGTTCGCCCAGGTCGGTCGAGGCGCCGTCGGCGACCACGTCGCCCTTGGCGATCAGATCGCCGACCTTGACGATCGGACGCTGGTTGATGTTGGTGTTCTGGTTGGACCGGGTGTATTTGATCAGGTTGTAGATGTCTACGCCGACTTCGCCCGGTACTGTTTCCGCGTCATTGACGCGCACCACGATGCGATTGGCGTCGATGTAATCCACCACGCCGCCACGCAAGGCCTGTACTGCCGTACCGGAGTCGACCGCCACGGTCCGCTCGATGCCGGTACCGACAAATGCCTTCTCCGGACGCAGACAGGGAACCGCCTGACGCTGCATGTTGGCACCCATCAAGGCACGGTTGGCGTCGTCGTGCTCGAGGAAGGGAATCAGCGAAGCCGCAACCGAGACGATCTGGCTTGGCGCCACGTCCATGTACTGGACCTCGGGCGGCTCCTTCAACTCAAATTCGCCCTTGAAGCGGCAGGATACGAGCGCGTCGCTCAATTTGCCCTTCTTGTCGAGTTGCGCATTGGCCTGGGCCACGACGTACTTGCCTTCCTCGATCGCCGAGAGGTACTCGATCTCGTCGGTGACGTGGCTGTTTTCGACCTTGCGGTAGGGCGTTTCCATGAAACCGTACTCGTTGGTGCGCGCATACAGCGCCAGCGAGTTGATCAGGCCGATGTTCGGACCTTCCGGGGTTTCGATCGGGCAGACGCGGCCGTAATGGGTCGGGTGTACGTCGCGTACTTCGAAGCCGGCACGCTCGCGCGTCAGGCCGCCCGGGCCAAGAGCCGAAACACGGCGCTTGTGCGTAATCTCCGACAACGGGTTGGTCTGGTCCATAAACTGGGACAACTGGCTGGAGCCGAAGAACTCCTTGATCGCTGCCGAAATGGGCTTGGCGTTGATCAAGTCGTGCGGCATCAGGTTGTCGCTTTCGGCCTGATTCAGTCGCTCCTTGACGGCGCGCTCGACGCGCACCAGGCCAGCGCGAAACTGGTTCTCGGCGAGTTCGCCCACCGAGCGTACGCGGCGATTGCCGAGGTGATCGATATCATCGACTTCGCCGCGGCCATTGCGCAGCTCGACCAGGATGCGCACCACATCGACGATGTCTTCGTTCGACAAGGTACCGGCACCCTCGATTTCATCACGCCCGACGCGGCGGTTGAACTTCATGCGACCCACTGCGGAAAGGTCGTAGCGCTCGTCGGAATAGAACAAGCCATGGAACAGATTTTCCACGGCATCTTCCGTCGGCGGCTCGCCGGGACGCATCATGCGATAGATCGCCACGCGCGAAGCCCACTGGTCGGCGGTCTCGTCGATGCGCAAGGTCGATGAGATGTAGGCGCCGCGATCCAGGTCATTCACATACAGCGTCTGGATCTGTTCGATCTCGCCTGCTGCCAGTTTGGCCAGAAGGTCCTCGGTAATCTCGTCGTTGGCGTTGGCCAGGACTTCCCCGGTCTCCGGATTCACGATGTTGTGGGCGATGATCCGGCCCATCATGAACTCATCGGGTACGAGGATCTTCTTGATGCCCGCCTCCGCCATCTCGCGGATATGCTTGACCGTGATGCGCTTATCCTTGGCGACAATCAGCTTGCCGCCCTTGTCGAGGATGTCGAACTTCGCCACCTCGCCGCGCAGACGCTCGGGCACCACCTCGAAGGAAATGCCCTTCTTTGCGAAATGGAAGGTGTCGAACTCGAAGAATGTCGACAGGATCTGTTCATGCGTCATGCCGATCGACTTGAGCAGAATCGTCACCGGCATCTTGCGGCGGCGGTCGATACGGAAGTACAGGATGTCCTTGGGATCGAATTCGAAGTCCAGCCATGATCCACGATAAGGAATGATGCGCGCCGAGAACAGCAGCTTGCCGGAACTGTGGGTCTTGCCCTTGTCGTGCTCGAAGAAGACGCCCGGCGAGCGGTGCAACTGGGAGACGATGACGCGCTCCGTGCCGTTGATGACGAAGGACCCCGTGGTGGTCATCAGGGGGATTTCGCCCATGTAGAGCGGCTGGTCTTCCTTGACTTCCTTGACCGCCTTGGTATCGCGGTCCAGAAGTTCGAGACGAACCTTGGCGCGCAGCGGGCTGGCAAAAGTCAGGCCGCGCTGCTGGCATTCCTTGACGTCGAAGGTCGGTTCGCCGAGCATGAACTCGACGAAGTGAAGGCGCGCATTTCCCGAATGTGCGACGATCGGGAAAATCGACGTGAATGCCGCTTGCAGGCCTTCGTTACGGCGTTGAGCCGGTGGCACATCGGCCTGCAGGAAGCGCGTGTAGGACTCGATCTGCGTTGCCAGAAGGAAAGGCACGTCGAGGACGTTGGCCCGCTTGGCAAAGCTTTTACGAATGCGCTTTTTTTCGGTATAGGAATACGCCATGGTGGCTCCGTTCAGGATTCAGACGTCGAAGGTCAAAAGACAGGGCTGAGGCACAATAAGTTCAGCACTCTCGTGTAACCCCCGGATCAAAAACATCGGGGTAAATCTCGACTATTGCTACGCACTTCAGTTTCGGCCGCTACGTTTAACATCGACAATGCCGACGACAGCCTTCACTGAAACTTCATTTTCGTTTCTACAAGAACCAATAACGGGTTGACGGCAGTGCCGCCAACCCGTGATCGAACAGCAATTACTTGATTTCGACCTTGGCGCCGGCTTCCTCGAGCTGCTTCTTGAGGGCTTCGGCGTCGGCCTTGTTGATGCCTTCCTTGACAGCCTTCGGTGCGCCATCCACCAGATCCTTGGCTTCCTTGAGGCCGAGACCCGTTGCGGCACGAACCACCTTGATGGCTTCGACCTTCTTTTCGCCCGCAGCCAGCAGCATCACGGTGAATTCGGTCTGCTCTTCGACGGCAGCCGCGGCGGCAGCCGGGGCGGCAACGGCGACGGCAGCCGCAGCGGCGGAAACGCCGAACTTAACTTCCATTTCCTTGATCAGCTCGGACAGATCGAGAACGGTCATGCCAGCGATGGCATCGAGTATTTCAGCTTTGCTTACAGCCATGATTACAACTCCTGAATGAATGTTTGGTTCAATAAAAAACGATTACGCAGTCTCTTTGGCGTCGCGCACCGCAGCGAGACCCCGGACAAACTTCGTCGGGACTTCGTTGAGCGTACGGACGAACTGGGTGATCGGGGCCTGCATGGTGCCGAGAAGCTTCGACAGCAACTCCTCGCGGCTCGGCATCGTCGCCAGCGCCTTGACTCCAGCTGCGTCCATGACGTAGTTGGGCATTGCGCCGATTTTGATGGTGAGCTTGTCATTACCCTTGGCAAAGTCGTTGAGCAGCTTGGCAGCGGCCACCGGATCCTTGGAAATTCCATAGATCATGGGACCAACCAGTTGCGCAGACAGGCCTTCGAACGGCGTGCCGGCAATGGCGCGACGAACCAGGGTATTTTTTACAACACGCAGGTAAACACCGGACTTGCGTGCGTTGGCACGTAGCGCGGTGAGATCAACCACTCCGAGACCACGGTACTCTGCGACGATGATCGACTGGGCATGCGCAACTTCTGCGGATACTTCGGCGACTACCGTCTTCTTGTCGTCAAGATTGAGACTCACGGTCAACTCCTAGTCAAACCCCAACGCCGAAAAGTCGGCGCTGGCGATACGGCGACCTTCATTCAGGAACCTAAATTCCGTCATCGGGTAACGCCATCTACGCCGGCGGTTGCGACGATTTCCGTCGCCAACCTTTAAGTCCTCGCGGACACCTGCGGTCTTTGATAACCTGCCGCGCCACCCGCCAAAACCGCACGTGCAGCGCGACAGCCCAAAGTTCTTCATGCCCCCGCCGGGCAGCCCCAAGCGGGCATGCGCCCCCCAGTGGGGGGCAGCGAGCCGGGGTTGCGAGCGTGGGGGGCCATTACTGTTGCGCCGACAGGCTGGCCTGATCGACGCGAACGCCGGCGCCCATGGTGCTGGACAACGACACTTTCTTCAGATACTGACCCTTCGATGCCGCCGGCTTGGCCTTCTGCAGCGCATCGATCAGGGCCGCGAGGTTGGTCTGCAGGGCTTCGACGCTGAACGACGCGCGGCCGATGGTGCAATGAATGATGCCGGCCTTGTCGGTGCGGTACTGCACCTGGCCCGCCTTGGCGTTCTTCACCGCCGTTGTGACGTCCATGGTCACGGTGCCGACCTTCGGGTTCGGCATCAGGCCGCGCGGGCCCAGGATCTGACCGAGGGCGCCGACCACCTTCATGGCGTCAGGCGTCGCAATCACGATATCGAAGTTCATGTTGCCGGCCTTGACTTCGGCGGCGAGATCGTCGAAGCCGACGATATCGGCGCCGGCGGCACGCGCCGCTTCGGCCTTGTCGCCCTGGGCGAACACCGCGACGCGGACTGTCTTGCCGGTACCGGACGGCAATACGACCGAACCGCGAACCAGCTGATCCGACTTCTTGGCGTCGACGCCTAGATTGACGGAAACGTCAATCGATTCGTCGAACTTGGCCGTCGCGCATTCCTTGACCAGGCTCAGCGCATCGCCGATAGGATAAGCCTTGCTGCGGTCGACCTTGGCCAGAACCGCTTGCGCACGCTTGGAACTTTTCGCCATGATTACAGGCCCTCCACGGTAATGCCCATGCTGCGAGCAGAACCCGCGATGGTGCGAACGGCTGCTTCGAGATCGGCAGCGGTCAAATCCTTCATCTTGGCCTTGGCGATGTCCTCGGCCTGGGCCTTGGTGATCGAGCCGACCTTGTCGGTATGCGGCTTGGGCGAACCCTTGGTAATGCCAGCCGCCTTCTTGATCAGAATGGTCGCCGGCGGCGTCTTCATCACAAAGGTGAAGCTCTTGTCGGCAAATGCCGTAATCACCACCGGAATCGGCAGGCCCGGCTCCAGACCCTGGGTCTGGGCGTTGAAGGCCTTGCAGAATTCCATGATGTTGAGGCCGCGCTGGCCCAGCGCCGGACCGATTGGAGGCGAGGGATTGGCCTTGCCCGCCGGCACTTGCAGCTTGATGTAACCGATTATCTTCTTTGCCATGAATGGCTCCTGTCTTTAGTGAGTCTTAACGCGCTTTCGATCGACTATTGCATCGATCTACTGACGCTCCTCTTGCCGCATACCTGCCAAACCTGTGACCGCTGCGGCACGGCCTGAAACAAACGCTCTGCGCGCCGGGAATTCCGCTTCGCGGGCCGGCGTCAGGCCTTTTCGACCTGTGCAAACTCCAGCTCGACGGGCGTCGCCCGACCAAAAATGGTCACGGAAACGCGCAGGCGGCTCTTTTCGTAATTGACTTCCTCGACATTGCCGTTGAAGTCGGTAAACGGACCTTCCTTGATGCGAACCATCTCGCCCACCTCGAACAGGACCTTGGGACGCGGCTTCTCGACGCCCTCCTGGACCTGCTGCATGATCTTCGCGACTTCCTTTGCGGATATCGGCGTCGGTTTGGTCGAGGTGCCGCCGACAAAGCCGGTGACCTTGGGCGTGCTCTTGACCAGATGCCAGGAGTCATCGTCCATGTCCATCTCGACCAGCACATAGCCGGGAAAGAACTTCCGCTCGGTAATGCTCTTCTGGCCGTTCTTCATTTCGATGACTTCTTCGACCGGCACCAGCACCTGGCCGAACTTGTCCTGCATCCCGGCACGGGTGATGCGCTCGATCAGGGCGCGCTGCACCGACTTCTCAAAGCCGGAATAGGCGTGAACGACATACCAGCGTTTTGTCATGATTTTTTCCAGCCCAGAACCAGGTCGTAGAGCACCCATTCGAGGCCCTTGTCCGTCATCCACAGCACTATCGCCATAACCAGTACGAAGGCGAACACGATGCCGGTGGTCTGCATGGTTTCCTTGCGCGACGGCCAGACAACCTTTTTCGTCTCCACCACCGCTTCGAGACTGAAATCGATAAAGCGCCGCCCGGGAGCGGTAAACCACGCCACTGCAATACCCGCACCCAAACCCGCGAGCACGGACAGCACGCGCAGGATCATCGGTTGCTCACCGAGGAAGTAGAAACCAGCCACGCCAGCCGCCAACAGCAGCAGCGCCAGCATGAACTTCAGTTTATCGGCCATAAGTAGTCAGTTAATGCGCAAATGCTTCAATTCAGTGGCAGGGGCGGAGGGAATCGAACCCCCAACCTGCGGTTTTGGAGACCGCCGCTCTGCCAATTGAGCTACACCCCTGCGGCAGAGACTGCAGGGCGACACCTCGTTGCCGAAGTGCCGCCCACTTGCTAAAGCTGCGCTGTGTTATTCGATGACCTTGGCGACGACGCCGGCGCCGACGGTACGACCGCCTTCACGGATGGCGAAACGCAGACCCTCTTCCATCGCGATCGGCGCAATCAGCCGCACCGTCATCGCCACGTTATCTCCCGGCATCACCATTT
>JACPUD010000060.1 GCA_016192435.1 Rhodocyclales bacterium | reverse complement strand
TTTCGGTGCCGAGGCCATGCAACTCGAACGCCAGCTCGCGGCGTTCGACTTTCCGCAGGCGCTCGACACGGCGCGCGCCATGCGCCTGGCGGCGGCCAGGACTTGAGTCGCCGTCGCGCCAGCGCCAACTCTTGCGGGGCCGGCGGGCAACCGGGCGGCTCGGGAAAGGCGGCCCGGCGGGGGACGGCGTGACTGTGGTTAGCGTGAAATGCACAAATACGCGCACCCTGTGACATTCGAGCGCAGCGAGCAGATCAATAGCCTCCCCGCGAGGGGAGGATGGGAGGGGCGGGCGTTCAATTCGCTTTTGCGTTGCATTAACGTCAGGGGCGCTTCATTGGCGGCATGCGCGTTAGACTGGCTGCAGCAAGTGCGCATGTAGGTGTTCGTCAAACAGGTTGACATCGAACAAACGCCGCCTACAATCCGTTGGTCGCCTTAAGCCAGTGATTCCCCGGCGGGCGAACACCACATGACAAAAACAGGAGGAGACATGAAAGTCAAGCAACTCGTATTGGCGCAGGCCCTGGCACTGGTTCTGGCGGCGGGTTCGGCCTGGGCCGACATCACCATCGGCGTCAGCGTTTCGGCCACCGGCCCGGCCGCATCGCTGGGCATTCCCGAGAAGAACACCTTCGCCCTGCTGCCGCAGACGGTGGGCGGCCAGAAGGTCAAGTACATCGTGCTCGACGATGCCTCGGACCCCAGCACGGCGGTAAAGAACGTTCGCAAGTTCACCGGCGAAGACAAGGTCGATGCCATCATCGGTTCGACCGTCACACCCGCATCGATGGCCATCCTTGAAGTCGCGTTCGAAACCAAGACGCCGCAGATCGCCATGGCGCCGCTGCCGCCCGCCGGCGACAAGGCGCCCTGGGTGTTCACCACGCCGCAGAACTTCACCCAGATGGCGATCGCGATCGCCGATCACATGGCCGCCAACAAGGTCAAGACCGTCGGCTTCATCGGTTACGCCGATCCCTACGGCCAGCTCTGGCTCAAGGCGATGACCGGCGCGGCCGAAGCCAAGGGCCTCAAGATCGTCCAGGCCGAAAGCTATCAGCGCAATGACACCAGCGTAACCGGGCAGGCGCTCAAGCTGGTTGCGGCCAATCCGGACGCGATCCTGGTCGCCGGTTCCGGCACGCCCGCGGTGCTGCCGCAGGCGACCCTGATCGAGCGCGGCTACAAGGGCAAGTTCTACCAGACGCACGGCATCGCCAACCGCGATTTCCTCCGTGTCGGCGGTAAGAACGTCGAGGGCACGCTGTTCCCGGTCGGCCCAATGCTGCTGGCGGAACAGCTGCCCGACAGCCATCCGTCGAAGAAGGTCTCGCTCGAATACATCAAGGTGTATGAGGGCGCGCACGGCGCCAACAGCCGCTCGACCTTCGGCGGCCACGGCTGGGATGCCTACCTGCTGCTCAACAGTGCCGTTCCGGTGGCCTTGAAGAAGGCCAAGCCCGGCACCGCCGAGTTCCGCGCCGCCCTGCGCGATGCGCTGGAAGGCATCAAGGAAATGCCCGGCGTGCATGGCGTGTTCAACATGTCGGCGAAGGACCACAACGGTTTCGACGGACGCGCCGCGATCATGGCGACCATCGAGAACGGGGACTGGAAGATCCTCAAGTAAGGCAGACCCGAACGGCGGCGCACTGGCTGCCGCCATCCGCAAACATCGACCTCGCCGCTGCCTGCGGCGGGGTCGATGGGTTTGCGCCGTAGCGGTTCGTTCCGCTGCGCCAACGATACTCACGAAGCCCGGGAGATGTCGCCCATGAATTCCATTGCAAGAAAGCCCGCGGATCTGTTCGCCGACCCATCCGTCATCGTCGAAAGCCATGCCGACGGCAGCCGCCGCCTGCGCTCGGCCATTGCGCTGCCGGCGAGCTCCCTGCGCTGCAGCGGCGAGTGGCTCGAGCGCTGGGCGCGCGCGACCCCGGACACGGTGTTCCTCGCCGAGCGCGGCGCCGACGGCGAGTGGGTCCGCGTCGGCTACGGCGCGGCGCTGGCCCGCGTCAAGGCCATCGCCAACGCGCTGCTCGGCCTGCGGCTGTCGGCCGAGCGGCCGGTCATGGTGCTGTCCGACAACGGCATCGAGCACGCGCTGCTGATGCTCGCCTGCCTGCACATCGGCGTGCCGCATTGCGCGGTATCGCCGGGCAATTCGCTGATGTCCAAGGATTTCGCCAAGCTCCGGGCCAATGTCGAGCTGCTGCGTCCCGGGGTCATTTTCGCCGATTCGGTGGAGCGCTTCATGCCCGCCATCGCGGCCGTCAGGGACTTGCATGACGGCGTCGTGATCGCCGGCGGCAACAGCCAGCCGCAAGCCGGAACCTACGCCTTCGCCGCCATGGAGCGGGCCGGCATCGACCCGACCGGCAAGTACGCCGCAGTGCAGCGCGCCTTTGCCCGGGTGACGCCCGACACCATCGCCAAATTCCTGTTCACCTCGGGCTCGATCGGCGCGCCGAAGGCCGTGATCACCACCCAGCGCATGATGTGCTCGAACCAGGAAGCCAATGCCCAGATCTGGCCTTTCATGGCGAAACAGAAGCCGGTGATCGTCGACTGGCTGCCCTGGAGCCACGTTTTCGGCGGCAACTACTGTTTCAACAAAGTGCTGTGCTGGGGCGGCAGCTTCTACATCGACGGCGGCAAGCCGGCGCCGGGCCTGATCGACAAGACCGTGAAGAACCTCACCGAGATCGCGCCGACCCAGTATTTCAGCGTGCCGCGCGCCTATGACATGCTGGTGCCGCTGCTGCGCGACAATGCCGCATTGCGCAGGAATTTCTTCTCCCGCCTGCAGATCATTTTCTATGCCGGCGCCGCCCTGCCGCAGCACCTGTGGGAGGAACTCGACCGCCTGGCGCGCATGGAACTGGGCGAGCCCGTCACCATGCTCTCGTCCTGGGGCTCGACGGAGACCGCGCCGGCCGCCACCGACTGTCATTTCCAGGCGGTGCGCTCGGGCGTGATCGGCGTGCCGATTCCCGGCACGGAACTCAAGCTGGTGCCGGTGGCCGACAAGCTTGAAGTCCGCGTCAAGGGGCCCAACGTCTTCCCCGGCTACTGGAAGCAGCCGGCGCTGACGCGGGCGGCCTTCGACGAGGAAGGTTTTTACATCATCGGCGACGCGGTCGAATTCGTCGATCCGACGCGACCCGAGCAAGGCCTGCTGTTCGACGGCCGCGTCGCCGAGGATTTCAAGCTGCTGACCGGCACCTGGGTGCATGTCGGCTCCTTGCGCGTGGCCGGCATCGACGCGCTGTCGCCGGTGGCGCAGGACATCGTGGTGACCGGCCACGACAAGGACGAGATCGGCTTCCTGGTGTTTCCCAACATGTCGGAGTGCCGGCGCCTGGCGCAGTTGCCGGCCGACGCGGCGGCAGACCAGGTGCTGCGCCATCCGGCGGTCAAGGAACGGGTGCGCGAGGGCCTGGTGCGCATGAAGCGCGAAGGCGGCGGCTCCAGCACCTACCCGACGCGGCTGCTGCTGATGGCGGAGCCGCCCTCGACCGAGGCCGGCGAGATCACAGACAAGGGCTACATCAACCAGCGCGCGGTGCTGACGCGTCGCGCCGATCTGGTGCTGTATCTGTATGCCGATGAAGTCGATAGCAGCGTCATCACTCTGGGCGCAACTTGAAGGACATGAAGTGACCGAATCCTTGGTAAAAGCCGCTTTCGCGGACGGCATCTACACCATCACGCTGGCGCGACCAGCCAAGCGCAATGCGATCAGCGACCGCCTGCTGGCGGCGCTGGAAAAGGCCTGGGACGCTGCACCGGAAGATACGCGGGCAATCATCCTGGCCGGCGAGGGCAAGCATTTCTGCGCCGGACTCGATCTCTCCGAGCACCAGCATCGCGAACCCTTTGCCGTGATGAAGCATTCGCAGGGCTGGCAGCGCGTGTTCAGCCGCATCCAGATGTCCGGCACGCCAGTGATCGCCGTGCTGCAGGGCGCGGTCATCGGCGGCGGGCTGGAACTGGCGACGGCGACCCATGTGCGCGTGGCCGAGCCATCGGCGATCTACCAGTTGCCGGAGGGCCGCCACGGGATTTTCGTCGGTGGCGGCGCCTCGGTGCGCGTGGCGCGCATCATCGGCCAGGGCCGCATGTGCGAAATGATGCTGACCGGGCGCATCTACCAGGCCGAGGAGGGCCAGCAACTGGGGCTTTCGCATTACCTGGTGGAAGAGGGCGCAGGCATGACCAAGGCGCTGGAACTGGCCGGCCGCATCGCCGAGAACACGCCGATGGCCAACTACGCCATGGTCACCGCAATCCAGCGCATCAGCAACATGTCCACCGACGACGGCTTTTATGTCGAATCGCTGGCCGCGGGCCTGACCCAGACCAGCCCCGAGATCGCCGCGCGGATCGGCAGCTTCCTCAAGGGCAGGAAGCCGCGCTGAGGCGTGGCGCGCGGTTGCCGCCGCGGCGCCGCCGAAATCCGGTCCCAGCCGATCGCGGCGGCCTCAGCCGCGCGTATTCGACTGCGTCGGAAACTCCGCCAGCTCGATTTTCGCCGCGGGTTTCCAGCCCTTTTTGCGGTGCTCGGCGACCACATTGGTGAAGATGCCGCCGCGCACGTAGAAGCGCGCGGTGAGGCGCATGAAGCGCGGCTGGGCGGCGCGCACCAGGTCGTCGAGAATGCGGTTGGTGACGTCCTCGTGGAAATGCCCTTCCTCGCGGAAACTCCAGATGTAGAGCTTCAGGCTTTTCAGCTCTATGCAGACCTGGTCGGCGATGTAATCCAGCGTCAGCACGGCGAAATCCGGCTGCCCGGTCTTGGGGCACAGGCAGGTGAATTCGGGGATTTCCATGTGGATCTGGTAATCCCTGTGCGGCGCGGGGTTGGCGAAGGTTTCCAGCGCCTTGGCGCGGGTCGTGCTGGCTGGCTTGGGCATGCTGTCTGGCTGCGGGTAAGAGGGGCGGGACAGATTATAATGGCGCGGCTGCAATTCGCCTTTTCGCCATCATCTTTCCGGTTCAATCCCAGTGCGTCTAAACAAGCTGAAACTTTCGGGCTTCAAGTCGTTCGTGGAGCCCACCACAGTGCTGTTCCCCGGCCAACTGGCGGGCGTGGTCGGACCCAATGGTTGCGGCAAGTCGAACATCATCGATGCGGTGCGCTGGGTGCTCGGCGAATCGAAGGCCTCCGAGCTGCGCGGCGAGTCGATCCAGGACGTGATTTTCAAGGGTTCCGGCAACCGCAAGCAGGTCAGCCGCGCCAGCGTCGAGCTGTATTTCGACAATGCCCAGGGCCGCGCCGCCGGCCAGTGGAGCCAGTACGCCGAAATCACGGTCAAGCGCCTGCTCGATCGCGAAGGCAATTCCAGCTACTACATCAACAACCTGCACGTGCGCCGGCGCGACGTGATCGATCTCTTCCTCGGCACCGGCCTGGGTCCGCGCGCCTATGCCATCATCGGCCAGGGCATGATCTCGCGCATCGTCGAGGCCAAGCCCGACGAACTGCGCTTCTACCTCGAGGAAGCGGCCGGCGTCACCAAGTACAAGGAAAGACGCAAGGAAACCGAACACCGCCTGGAAGACGCGCGCGAAAACATCGCCCGCGTCGATGACATCCGCAACGAGCTGGAAGCCCAGGTCGGCCACTTGCAGGCGCAGGCCACCGTGGCGCAGCAGTACCGCGGCCTGCACGAGCAGGTGTCGCGCAAGCAGACCCTGCTCTGGCTCAAAAAGCGCAACGACGCCCGCAACGACGCCCAGCGTCTGGCGCGCCAGGTCGACGAAGCCGTCAATCGCGTCGAGGCCGAAACCGCGCAACTGCGCGAGATCGAGGCGCGCGTCGAGCATGCGCGCGAAAGCCATTTTTCCGCGTCGGACTCGCTGCATGCGGCTCAGGCCGAGATGTACGCGTCCAATACCGAGGTCAGCCGGCTCGAATCGGAAATCAGCCATCTGCGCGATTCGCGTTCGCGGCTCGAAGCGCGCCTGGCCCAGCTCGATGCCGAGGATGGCCATTGGCGCGCGCAGCAGCGCCAACTGGCCGAGGACGAGGCGCGCTGGAGCCAACTGCTGGAAAATTCGCGTACGCGTTCCGCCACCGCCGCGGCGCGCCACGAGGAAGCCGCCGCGCGCCTGCCCGACGCCGAGGATGCGCTGCAGGCAGCCGGCAGCGAGGTCACCGAGGCGCGCCGCAGCCTGAGCGAAGCCGAGCAGGCCTTGCGTCTGGCCGAGGCCGACCGCGGCCACGCCCAGCGCGCGCTGGAAAACCTGGCGCAGCGCCGCAGCAGGCTGGAGCAGGACCGGCAGGCGCTGGGCGCGCCCGATCCGGCCTTGCTCGCCGCGTCCGCAGAAGCCGAACAGCGCGCCGAGGAGACGCTGGCGGTGGCCCAGGAACGCCTGGCGACATTGCAAGCCGCCGTTCCCACTGCCGAAGCGCAATTGCGTACTGCGCGCGAAGCCCTTCAGGCCGCACATCGCAGCCTGACCGAAACCCGCGCCCGGCATGACGCGCTGGCGCATCTGCAGGCCAAGGTGGCGCAAAGCGGCGAGATCGGCGACTGGCTCAAGGCGCGCAACTTGGCTGAGGCGAAACCGTTGTGGCAGTCGATCCAGGTCGAGGCCGGCTGGGAGACCGCGGTCGAAGCCGTGCTGCGCGAGCGCTTCTCGGCGCTCGCCGCCGATGCCGACACATTGCGTGCGGCCGTGCTTGCGCCCCCCCCGGCAATCCTGACGCTGGCCCTGACCAGCGCTACCGTCGCCAACCCGGCGGCAACTGCCACCGACAGCCTGCGCGGCAAGGTGCGCTGCGACGACCCGCGCTGGTCCGGCGTGCTCGACGAATGGCTGGCCGGCGTCTCGGTCGCCGCGGATCTCGGCGCGGAATTGCCGCTGGCCGCGGGCCAGCGCGTGTCGCGCGCCGGCCATCTGCTGACGCCTGCCGGCCTCACGCTGTACGTGCCGGATGCCAAGACCCACGGCGTCATCGAACGCCAGCGCGAGATCGATGAACTGGCCGCGCTGCTCGACGCGCGGGCGGCGGCCGAAGCTGCGGCGCGCGAAGTGCAGCGCGCAGCCGAGCAGCAACTGGCCGATGCCCAGGCCCAGCTCGGCGCGGCCCGGCGCGCGACGCAGGAGGCGCAGCAGGCCTTCCACGCCGCGCAGGTCGAGGCCTTGAAGCTGGCCCAGGCGCAGACGCGCTTTGAGGAGCGCTCGGCGCAGATCGACCGCGATCTGGCCGAGCTGCAGCGCCAGGACGAAATCGAACAGGCGCGGCGCGAGCGCGCCGAGAACGAGGGTGAGTTGCAGCGCGAGCGCCAGGGCGAAGTGCGCGAGCGCCTGGAACGCGCGCTGGAAATCCACCGGCAGAAGGATGCGGCCTTGCGCGAGGCGCGGGCGCTCGAAATCCAGCTCGGGCGCGAGGCCCAGGAGGCCGGCTTCTCCGAGCGCGAATGCCTGTCGAAGCTGGAAGACAATGCGCGCGCCGCGACCACGGCGGGCAGCCAGTTGCAGCGCATCGAGGCCGAAACCGCGAGTGCGCGCACCGAGGTCGCCGGCATCAGCGACATGGTGCTGCAGGAGCAGTTGCATGCTGCGCTGGATGCGAAGCAGGGCAAAGAGTTGGCGCTGGCGGAACGGCGCAACGTGCTCGAAACGGCGGCCGGCGAGCTGCGCAGCCTCGACGAACAGCGCCTCAGGCTGGAGCAGGGCGTGGTGCCGCTGCGCGACAAGATCAACGATCTGCGCCTCAAGGCACAGGCCGCGCAGATCAACGAAGAGCAGTTCCGCGAGCGCCTGGCTGAGGTGCACGTGATGACCGAGGAAGACGAGGCGCCCTTCGCCGAGGAACTGGCCACGGGCAAGCTGCGCGACAACCTGGTGCAAGCCGAGATTGCCAGCCTGACGGCGGCAATCGAGGCGCTCGGGCCGGTCAACCTCGCGGCACTGGAGGAACTGGCCACGGCCTCCGAACGCAAGGGCTTTCTCGATGCCCAGGCGGCCGACCTGAACGAGGCCATCGGCACGCTGGAAGACGCGATCCGCCGCATCGACCGCGAAACCCGCGAGCAGTTGCAGGAGACCTACAACACCGTCAACATGCATTTCGGCAACTTGTTCCCGCAGCTCTTCGGCGGCGGCGAGGCGCGGCTGATCCTGACCGGTGACGAGATCCTCGATGCCGGCATCCAGATCATGGCGCAGCCGCCGGGCAAGAAGAACACCACGATCCACCTGCTCTCCGGCGGCGAAAAGGCGCTGACCGCGATCGCGCTGGTGTTCGCGATCTTCAACCTGAACCCGGCGCCCTTCTGCATGCTCGACGAAGTGGACGCGCCGCTCGACGATTCGAACACCGTGCGTTTCTGCGAGATGGTCAAGCGCATGTCGACGCACACCCAGTTCGTCTTCATCTCGCACAACAAGATCGCCATGGAAATGGCCCAGCAACTGATCGGCGTGACCATGCAGGAACAGGGCGTGTCGCGCGTCGTGGAAGTCGATATCGAAGAGGCGTTGCGCCTCGCCGTCGAACAGAAGGTGGCGTGAACATGGCAATCAGCGAACTGCAAATCGCATTGATCGGGGCCGGCGCGGTGGGTGTGGCCATGGTCTGGGGCTACAACGTCTGGCAGGACCGCCAGCACCGCAAGACCGCCGAGCGCATCTTCAACGGCGAGCAGGGCGACGCGCTGCCGGTGGCGGCGCCGGAGCTGCCGCGGGCGGTCGAGGACGAACGGCGGGAACCGCATCTCGACGCCGATCTCGACGCCGATCTGGATGTCGATTTGGGCGTCGTGGCGCAAGGCGACGACGATCCCTACCCGACTGCTGCCGTGGAACCGGCTGCCGCCGCTGCGCCGGCCTCATCGGCGCCGCCGCTGCCGGATGAGACCGCCGACGAGATCGCCGATTGCGTGCTGCGTCTGACGGCAAGCGAAGCGATCGCGGCGCCTGTCGTCCTGGCCATGCAGAATGCCTGGGCGGGAGAGCTGGGCAAGGCGCTGCACTGGCTGGCGCGCAACGACGACGAGGCCTGGCGGCAGGTCGATGCGCAGGATGCGGGGCGCTACCGCGACTGGGCGATTGCGCTGCAACTGGTCGATCGCCGCGGAGCCGTAGCGGCTGAAGAGTTGACGAGCTTCTTCGACGGCGTGCAACGGATTGCGCAGCATATGGGCGCGGCGCTGGAACTCCCGGAATTCGACGCAACCCTGCTGCACGCCGCCAGGCTCGACGAGTTCTGCGCCGGCGTGGATATCCAGTTCGTGCTGCATGTGGTCGAAGCCACCGGCGGCGTGTTCGCCGGCACCAAGCTGCGCGGCGTGGCCGAAGCGGCGGGCCTGACGCTCGAAGCCGACGGCGTATTCCGCGCCCGCGACGAGGCCGGCGGCGAGCTGTTCACCGTGGCCAATCTCGGCAACGAGCCGCTCGCTGCTGCTACCCTCGCGGCGCTGTCGACGCATGGCCTGACGCTGAGCCTCGATGTGCCGCGCGTCGCCGACGGTGTTGCCGCCTTCGGCCGCATGCTGGCGACGGCGCGCCAATTGACCACGGCGCTGGGCGGCGTGCTGGTCGATGCGCAACGCGCACCGCTGTCGCAGGCGATGATCGACGCGATCGGCGCCAAGACCGCGGAACTCCAGCAGACCATGCGCGACGCCGGCATCGAGCCCGGCAGCGTGCGGGCGCTGCGCCTGTTCTCCTGATGTCCGTGCAGCAGGCAGCGGCGCGCGCCGCGGCCCTGCGCCGCGAGATCGAGCAGCACAACCATGCCTATTACGTGCTCGACGCGCCGACCATCCCGGACGCCGAATACGACCGGCTGTTCCGCGAACTGCAGGATATCGAGGCCGCGCATCCGCAACTGCTGAGCATGGATTCGCCGACGCAGCGGGTCGGCGGCAAGCCCCTGCCCGAGTTTGCACCGGTGCGCCATGTCGTGCCCATGCTGTCGATCCGCACCGAGACCGACACCGAGCCTTCGGGCGCGCGCGCCTTCGATGCCCGCGTGCGCCGCGAATTGGGCCTGGGCGAGACGGACGCCGTCGTCGACTATGCGGCCGAACTCAAGTTCGACGGCCTCGCCGTCAATCTGCGTTATGAACACGGCGTGCTGGTGCAGGCCGCGACGCGCGGCGACGGCGAAACCGGCGAGGACGTGACGCAAAACATCCGCACTGTGCGGCGCATACCGTTGCGCCTGACTGGTGAGGCACCGCCGGTGCTGGAAGTGCGCGGCGAGGTATTCATGAGCCGTCCCGACTTCGAGCGCTACAACGCGAAGCAGCGCGCACTGGGACGGCCGACGCTGGTCAATCCGCGCAACGGCGCCGCTGGCAGCCTGCGCCAGCTCGATCCGGCGATGACCGCCGAGCGGCCCTTGTCCTTCTATGCCTATGGCCTGGGCGAGGCGCGCGGCCGGGACTTGCCGCCGACCCATGACGGTGTGCTCGACGCGCTGGCCGCGTTTGGCCTGCCGGTGTGCGAGCACCGCGCCGTGGTGCAGGGCGCCGACGGGCTGATCGCCTTCCATGCGCGCATGCGCGCCATGCGCGACACGCTGCCCTTCGACATCGACGGCGTGGTGTACAAGGTCAATTCCCTGGCGCTGCAGCAGCGGCTCGGCTTCGTCACGCGCGAACCGCGCTGGGCCGTGGCGCACAAGTACCCGGCCGAGGAGGCGCTGACCACGGTCGAGGCGATCGGGGTGCAGGTCGGCCGCACCGGCGCCATCACGCCGGTGGCGCGCCTGGCGCCGGTCTTCGTCGGTGGCGTGACGGTGACCAATGCCACGCTGCACAACGAAGGCGAGGTCAGACGCAAGGATGTGCGGATCGGCGACACGGTGATCGTGCGCCGCGCCGGCGACGTGATTCCGGAAGTCGTGGCGGTGGTCCTCGATCGGCGCCCGATGAAGGATCTCGTCGAACCGGCATACGGGCCTTGGGAATTGCTCAAGGAATATCCGGACTGTCCGATCTGCCATTCCGCCATCGAAAAGCCCGAGGACGAAGCCATCGCGCGCTGCACCGGCGGGCTGTTCTGTCCGGCGCAGCGCAAGCAGGCGCTGCTGCATTTCGCCGGCCGTCGCGCGCTGGACATCGAGGGCCTCGGCGACAAGCTGGTCGAACAGCTGGTCGACGCCGCCATCGTCAACACCCCGGCCGATCTCTACAAGCTGGGCCTGCTGAAGCTTGCCGCGCTGGAGCGCATGGCCGAGAAATCCGCGGCCAACATCCTGGCCGCGCTCGAGAAGAGCAAGCACACCACCCTGGCGCGTTTCATTTTCGCGCTGGGCATACGCAATGTCGGCGAGACGACGGCGAAGAACCTGGCGCGCCACTTCGGCAAGCTCGATGCGCTGATGGCGGCCGACGTCGACGGTTTGCAGCAGGTGCCCGACGTCGGTCCTGTGGTGGCGGCATCGATCGCGCGCTTCTTCGCCGAGCCACACAACATCGAGGTCATCGAGCAGCTGCGCGCGGCCGGCGTGCATTGGCCGGAAGACGAGCCGGCGGCAGCCGTGAATTCACCGATCGCCGGCAAGACCTTCGTCCTCACCGGCGCATTGCCGACGCTGACGCGCGACGCGGCGAAAGACATGATCGAGGCGCTGGGCGGCAAGGTCGCCGGTTCGGTGTCGAAGAAGACCGATTACGTGGTGGCCGGCAGCGACGCCGGTTCCAAGCTCGACAAGGCGCAGGCGTTGGGCGTTACGATTCTGGATGAATCGCAATTCAGGGAGTTGCTGAAAACATGAAAAAAGTTACGAAAGCCGTTTTGGCTACGGCCGCCAATCAAAAGGCGATTGGCTTAACCCCCGCTGCGCGGGCGTTAGCCTGCACCGAAGACCGCCTTGAAAGGAGCTGAAATGAAAAAAGTTACCAAGGCGGTCTTTCCCGTAGCCGGCCTCGGCACGCGCTTCCTGCCGGCGACCAAGGCCAGTCCCAAGGAAATGATGCCCATCGTGGACAAGCCGCTGATCCAGTATGCGGTGGAGGAGGCGGTGGCCGCCGGCATCACCGACATGATCTTCGTCACCGGCCGTTCCAAGCGCGCCATCGAGGACCACTTCGACAAGGCCTACGAGCTCGAAAGCGAGCTCGAGCAGCGCGGCAAGACCGAGCTGCTGGAGTTCGTGCGCAACATGATCCCGAAGAACATCAACTGCATCTACATCCGCCAGCCCGAGGCGCTGGGTCTGGGCCATGCGGTGCTCTGCGCCTACCCGGCAGTGGGCGATGAGCCTTTCGCCGTGCTGCTGGCCGACGACCTGATCGACGCCATTCCACCCGTGCCGCCGGTCATGAAGCAGATGGTGGATGTGTATGACTACTACCGCACTTCGGTGATCGGCGTGCAGCAGGTGCCGCGCGAGGACACCGGCAGCTACGGCATCGTTGACAGCAAACCGATGAACGAGACGCTGGAGCAGATCGTGCGCATCGTCGAAAAGCCAAAGCCCGAGGAGGCGCCGTCCACACTGGCGGTGGTCGGCCGCTACGTGCTGACGCCGCGCATCTTTCACCACCTGGCCAAGATCGGCAAGGGCTCCGGCGGCGAGATCCAGCTTACCGACGGCATTGCCGCGCTGCTGGAGGAAGAGCAGGTGCTGGCCTATCGCTACCAGGGCATTCGCTACGATTGCGGTTCCAAGCTCGGCTATCTCGAAGCGACCGTGGCCTTCGGCCTGCGTCATGCCGAGGTCGGCACAGCCTTTGCCGCCAGCCTGAAGCGCATGGCATGAGCGCCTCCCGCCGGGCCGCCCCAAGGGAGGCGCAGTCAAGTGTCGGAGCCGCGCAGCGGCGAACCATCGTCACCCCCTGCCTGGGGGCGAAGGCAGGGTTTCGCGGAGCACTGCTCCGCGCTGCCGCAGCCGGCCGGCCATGCAGAGCCGGCCGTGGGGCCGGGGCTGGGGGGAGGGTAGTCCAATGAGCCCGCAGGAGGCGCAGAAAATTTTTGACGAGGCCGATCTGCTGTGTTCGGCCGAAGAGTCGGCGCTGGCGGTACGGCGCGTTGCCGGCGAGATCACGGTGCGCCTGGCCGACGCCAATCCGCTGGTGCTGGCGGTGATGGGCGGCGCCGTGGTGTTCACCGGCCAACTCCTGCCGCAACTGATTTTCCCTCTGGATTTCGATTACCTGCATGTCACGCGCTACGGCGACGTCACCAGCGGCGGAGAACTGGAATGGATCGTCAAGCCGCGCTCCACCGTCGCGGGGCGCGTGGTGCTGGTGGTGGACGACATCCTCGACGAAGGCGTGACCATGGCCGAGGTGGTCCGCCGCCTGCGGCAGCAAGGCGCCAGCGAGGTATTCAGTGCCGTCTTCGCCGACAAGAATCTCGGCCGTGCCAAGCCGGTTGCGGCCGATTTCGTCGGCGTGCATCTGCCGAATCGCTACGTCTTCGGCTACGGCATGGACGTCAAGGGCGCGTGGCGCAACCTGCCGGCGGTCTATGCGGTGAAGGGCCTGTAGCGCGGCTGGCATCGGCGCAACACCTTGATCGCGCAAAGCCGCGCAGGGCTTGCATCTTGCGCAGAATTAGTGGAACAATGCGGCTTTCCAAACCGAAGGGGAATTCGATGAACAAGAGCGAACTGATTGAAGCAGTAGCCGAGCGTGCCGAGCTTTCCAAGGCCGCGGTCAACAAGGCCATCGATGCCTTGACCGAAGTGATTACCTCCGTAATTTCCAAAGGCAATCCGGTTGCCCTGATTGGATTCGGTACCTTCAAGGCGGTCAATCGCGCCGCTCGCACCGGCAAGAACCCGAAGACGGGTGCTCCCCTCAAGATCGCCGCCAAGGCGGTGCCGAAGTTTTCCGCCGGCGCTGGCCTGAAGGCCGCCGTAGCCGGCAAGAAGTCTGTGGCGAAGAAGCCTGCCGCCGCCAAGAAACCCGCCGCGGCGAAGAAGCCTGCCGCCAAGCCGGCAGCAAAGAAGCCGGCCGCCAAGAAGAAGTAAGCCGCCGCGCTTCGATGACCAGGGCAACCCGCGGGTTGCCCTTGTTTTCTCGAACAGCGTTTGTTTCCTCCGGATCGTCGTGACACCATCGAAAGCAGAACTGGAAGCCAAGGTCAGGCACTTTGCCAACTCGGTCTTTGTGATCGGCTCGGGGATCCTGATGCTTGCTGCCAGTCTGTTGCAGCCGCTGTCCATGGCTTTGCTGGACGGGGCTGCCGGCGAGCAGGCCAGCTACATTCTGGCCACGGTCCTGATTCTCGCGCTGGCGTCGAAGAGGCCGGCCTTTGCGCTCTATGCGGCCGAACGGCAATGCCGCAAATACGGCCATGTCGTCAGCGAAGCTGCGCCGACCTGCAGCCGCTGTTTGCAGCCGATAGCCACGGCAGCCAGGGACTGAAGTGCTGAAGTGCTGACGGGCCTGCGCTTGGCGCCGGCCCGCGTTCTTCCTGCCTAGTCGAGCACCTTGGAGACCAGTCCGTCGGCCAGCTTGGGCTCGAACCAGGTGGATTTCGGCGGCATCACCTCGTTGCTGTCAGCCACCGCCATCAACTGATCCATGCTGGTGGGATGGAGGGCGAAAGCCACCGCCATCTCGCCCGAGTCGACGCGCCTTTCCAGTTCGGCCAGGCCGCGGATGCCGCCGACGAAGTCGATGCGCTTGTCGCGGCGCAGGTCGGCAATCCCCAGCAGCGGCGCCAGCACATGGTCCGACAGCAGCGAGACATCGAGGCGCGCCACCGGATCCTCGGGAATCAGCTCGGGCTTGATGCGCAGCCGGCGCCAGCGCCCGGCCGTGTACATGCCGAACTCGCCGGGACCGGACGGATGCGCGCGGCCGGCGCTGTCCTCGACCGTGAAAGCGGTGGCGAGCCGTGTCACCAGCGTCAACTCTTCGAGGCCGTTGAGGTCCTTGACGACGCGGTTGTAGTCGAGGATCTTCATCTGGTGATGGGGGAAGATCACCGACAGGAAGGAGTCGGCGGACGTTTCACGTCCCTGCTGGTGGCGGGCGGCGGCGACGCGCGAGGCGGCCGCGGAGCGGTGATGGCCGTCGGCGATGTAGAGCGCCTTCATGGCGTCGAAGGTTGCGGTGATCGCGGCGATCTGCGCGGCATCGGTCAGGACCCAGATCTGGTGGCGGATGCCGTCGTCGGCGACGACGTCGGCTGCCGGCGCGCCTTGCGCGATGGCGGCGATCTGCGCATCGGCCGTGCTCGATGCCGGGTAGGCCAGCAGCACCGGGCCGGTCTGGGCGTTCGTCGCCTCGATCTGGCGTACGCGGTCGTCTTCCTTGTCGGGCCGGGTGAACTCGTGTTTGCGGATGCGGTTGCTGTCATAGTCGGCGACGTTCGCCGCGGCCACCAGGCCGGTCTGCACGTGGTCGCCGCCTGCGCCGGGCATAGTCAGGCGATAGGCGTAATAGCAGGGTGCGGCGTCGCGCGCCAGCACGCCTGCAGCGAGCATCTTCTGCAGGTTTTCGGCCGCCTTGGCATACACCGCCGGCGCATAGGGATCCATGTCCGCCGGCAGGTCGATTTCCGGCTTGGAGATGTGCAGGAAGGACCAGGGCTTGCCGGCGGCGCGGACTCGCGCTTCGTCGCTGGAGAGGACATCGTAGGGCGGCGCGGCGATGGCGCCGGCCTGGCCTGGGGCGGGGCGCAAACCGCGGAAGGGACGGATCAGGCTCATGTGGATTCTCAGACGGGGAGGGAGGACAGGGCGCGCAGCGCGGCATCGGCGTCGCGGATCATTTTTTCGGTGGTCGGCCAATCGACGCAGGCATCGGTCACCGAGCAGCCGTACTTCAACTGCGTCAGATCGTCGGGGATAGTCTGGTTGCCGGCCTCGATGAAGCTTTCGATCATCAGGCCGACGATCGAGCGATGGCCGGCCTTGCGCTGGGCGCAAATCTGGTTGATGCAGTCCTGCATCACCAGCGGCTGCAACTCGGGCTTCTTGTAGCTGTTGGCGTGCGAGCAATCGACCACGATGTTGTGCGGCAATCCGGCCTTGGCCAGCGCGCTCTCGGCCAGCGCGACGCTGACCGTGTCGTAGTTCGGCCGGCCGCCGCCGCCGCGCAGCACCAGGTGGCCGTAGCGGTTGCCGGCGGTGCGCACCACGCTGGAGCGGCCCTGCATGTTGATGCCGAGAAAGCTGTGCGGACTCGATGCGGAAATGATCGCATTGACCGCCGCATCGAGCGAGCCGTCGGTGCCGTTCTTGAAGCCGACCGGAGCCGAAAGGCCGGAGGACATCTCGCGATGGGTTTGCGATTCCGAAGTGCGCGCGCCGATCGCGGCCCAGCCGATCAGGTCGCCGAGGTATTGCGGCGCGATCGGGTCGAGCGCCTCGGTGCCGGCCGGCAGGCCGAGTTCATTCACGGCCAGCAGGAATTCGCGCGCCTTCTGCATGCCTTCCTCGATGTGGAAGGAATCGTCCATGCGCGGATCGTTGATGTAACCCTTCCAGCCCGTCGCGGTGCGCGGCTTCTCGAAATACACGCGCATCACCAGCAGCATGGTGCCGGCGACTTCGTCGGCGAGTTTCTTCAGGCGCCGCGCATAGTCGAGGCCGGCCACCGGATCGTGGATCGAGCAGGGGCCGACCACGACGAAGATGCGCTGATCCTTGCCGTCGAGGATGCGTTCCAGGGTGCGCCGTCCCCTCAGCACCGACTCTGCGGCGGTATCCGAGAGCGGCACGCGGGCGTGGATTTCTTCGGGCGTCGGCATCGGCTCGAAGGCTTCGATATTGAGGTTTTCAGTCTGTTGCATAGTGGTTACCAGATGCGCTTGACGCCGTAATCGGAAAACGCCCGGTCGGAACTGACCACGGGCAGCTTGCGGTTCTTCGCCTGTGCGACCAGCAGGCGGTCGAAGGGGTCGCGGTGATGCAGGGGCAGGGTCTCGACAGCCGCCGCATCGTCGAGTTCGATGCCCAGTAGACGAAAGCCGTTGGCCTCGATATGGCTCGCCACATAACGGCCGACCGGCAATGCCAGTTTGATGCCGCCCTGGCCGGCCTTGATCGCCAGTTCCCATGCCACCACAACGCTGACAAGGATTTCGTTGTCCGGATTGGCGATGCAGGCCTTGGCCTTGGTCGACAGCTTGTCGTCGCCCTCCACCCAGCGCAGGAAGGCATTGGTGTCGAGCAGCGCAATCACCGGATGTAGTCCTCGAAACCCTCCGGGATCGCGTCGAAGTCATCCGCCATGAAAAGGATTTGCCCCTTGCCCGAACCGGGAACCCGCTTGCCCGCCGTGCGCCTGATCGGCACCAGCATCGCCAGCGGCTTGTTGTCGCGGGCAATGACAATCTCTTCGCCCATCATGGCTTTTTGCACCAGCTCCGAAAGATGGGCCTTGGCTTCGGCGATGTTGAACTGCTGCATGGCGGGCTCCTTGAATGTTGGTCATTTTAGATGACCAACAACAAAAAATCAAGCAGGCCAAGCTCCTGCGGTCGGGTAGAGGTCGATGACCCCCTGGAAATCTCGGAGCAGACAGAATCCGACTCCGGCGAAGGTGGCCATAACCCGGCCACACTCATGTCAGGCAAAGACTACGGAAACCTTGCCCCCGGCTTGCCGCTTTCCGGCCTTGGGACGAACGACGATTTTGACGTCCATGCCGAGTTTTGTCAGGAATCCGATTAGCCGTTCCTGGGAGTAATCCTTGAAGTGGCCGCGCAGGAGGGCTGAGACCTTGGGCTGATCGATCCTCAACAGTTCCGCGGCCGCACCTGGGTCAGCTTGCGGGCCTGGAGGATGCGGCCGATCTCGCTAACGATACGCGCCTTGGCGCGCATTTCAGCCGCATCGGCAAAGCCGAGATCGGCATACACGTTTCCGGTGTTGGCTTCGTAGTCGATTTCCTTGGTGGCCTTGCGTGTCATGTCCATTTCAGGAGACCAACCGGTCCAGACCGAAACCAGGGGGCGGCGAGCGCCTGGTTGTCAATCAGCACAACGAACTGCGCGATGCGACTGGGTGCGGCGATTCGGCACGCCCCCCCCGTTGCTGCTCGTCTTCAGCCGTCGGTGCGTCCAGTCGAGCAACCCTGTCGCTCATGGGCGACAGAGCAATCTGGCTCGAGCTCAGGCGCTCGAGCACATCGCATGCGGTGCTGTCGCCAGGCGGCGACACATCTGTCCGTTTGCCAGCCCACAGACGCTCTAGCCGAACCGGGAAAACATGCCAAGTACTTGTTTTTATGGAGAACGGCGGGCGCTTGGTACGTGGCTTGCTCAGCCGTTAGTGAGCGGAGCAGCCGTGCTCGAGGAAATTTGATCCGAGAAGCGTGCTGGCGCCGTGAATCGGCCGCAATCCGGCCGCATGAAAGGAGCAAGAAAATGAAAAACCTCCACGCGGGATCGTCTCACCGGGGATCGACCCTGGCAGTCTTGAATTCGGTGCTGGCTTCGCTGTGGCTGGTCGCCACGCCGGCCGCCGCGGTCGACGACAGCGACACCTTCGATCAGGATTCGATCATCAAGGACGCCGCGAACTTCTTCGGTGAGACGACCGAGGGACTGGCCAAGGTCATCGAGAAGGGCTTCCGCGAACACGGCCGGCCGAACGCCTACATCAAGGGCGAGGAAGTCGCCGGCGCGATCACTCTCGGCCTGCGCTACGGCGAAGGTACCCTGGTTCAGAAGAGTGGCGGCACCATGCCGATCTTCTGGCAGGGCCCGTCGGTCGGCTTCGACCTCGGCGCCAATGCCTCCAAGGTGTTCGTGCTGGTCTACCGCCTGGGCAAACCCGAGGACATCTTCATGCGCTTCCCGGCGGTCGATGGCAGCCTCTACTACATCGCAGGCGCCGGCATCAACTATCAGCAGCGCGGCAAGGTCATCATCGCGCCGATCCGTCTCGGCGTCGGTTTGCGCACCGGTGCCAGCATCGGCTACACGCACTACACCCGGACCAAGTCGCTCAACCCGTTGTGATCGCGGCAGCGACGCTTGCAACTGCTTACACATGGGAGTCATCAGTCGCGGGGGCGTCCTCGTTAATCGAGAACAAACCCAACAAGGAGAACAGTCATGAAACGTCACCTGATTGCAGCTGCCTTGGCAGCGAGTGCGTTGAGCGCCACAGCACTTGCCGGCGATGTCGGCGTATCGGTCAGCATCGGACAGCCCGGTTTCTACGGCCGCATCGACGTCGGCGATTTTCCGCCACCGGCGGTGATCTATCGTGAGCCGGTCTTCATCCAGTCGGTGCCGGTGAGCCGGGCGCCGATCTATCTGCGGGTACCCCCGGGACACGCCAAGCACTGGGGCAAGCATTGTCATCGCTACAATGCCTGCGGCGAACGGGTCTATTTCGTCAGGGACGACTGGTACAACCGTGAGTACGTTCCCCGCTATCGCGAGCGCCATGGCCGTTACGACAATGAGGATCGGCACTGGGATGATCGTGGCGACCGCAGGCATGACGGACGCGGCCGGGACCGCTGAGCTTGCGGCGCGCGACGAAGAAGCCGGTCGAGCTCGCGCAGGGCTTGATCAACGGATCGATTCAAGCCAGCGCGCTACCGGCTTCGGATCGACGCCGGTAGCGCTGTAGCAGACGCGCCAGACGGCATCCCACGGGGCGCCGAGCGCTTCCGCCTGATCCAGCCGATCAATTATTGAAGTCCGGCGCACTCATGGAATCCACCCTCACCTGCTCGACCTGCGGCTTGTTGCAACAACTGGCGGCGTTGCCGCCGGGCAGCGTCGCCGAGTGTTGTCGCTGCGGATCGGTCGTCGGCAGACGTCAGGTCGACAGCCTGGAGCGCACCGCCGCCTTCAGTCTGGCGGCGTTGATTCTCTACCTGCCGGCGAACCTCTATCCGATCATGCGGATGAATTTTTACGGCGCGTATTCCGAGAGCACCATCTGGGACGGCTGCGTCAGCCTGTTCCAGAACGGCCAGTGGCTGGTCGCCGCGATCGTGTTTCTGGCCAGCATCGTGGTGCCGCTGTTCAAGCTGCTCGGGCTGTTCTTCCTGGTCGTCACGACCAGGCTTCGATCGGCGCGCTGGCAGGCCGAACGCACCCGTATCCACCAGCTCATCCAGGCCGTCGGGCCGTGGGCCATGCTCGACGTCTTTCTCCTGGCGGTGATCGTCGCGCTGGTCAAGCTGGAGCAGATCGCCACGGTGCTGCCGGGGCCCGGCCTGCTGGCGTTCGCCGCAGTCGTGGTGCTGACCATCCTGGCCTCGACCAGCTTCGACCCGCGGGCGATCTGGGGGCAAGAGGAGGATGCGCGATGAGCGATGCGAAGAAGCTTACCGAACCCGCAACGCCGCTTCCCGAGGCGAGGCTGCGCAAAACCTGGCGGATCTTCCGCGTGGTCTGGGTGGTGCCGCTGCTCGCCGTCGTGGTCGCCGCTTATGTCGTCGTCGATCGCATCCGCGAAATGGGACCGGCGATCACGATCATGTTCAAGGACGTGAACGGACTCAAGATCGGGCAGACGCCGATCAAGTATCGCGGCGTCCCAATCGGTGAGGTGACGGCGTTCGAACTGAACGAGGACCTGCAGCAGGTGCGCGTGACGGCGCGCCTGCAACGCGCGGCGGCGGCGATCGCGCGCGAGGGATCGGCTTTCTGGATCGTTCGTCCCGAAGTCGGGGCGGCGAGCATCACCGGTTTGGGGACGGTCATCAGCGGCCCCGAGATCGGCGTCCTGCCGGGGAGCGGCAAGCCGCGATCGGACTTCGTCGGCCTGGAAAATTCGCCGGTGCTCCGGGAGGGCAAGGGGCTGAAGGTGGTCTTGCTGTCCCGCCATCTCAAGTCCTTGAAACCGACTTCGCCCATCTATTACCGTGGCATCGAGATTGGAGCGGTGCAGCAGACGCAGCTCGGCGCCGACGCCACCGAAGCGCAGGTTCACGTGCTGATCAAACAGCGCTACGCAAATCTCGTCCGCGACGGCGCGAAGTTCTGGAACGTCAGCGGCGTCGACGCGAACATCGGCTTGTTCAGCGGCGTCGAGATCAATATTGAATCGCTGCCCGCACTGATGGCCGGCGGCATAGCGCTGGCCGTCCCGGAGGGTGCTTCGGCGCGGCCGGTGAAGGACGGGGCGATATTCCGCCTCCATGAAAAACCGGAGCAGCGCTGGCTGCAATGGGCGCCGAAGATTGCGCTAGCCGCGGAAAAATAGCCGTGTGCCGGCGCCGGCAAGGGCCGCGAGGTTTCGGGCTCACGAGCCGCCAAGGCGCGGCCGCGCCGGCGGCGTCAGGCGGCTGCCGGGCGCGCGCGTTGCGAACGACGCCAGCAGCGCTGCGCAGTCGCTGTCCCGGCCGGGCCCGGTCTCGATCAGCGGCAGCAAGGCCGCCAGCGGATTGACGACAGCCAGGCCGAGAGCGACGCCGCCACGCGCGGCCAGCAGGCCGCGGTCGAAGCCGACGATCGGCTCGCGGAAACTGCCGCCGACATGCGCCGGCGTGCGCAGGGAGAGGGTACTCGGCTGCTTGGGCTGCGACCCCCGCGCCCGAACCCGCCAATCGCCGTCCCGCCAGCGCCGTCCGCAAGGGATACCGTCTTCGGCTTCGCCGAAGACATAACTTTTCGATTCAGCGCTTGAGGCGCCGGAAGAGTTCCTTCACCGCTGCCACGCGCTCCTTGAGGGCGGCGATCGGCTTCTGCCGGATCAGCTTGTCCGGGCCGGCGAGCTCAGACCGGGCGTGGCAAGGACTTTCGTGCAGTTCATGTATTCACCTCCGGTAGTTCGGCTTGCCACAAGACGGGCGGTAGGCAAGCCGCCAGAGCAGCCGGCAAGTTTCGCCAATCCCGCCATCGCCGCAGCCCGCCTTTCGATTGACCGCGCCCGCTGCTTGCGAGGATACTCGGCGGCTGCCTGGCGGCGCATCCCGCCTATCTGCCCGACGCATTCACCCGATGACCCCGCGCCCACCCGACACGCCGCCGCACGGACTGTTGATCGCCAACCTGCTGGCGCAGATTGCCTTCGGCCTGCTGGCGATGACCATCTGCCTGCCGTCGATGCAGGAATGGGGCGCGATCTTCGGCGCCGAGCAGGCCGGGGTGCAGCTGACGCTGAGCGGCTACCTGGTCGCCTATGGCGCGCTGCAACTTCTGTTTGGCCCGCTGTCGGATCGCCATGGCCGCAAACGCATCCTGATCGTCGGGCTGGCGGTGGCGGGGGTCGGTTCGCTGCTGGCGGCGCTGGCGCCGGATCTGCCGACGCTGATCGCCGCGCGCACGCTGCAAGGCGCCGGCAGCGCCGCCGGCATGGTGGTCGGGCGCGCCATGGTGCAGGACCTGTTCCGCGGGCCGGAGCGCACCCGCGTCATGGCCTGGGTGGGCATGACGCTGGGCTTCTGCCCGCCGCTGGCGACCATCGTCGGCGGCCAGTTGCACGTTGCCTTCGGCTGGCAGTCGAACTTCCTGCTGATCGCGGCGCTCGCTGCCGTGCTGCTGGTGCTGGCCTGGCGCGGCCTGCCGGCGCACGGGAGAACGGTAGAGCTCGACACGCACTGGCTGCACGACATGCGCATCGCCTACGCGCGGCTGGCGCGCGAGCCGGCGTTCCTGCTGCATGTCGGCATCCTGGCGCTGACCACGGCGGCCTTCTACGCCTTCCTCGGCGGCGCGCCGATCGTGCTCCGCCGCTATGGCGTCGGTCCGGCCGACCTCGGCTGGTACATCATGTGCGTGCCCTTCGCTTACGTCGCCGGCAACTTCCTCACCAGCCGCCTGATCCGCCGCCAGGGCGAACGCCGCATGATGGCGCTGGGCCAACTGTTCACGGTGGCGGGAATCGGCCTGCTACTGGCGCTGGCACTGGCCGGCCTGCGGACGCCGCTGGCGTTTGCCATGCCGCTGATCCTGCTCGGCATCGGCCACGGTTTCCTGATGCCGCCGACCCTGGCCGGCACGGTCGGCGCGGTGCCGGCCCTGGCCGGCGCGGCGGCCGCCGTGGCGGGCCTGATGCAACAGCTGATGGGTGCGCTGGGTGGCTATTCGGTGGGGCTGGTGAGCCACGAGGACACGGTGAACCTCGGACTCCTGTTGCTGGGCTTCACGCTCTGCGCGATGGCGGCACAATTCATTCTGCATCGCCGCTGAAGCGCCAGCCGCGCGCGGCACCGGCCCGGGTGGCCTGCTCCGCCAGCGCCGTCCCGCCATCCGCTACGGCGAGGAGAGCGTTTCTTGCTCGACCGCCTTGTAGCGCAGTTGCTTCATCAGCGCCGACTTTTAAGTTCAGCGCTTGAGCCTGCGGAAAAGCTCCTTCACCGCCGCCACGCGCTCCGGCAGCGCGGCGGTCGGCTTGTGCCAGAGCAGCTTGTCCTGACCGGCGAGCTTGAAACTTCGGTCGCTTTGCAGCAGGCGGATGATTTTCGCGGGGTCGATCGGCGGGTTGGGCACGAATTGCAGGCTGATCGCGGCCGGCCCCGCATCCAGCTTGGCCAGGCCCAGCGCGCGGCCGGCCAGGCGCAGGCGGTGGGTTTCCATCAGGGCCAGGGTCTGCGGCGGCATTTCGCCGTAGCGGTCGATCAGTTCCTCCTGCATGGCGCGCAGATCGTCGTCGCTGTCGCAGTTGGCCAGGCGTTTGTAGAGCGTCAGGCGCTCATGCACGTCGGGGCAGTAGTCGTTGGTCAGCAGCGCCGGCACGCGCAGGTTGATTTCCGAGGTGATCGACAGCGGCTGGGTCAGGTCGGGCACTTTCTCGCCGGCCTTGAGCGCGCGCACCGCGGCGTTGAGCATGTTGGTGTACATGGCGAAGCCGATTTCGTGGATCTCACCGCTTTGCGATTCGCCGAGCACCTCGCCGGCACCGCGGATTTCGAGGTCGTGCATGGCGAGGAAGAAGCCGGAGCCGAGCTCCTCCATGGCCTGGATCGCTTCGAGGCGGCGCTTGGCCTGCGCCGTCGGTTTGGCGTCCTCGTGGGTCAGCAGGTAGGCGTAGGCCTGGTGGTGCGAGCGACCGACGCGGCCGCGCAGCTGGTGCAGCTGGGCGAGGCCGAACTTGTCGGCGCGGTTGATGACGATGGTGTTGGCGTGCGGGTTGTCGATGCCGGTCTCGATGATGGTCGAGCACAGCAGCAGGTTGTGCTTCTGCTGGGTGAATTCGCGCATCACGCGCTCCAGTTCGCGCTCCGGCAACTGGCCGTGGCCGACCACGATGCGCGCCTCGGGCAGCAGGCTTTCGAGGCGCTCCTTCATGTTCTCGATGGTGTCGACCTCGTTGTGCAGGAAGTACACCTGGCCGCCGCGCTTGAATTCGCGCAGGCAGGCTTCGCGCACCTGGCCGTTGGACCATTTG
>JACPUD010000059.1 GCA_016192435.1 Rhodocyclales bacterium | reverse complement strand
ATCTTCAGCCCGCTCTGGAACTTGCCCAGCCCTTCGGCCGCGTTGCTGGCCTTTTCCACCGCATAGCCGGCCTTGGTGAGGATGTTCGAGATCGACAGCAGGATCGTCGCCGAATCGTCCACCAGCATGATTGTGCTCATAGTGCCTGTCCCCGTATTAAGCCCGCAAACTCCAGCATGCCACCGGGAAAGGCAGCCGGAGGTTCGCGCCTTAGCGGGGGAATAATCTCAAACGACCCGAATTTTGTTTATCCGTGAATTACGCGGCAAACTGCGGTATCTACGTAGCGTGCCGGCCCGCGCTGCATGGCGCTCGCCGGACCCGTAGCGGCGTCCGGGTTGCCGCGTGGCGAAATCCGTGACGAGCACAGTACCACTCAAAATGCTCCTGCGTGCCGACCAAGGCGCAATCCCGGAGACGCCGCGCCTTCCGCCCGCTTGGGCGCCGCCGCTGCTCCTGTTGACAGGGGATGCGGCGCAAAGCCGAACCATTCATCCGCCTCGACGGTTTGCGACAAGTGGGTTTGCAGCGCATCGGCCAGGTGGTCGGCGGTCGGTACGCGCGCACTGCCGAGGTAGTCGAGCCGCACCCCAAGGTGCTCGCGCGCGGTGAGGCGCATGTTGTGGAAGATGCCCTGCGCCTCCTGGTCGCTGCGTGCCCGCGTGATTGCGACCTGGAATCCATCGCGCCCGCGTTCCTGCGCCAGACGCTTGATCAGGGCGTAGGCGCGGGTGATCGCCGAGCTTTGTGCCGCAACCACCACCGCCATGCGCGGGGCCGCCAGGGCCAGCGGCGAGAGTTGCTGGCCGTTGCGCGCGGCACAATCGATCAGCACATAGGAGCTGCCTTCCTGCAGACGCCGGAAAGCCGTGTTGAGCCGGCCTGCCTCGACGGCGGCGAGCTGGTGTATCTCGTCCGCAAAGCGGGCGGCGCTCATCAGACTGAGCCGCGGCGCCACCGGCTGCACCAGGCGCTCGATGGCACAGTCGCCCCGTACCAGGTCGATCAGGTCGCGCCGCGCCTTGACGCCAAAGGCCGCATGAACGTTGTCGGGGCCTGCGTTCTCGTCGATCACCACGACGGCCTCGCCCGCCTCGGCGAGGGCGACGGCGGTGCGTAGCAGCAAGGTCGTGCGTCCGCAAGCCTCGCGGCCCGAGACGAAGGCAACCGCGCGCGCCGGCCGCGCCCGGAACAAACGACGCAGCCCGGCGGCCTGATCCGCCATGGCGCCGGAATGCTTGTCAAGCAAGGGCGGCTCCCGCCTTGAGTGGCTGCCTGTGCGGGAAAGCCAGGGGAATTTCTTCCTTGCGCAGGGTGTGCGCCGTCTCGCCAGCGCCAACTTTGAAGGCCCGATGCAACAGATATTTGCGGTTCGGCAAATGCAGATCCTCGGGCACGCGCTGGCCGTTGCCGACATAGCTCAGGGTCAGCCCATGTCTCACGATGCAGTCGAGCGCCGGCGCCAGCGCAGTGGCTTCGTCGACCTTGGTCAGGATGCAGCCGGCCAGGTCTTCGCCGCCATAGGCGCGCACCACGTCATCCAGGGTATCGCCGCGGCTGCCCGCGTTCAGCAGCAGCAGACGATTGACTTCGCCGGAACGGGTCAGCATGGCCGCCTGCTCGGCCACCATGCGGTCGCGCTGGCTCATGCCGACCGTGTCGATCAGCACCATGTGCTTGTCGCGCAGGTCCGCCAGGGTACGCCGCAAGTCTTCGCCGTCGCGCACCACATATACGGGCACGCCGAGAATGCGGCCATAGATGCGCAATTGCTCGTGCGCGCCGATGCGATAGCCGTCGGTGGTCAGCAAGGCCAGGCGTTCCGCCCCGTAGCGCACCACGCAGCGCGCGGCGAGTTTGGCCGTGGTGGTGGTCTTGCCGACCCCGGTCGGCCCGACCAGGGCATAGACGCCGCCTCGATCGATGAAATCGGCCTCGGACGACAGCGTGCGCAGGCGCCGATTGACGGCCGCCGTGAGCCACTTGCGGCCCTCGTCCTGCCCCAGGTCGGCGGCCATTTCCTGTACCAGGCGCCGCGTCAGGCTGCCGGAAAACCCGGCGGCGAGCATCTCACCGAGCAGCAGCGCGCGCGTCGGCGCCTCGCGCGCCATTTCGCCCCAGGCAAATCCCGCAAGCTGGCGCTCGAGCAAATCCTTGATGATGCGCATCTCATCCATGAGCTGCAGCGTCTGCGACGAAACCTCTGCAGTCGCCTTTGGCGCCGTCTCACCGGGGGCGCGCGGCGCTACGGCGTCCTGCGGCTGGGCGCGACCGGCAGCGGGACGCAGTGGAACATCCGACGGAATAGCGCTTGCCGCCGCGCCCGGCGACGGTGTGCGCTGCTGCGCCGCCGCCACTGGCGACACCGGCGTTTTCGCCGCGGCGAAATCGACGCTGTCGTAGGGCGACCAGGCGCGGACCAGCGGCGGGTCGCGCGGCGCGGAGCGCTGGATGGCATTGCGCGCCGCCGACAGCGTCACGGTGTAGTCGTCGTCGGCAGACCCGCGCGGCGCGGCCGCAGCCGGTGCCTGCGCCGCTGAAAGCGCGGGCCGCAGGTTGTGCGAAATGGCGTCGAGGCTTTCGGGCGACATCGCGACGATTTCCACGCCGTTGTGCACGGCCTTGTTGGAAATCACCACGGCGTCCGGTCCGAGTTCTTCCTTCGCCCGTCGCAGGCAGTCGCGCGCGGTAGCGCCGACGAAGCGTCTTGCTGTCATTTTCTTGCTCCGATGATAGACGTCACCTTGATGATCTTCGAATCAGGTACTTCGCCATTGGCAATGACCTTGAGCTGTTGCACTGCACGGCGCAGGAAGCGCGACAGGAGCCAGCGCAAATGGCCCGGCACCAGCAATACCGGTGGCAGGCCGAGGTCTTCCTGGTGCCGCGCGGCCGCGGCCGTCTCGCGCAGCAGGGTGTCCGCCAGGCCGGGCTCGATACCCCCGGCGTCGGCGCCACCCTGCATGGCCTGCGCCAGGATTCTTTCCAGCGATGGGTCGAGCGCCATGACCTGCATTTCGTTGCCGACAGGGAAAAGCTGCTGGACGATCGCACGCCCGAGCGCAATCCGCACCTGCGCGGTCAACTCGGTCGGGTCCTGCACGCGCGGCGCAATTTCCGCAAGGGTTTCGATGATCGTGCGCATGTCGCGGATATTCACCGCCTCGTCGAGCAGGTTCTGCAGCACGCGCTGCAATGTGCCGAGCGCAAGCTGTTTCGGCACTAGATCCTCGACCAGCTTGGGGTATTCGCCGGCAAGATGGTCGAGCAAGGCCTGCGTTTCCTGCCGCCCCAGCAGTTCCGTGGCATGGGACATGATCACGTGATTGAGATGGGTGGCAATCACGGTACTGGCATCCACGACCGTATAGCCGAAGGCATGTGCCTGATCGCGCAAACTGGCGTCGATCCATACCGCAGGAAGGCCGAAGGCAGGGTCCTGGGTCTGGGTTCCGGCCAGCGGCCCGGTGACTCGTCCGGGATTGATCGCCAGGTACTGGCCCGGGAAGGCCTCGCCCTCCCCTATCGGCACGCCCTTGAGGGTCAGACGATAGATGTTGGGCCGCAGTTCGAGGTTGTCGCGGATGTGTACCTGGGAGGGCAGGAAGCCGATCTCCTGGGCGAACTTCTTGCGCAGTCCGCGGATCCGTTTCAGCAATTCGCCCGCCTGGCCGCGATCTACCAAGGGAATCAGGCGATAGCCGACTTCGAGACCAAGCACGTCCACCGGCACCACGTCGGACCAACTGGCCTCGATGCTTTCCCCGGCTGGGACGCCGGCAGGCTGCACCGCAGGCGGCGATTCCTTGCCCGCCGCTGGCAGGTGGCGCAGCTGTCTCCAGGCGAGATAGCCGAGGATGGACGCGAGCATCAGGAAGACCAGATTGGGCATGCCCGGAATCAGGCCAAGCACGCCGAGGATGACGGCCGTCAGGCCCAATACCATCGGATTGCCGAACAATTGCGTTACCAGTTGCTGGCCGATGTCATGTTCGGTGGCGACGCGCGTCACCACCAGGCCGGCCGCGGTGGAAATGATCAAGGCCGGGATCTGTGCCACGAGACCATCGCCGATGGTCAGCAGGGTGTAGGCCTTGGCCGCGTCGCCGGCACTCATGTCGTGCTGCAGGACGCCGACGATCAGGCCGCCGATGATGTTGATGAACAGGATCAGGATGCCGGCAACGGCATCGCCGCGCACGAATTTGGAGGCGCCGTCCATCGAGCCGAAAAAATCCGCTTCCTGGCCCACGTTGGCGCGGCGTGCGCGCGCCTCGTCTTCGCCGATCAGGCCGGCGTTCAGGTCGGCGTCGATGGCCATCTGCTTGCCGGGCATCGCGTCCAGGGTGAAACGGGCCGATACCTCGGCAATGCGCCCGGCGCCCTTGGTGATGACGATGAAATTGATCAGGGTGAGGATGATGAAGACGACGATGCCGACTGCGTAGTTGCCACCTACCAGAAAGTGGCCGAAGGCCTCGATCACCTTGCCCGCCGCATCGGGACCGGTGTGCCCGTGCAGCAGCACCACGCGCGTCGAAGCCACGTTGAGGGAAAGGCGCAGCAGCGTCGTGATCAGCAGGACGGTCGGGAAAATCGCGAAATCGAGCGGCTTCATGGTGTACATCGCCACCAGCAGCACCATGATGGAGATCGCGATATTGAAGGTGAAGAACACATCGAGCAGGAAGGGCGGCAGGGGCAGCACCATCATCGACAGGATAAGCACGATGAGCAGCGGCGCCAGCATCTGGCGTATGTTCAGCCGACTGAGGAAACCCTGCAGGGTCAGGCTGTCATTCATGCCACGGCACCCGGATCAAGCCCCTCGGGCACGGCGATCTGCGTCGGAACCGGCGGCAACAGCGAAGCCCCGGCGTTCGCCACATATTCGTCCATCTGATAGACCCAGGCCATGACTTCGGCTACCGCCGCATACAGGGCCGCCGGAATCGGGTCGCCGACTTCCGCATGGCGATACAGAGCACGTGCCAGCGGTGCCGCTTCGAGTTGCGGCACCTGGTTTTCGCCGGCAATGTCGCGAATGCGCTGGGCGATCAGGTTCATCCCCTTGGCGACCACCACCGGAGCCCGCATCGACATCCCATCGTACTTGAGCGCCACGGCGTAGTGCGTCGGATTGGTCACCACCACGTCGGCCTTGGGTACCTCGGACATCATGCGGCCGCGCGCCATTTCGCGCTGCTGGCTGCGGATGCGCGCCTTGAGCTGGGGATCGCCCTCACTTTCCCGGTTCTCCCGACGCAACTCCTCGCGCGTCATCTTCAGGCGGTCATGGTATTGCCAGAGCTGGAACGGCACGTCGATTGCGGCAATCACCGCCAACCCGACAATCAGGGCGACGAAACTGAGAAACAGGAGTTGCGAAAACGTTGCCAGGCCGATTTCGATCGGCTGGACGATCAGACCGAAGAGGCGATCCTGCTCATTGCGGACGATCCAGTACAGCACGCCGCCTATCAGTATGGCCTTGAGAATGGCCTTGACCAGTTCGCCCAGGCTTTGCCAGGAAAACATGCGTCCCAGACCCTTGATCGGATCCATCCGGGTCAGGTCGAACTGAAAAGCCTTCGACGACAAATTCCAGCCCCCCATCATGAAGGGTGTCGTGATAATGGCGACAAAAATAGCGAGAAAGATCGGCCCGACCAGGACAAACGCCTCCACGGTGAGTTCAAGGGCGCTTTCGTTCATGCGCGCCGGCTCGAACGCAGCGCTCCTGCTGAAGCTCAATCCGTGCTGCAGCAGGCTGGCGACGCGATGCGTCATCCAACTGCCGAGGATCCAGAATACCCCGGCCCCAGCGGCCAGCACCATGAAAGCCATGAGTTCGCGCGAATGCGGAATGTTGCCGTCTTCCCGCGCCTGCTCCAGGCGCCGGGCCGATGCCGGTTCGGTGCGTTCGAGGTCGCTTTCTTCAGCCACGGACTATCTCTCTCATGCCCGGGATTATTGCCGCCGGCCAGATTCGAGAGGACGCGAACAGGCGCCAAAACCGCTTCTTATTTGGCCCATGTTTGACCTGCCGGCGTAAGCCGTCAAGGAATCGTCGGTTGCGGTCCGGCCTGTATCGCCCGCCGGCGTTCGGCTCAGACCCTCCCTGATTCGCGGGCCTTGCGTTCGCGTTCCGTCTTGATGATGTAGCGCTGAATCAGTGTCGTCTTGGCCTGCGGCAGATTCGCGAATTCGAAACCGGCACGCTTGGCGCGAATGCCGCTGCGGGTGACAGTCTCGACCTGCCAGCGCAGACGCAGGGCGGTGACGATGCTCCCCGAATCCGGCAGCGCGATGCTACAGTCCGTAAGCTCGGTTTCGGTGTCGAGTACCAGATCCATGGGCAATCCTGCCAGACAAACGCCGCCCAGGCTGATGTCGACCACGGACACCTCGATCGCGGTGCTCGATCCCTCACCGGTCGCCAGGGGAATCCTGCATTTCAGCGGCATGACGATCGGAGTGATCAACCGGAAATATTCACGCCGTTGCAGCCGCAGTATGCTGTCGGGCAAGCGTGCATGGAAAGCCGGGCGCCCATCGACCTCGATGGCATTCAGGCTGCGCAGGATGAACTGGATTTCCACCCTGTCGAGCTGTGCGGTGCAAAACACCTTTTCCGCCTTCAGCGCCTTGCGGTTCATTTCGGAACTGGCTCCGAAATCGAACACGAGGCCGGTGTCGCCCCAACTGATCAGACTGGTGAGCACCATGTCGCGACCTTCGTTGAAGATCATGCTGATCTGCGACACGTGGTCTGCAAGGCCACGACAGACTGCAAACATCTCGGTTTTCGAACTCAGCAGGTATTGGCTGTATTGGTCGCTCGGCAGAAACTCCGCAACGTTTCGTTGCGCAGGCGTCGGGTTTGCAGGAGATTCCTTGATGGGACTGGTCATCGCTAAAGGCAGGGCGGGTGCGTGCCGAATTTTAGCCTGGATTGCCGACGCCGGCGGATGGCGTGAAGACCTGAGTCTCGCCGCGTTCGACCTGGTACAGCCAGGCCAGCAGCTCCGCCACCGCGACGTACAACTGCGGCGGAATATGCTGATCGAGATCGACCTTGGCAAGCAGCGCAACCAGCGTCGGCGACTCATGAACGTAGATCCCGTGTTGCTTGGCGCGTGCGATGATCTCCTCGGCAATCAGACCGCGTCCTTTCGCCACGACTGTCGGTGCGTCGTCGCCGGCGGCGTATTTCAGCGCCACCGCCAATGTACGCCGAGCAGCGTCGTCAGGCTTGATCATGCCGCGCCTGCGCTGCCGTCAGTGTCAGACCCGCTGCCGCCAGCGCCTGCTGCAAGCCGGGTACTGCAGATTGCAGGTCAGTCGCCCTGGCCGGATCCGCCGCCTGCAGGACAAGCTCCAGGTTTTGTCCGCTTAGCCGTATGCGCGCCTCGATTTCGCCCAGACGCGGCAACTGCAGCCGCAGCGTGGTGTGCCAGACCGCGGTCTCCGCCGTTTCGCTTTCCTCGTGCGCGGCATCGCGCTCGATATCCCACTCCAGGAACTGCCTGGGCCAAATCTCGCCGTGCCATGCCAAGCGTTGCGTTGCTGCCGCCTCCAGTTGCTGCTGCACCAAGGGGCGCAACTCTTCCGGGATCATGGTCGCGGCTGCCTGGTTGGGCGCCGGACTCGCTTCCTCGGCCGACGCGGCAGGAACGGCGATCTCGCCGCCGAATAGCGCCCGCAGCAGCGATAGCGAAGGACGGGGTGCCTGGGTTTCCTTGTCGGTCGCCAACTGCGCCAGGATGGCGGTGCCAAGCGCCCCGTTGTCCTGACCCCAGGCGGCAAGAACCTCGGCTCGCGAATGCTGCCCCTGGGGTTCTGCAAGCAGACTCGTCATGGTTCGCTGACCCAATGCCCACTCCACCTGATGCGCCTCGTAGAACAGGCCGCTGGTGGTCACGGCCTGCGCCAGCTGCGAAGGCAGGCGTTGAGCCAATTCCGTCGAACTGGCAGGCGCCAGGGGCAACAAAGGCCGGCCGCGGGTGAGCGACGCCCGGAAGGCGGTTTCGCCCTCGCGCGCAAACAGCGAAGCGATCAACTGTCCGGTACGCGAGAGCGTCGCTTGCTGGTAGGGTTCGCCCGCAGCCTCAGTCCCCTGCCCGGCAAGCCGCGCCACGATGGCCCGTGGCGTGCGGTCAACCACGACCAGTTCCAGCGTGTCGCCTGCCTTGGCTCCCTCCTGCAGGGAAAGGGTCAGCGACTTTCCGGCAACCAGAGCCTTATAGGTGTTTTCGGGCAGGACGTCCTGAATACGGGCGCGAAACACCTGCCCCGGTCCGAGCTCGCGAAAATCAGCCGAAATATCTGCTGCGGGCCTGATCGGCCCCAGCCCCGGTTCGGTCTGGTTGCGAACCTGGATGCCGACATCGGTGGGGATCATCACCATGATGTGCCGTCCGCTACAGACGCCGGTCTCGCGCCCACCACTCCCGAGCCGTTCAATCGTCCTGCCACTCGGTTCATGATCTCAAGCCACCCTCGGCATCCCGCGTGGAGTCCACGCCTCGCCGATGCGGCACGCAGGCGCGATGATAGAGGGCTCGTTGCTTCGTTGAGATCGGCTTTGGTAGGCATCCAACACATCGTAGCCATCATGTGACAAGCCTGTTGCGGGAAGCTGCGGCAGGATCGTTGCTTAGTTCTTCCCGAGCCGGCGCGCTCATGGACGCCAGAGGTCAAGCTCCGTAGGTCTTGAGCACGAGTTGTTCCTGGCGATTGCTTTGCATCTTGTGCTGCAGCTGTCCCATCCAGATCTGGACATTCTTGCGAATCTCGCCATGATCCGCCAGGATGTCGGCAATTAGTTGATCCTTGCGTTGCCGCGCAGCGTCATCAAGCGTTACCGAGGCATCAACCGCCCTCATGGCAACGACCAGTTCGCTGCATTGATGCTCGATACTGATCAACTTATCCCATTCACCCTGCTCCGCAGTCTCGCGCATCTGCCGAGTCAGGACAGATAATTGTTCGTAGTTCGCGACGGCCTGGATTGAACCCATGGCCTATGCCGATCTATAGGCCCGTTGCGCCTGTGCCGAGGCATTCGCCTGGAGCGACGTCTGCACGACTTGGGGACGTATGTCGTTCCAGGCGCCTGCCAATTCGGTCAGCAGTCGCGTCACTTCGTCCAGAGCGGCAATGTCGTTGTTCAGATTGGCAGCCACCAGGCGGCTCACCATGTAGCTATACAAGGCCGACAGATTCTGCGCCAGATCGCCCCCGACACGCAAATCCAGGCTGGCATTCAGGCCTTCGCCGATAATGGCAATGGCTTTGGAAATCGACTTGCCCTTGGCAGCGGTCTCTTTGCGCGCAATTTCATCTTTCGCATCGGCGATCGCCAGCAGCGCACCCTGAAACAACATCGAGATAAGCTCGTGCGGATCGGCGCCATTCACTGCGGATTCCTTGCCCACCTTGTTGTACGAATTGATAGCGGCAGTTGCGTTCATGATGATCCATCCTTAATTAAGACGATTTGGAAGAGAACTGCTGCGTCAGGTAAGCACCGGTACTGTTCATGCTGCTTAGCAAGGCATTGAGATTGCTATAGGTGGTGGTGTACTGTTTCTGCAGAAACACCATGCGGTTTTCCAGCTTTTCAATCTGGTCGTTATAGTCTTCGACAGATGTATTAAGGCTATCGGTGCGGGCATCGATCAGACCGCCGGCTTGAACCACGGAAGTAGACCATGCGTCCAGCCTGGTGACGTAACCCGTTGCCGAGGAAAACAAATTGACGACATCGTTGAAATCGTTCGTCATGGCGCTGTTCAGTTTGCTGCTGTCCAGTTTCAGCGTGCCATCGGCCTGGAAGGCAATGCCGACCTGGGCGAGCGACGTCAGGGTGCCGCCACTGGCCGCGGTCATAAAAATGCCGCGCAATTGATCCAGCATCAGGCGTACCGTACCGTCACCCGACAAGACAGGGGCCGCCGTGCCGGCTTTGCCGTAGGCCGAGCGCGACTTGAGCTGGCTGTTCAAAGCGTTGAACGCATCGACAAAGCCCGCTGCCGCCGTGCTGACTGCACTGGCGTCGCGCTTGACCGTCAAGGTGGCGGAAGCATTTTCCTTGCTCAAAGTGAGCGAGACGCCCTCGATGACATCGGTGATCGCGTTGGACGATCTTAAAATCCGGATGCCGTTTACCTTGAAGTCGGCATCGGCGGCGGCAACGGTCTGTGCCATCGGGACGACGGGAGTCGGAACGTTCTCGGTGGGGTTATAGGCCAGCAAATCGTTGACGGCCGCATCCCCACCCGTCTGAATCGTGATGCTGGTGACGGCATTGCTCAGGCCCGAATTGTCTGCGGACAAGGCGAGGCGATAAGGTGTGCCGCTGCCGTCATTGATGATGGTCGCCGTGACGCCGACATTGGCGGCGTTGATCGCGCTGCGGATGTCCTGCAGCGTGGCACCCGCGGTGATCGCGATGTTCGTGCTGGTTGTGCCGACGGTGAAAATTACCGTCGAGTCGACAGTCGCGATCGCGGCGGTGTCGGAAAGCTGTCCGGCGGCAGCCAGCTTGTGCGCCTGCGCCAGCGTGGTCACGTCGAGCGAGTAAACGCCTGCGGCCGCCGTGCTGCTGGCGGATGCAGAAAAAACGCTGGTGTCCGACGGGGTGGCGCTGAATCCCTGCAAACTGGTGCTTAAGCCTTGTGCCGCGGTCTGGAAGCCCGAAACCAGTCCTTTGAGCGTACCGAAGGAAGAAATCTTGGTCTCATAACTGGCGACCTTGGCGGTCAGCTTTTCGAGGGGGCGACGCTCGAGCGACATCAACTGCGAAACGAGGGCGGGCACGTCCAGGGTGCCGGCGCTCGATGATGCGAGGGATGAGGTGCTGGCCACGATACTGCCTCCTGAACTAGGCTTTCTGCCTCAGCAATGCTCCCCGCTGCAGGAATTGGTCTATCGAGGCTGAAATCGCCAGCGCCTCTTTGGAGGGTATTTGACGAATCAAGTCACCTGTTTCCGTGTCAACCACCTGGACTACGGGCTCCTTGGTTTCGGGATCCACCCTGAATTCAAGGCTGTGATTCGACAATTGCATGGCCCGGTTGATGGCACCGACTGCGTTCAGCAACTGCTGGGAAGAAGGTTCCGGCGTCGACACTTGCTTGGCGGTTTCAGCAACGACTTTAGGCGCGTCATCGCTGACGCGCCTGGCAGGCACTGCTCCCTGATTCAAACTTGCATTTTGGATGATCATTACCGATCTCCTTCACGCTAATAGCCTGACCGGTTGCCCGGTCAGGCACCTAGCTAGCGGCTTAACGCAACAGGGACAGTACTGTGTTTGGCGTTTGGTTCGCTTGCGCCAGCACCGCCGTTCCGGCTTGTTGCAGAATGTTGTTGCGGGTCATCGAGGTGGTTTCCGCCGCGTAGTCGGTATCCATGATACGACTGTACGCAGCCGACAAGTTCACCGCAGCGATCTGCAGCGTGGCCACTTCGGACGATTTTGCCGCCATCGTGGCGCCGAACGCGGCACGTGCATTCCCTACCGCCGTGAGATCCGCAGCGATCGTCGCAATGGTGGTTCCGATGGTCGGTGCGCCGGCAAGCACTAGCGCATTGATGCGGGTATTTTCCGCAGCAAGTGCCGTGGTTTCGGCGTTGCCTGCGGGAACCCCGGCCACAATTTCCGACATGCGCTGCAGGTTCTCGGTAATTTGCCCGAGATAGCCGTCGTAGGTCTGCGCCGTCGAAATGGCGTCGCTGGCGTTGCGGATTTGCACGTTGGTGGTGCGAATCTGCGTATCGTAAGAAGTCGCAGCTGCGAGCCCGGACGCGTCGTCCTTGGCGGAGTTGATGCGCAGGCCAGAGGCCAGGCGCGACTGGGCAGTCTGCAGCGCATTGGCCGACTTGTTCAGCGCGGCGCCAGCGAACAGGGCTGCAACGTTGGTGTTGATGACTTGTGCCATGATGATTCTCCGTTATTCGGCTGGAAGCTTAACGCAGCAGGGACAAGACCGTATTCGGCGTCTGGTTCGCTTGCGCCAGCACTGCCGTTCCTGCCTGCTGCAGGATGTTGTTGCGGGTCATAGCGGTAGTTTCCGCCGCGTAGTCGGTATCCATGATGCGGCTGTATGCAGCTGACAGATTCACCGCAGCGATCTGCAGGGTGGCTACTTCGGACGATTTTGCCGCCATGGTGGCACCGAAGGCTGCGCGCGCCGTTCCCACCGCCGTGAGGTCAGTGGCGACGGATGCAATGGTGCCGGTCAGGGTCGGGGCGCCGGAAGTCACGAGTGCATTGATACGGGTGTTTTCAGCAATGAGCGCAGTGGTTTCCGCATTGCCGGCGGGGACTCCGGCAAGAATTTCCGACATGCGCTGCAGGTTTTCGGTGATTTGTCCGAGGTATCCGTCGAAGGTCTGCGCCGTCGAAATGGCGTCGCTGGCATTGCGGATTTGCACGTTCGTCGTGCGAATCTGCGTATCGTAAGAGGTTGCAGCCGCCAGGCCGGACGCGTCGTCCTTGGCGGAGTTGATGCGCAGGCCCGAGGCCAGGCGCGACTGGGCAGTTTGCAGGGCATTGGCCGATTTGTTCAGAGCGGCGCCAGCGAACAGGGCTGCAACGTTGGTGTTGATGACTTGTGCCATGATGATTCTCCTTTATTACAGATTAAGTTAGTAATGCCGTCTGTGACACTTCGGTTCGCCTTGGGTTTTCAGCGAAGCCTGCAAACCGCTGTTGTTGCCTTTAACGGTTGATCGGCTAAAAACTTTAGGGTGAAAATCAAACATCTGATCTTGCATCCGGCCTACAGATGTTTTATCGGTTGCGATCACCAAAGCTTGAGGCAATATTTGACTGTTTAAAGGATATTGTTATTTATCAATATATTAGACAATCCCGCTACAGAATTACGCGCCTGATTCCTGCGACCAATCGGCTGTTACCGACTCGGGCGCGTCGATATATTCCGCCGGCGCCCCCCTGCACCAGCGTTCCCACATGATGCGTAAAGCCTGATTCAGGCCAGCCGCAATCAATGCCGGCTGACCGATTGCAGATTTCGCAAGACGTTCCCGCAAGCCGGCCCGGATATTGTGCAATTCAGCAACATCCTCCGTAAGCGACAAGCCTCTCTGAACAAAATCCTTTGCATCATGGGCGACAAACGCGTCCAGACCGACATGACCGAGAACCGATGCACCCGTTCTACTCGCCGGCGTACGGCCTGCCAAGGTGAGTGTCGGCACACCCATCCACAGCGCATGCAGGGTGGTTGTGCCGCCGTTATAAGGGAAGGTATCCAGACAGACATCGACCTGATGATGCAGCCCCAGGTAGCTATCCAAATCGGCGCGAATGTGAACGCTCAGGCGATCGCGCTCAATGCCTTCCTGCGCAAACCATTCGATCAGGATATCGCCCTTGCTCGTCGCGGGCATGCCGGCCAACAACATGCGGGACTCGGGCAAGTCACGCAATAGTTTTGCCCACAGCGCGACGACCGGCCGGGTGATTTTGCTTGGGCGATTGAAGCTTCCGAATGTCAGGTGACCATTCTCCAAGACAGGCAAGCCATTGACTGCCGGCGCCTGTTCATAAGGCAGGAATGGCGCACTGGCCGGGAGATAGGCAAGCGCCTCCGTAAATTGCCCAGCGAATTTGGCCTGAGGTAGAAAGAATCGGTCGGTGAAATAGTAGTCTATGCCCCGCAAACCTGTTGTGCCCGGATAACCCATCCAACTGGCTTGTATTGGGGCCGGTTTCCTGGCAAACGTCAGCAGACGATTGCCGGCGGTGTGCCCAGAAAGATCGATCAGAATGTCGATCGCTTCATCACGGACCTTTTGCGCCACCGCTTCATCGGATAGCCCGACTATCGGATGCCAGTGCGCCAAATAGGTCCGCATGCGCTGCGCGATGGTGTCGTCGATGGCATGGTTATAGAAGGCGTGCAGAATCAATTGTGGATAAGTTGCGAGGTGAGCCAACACGGGCTCGATGAAATAGGCGACAGCATGGTCGCGCAGGTCCGCAGAGACAAATCCAATCTTCAGACGACGCTCGGGGTCACGCGTATTGCCGTGTTGCGGCCAATTGGCGCGCAAATTCGCCTCGTAAAGTTCGCCAAAACGGCAGTGCTCGGCGAACAGCCTTTGTACATCCGCAGCTTCGCTCTGGCTCAAAGCAAACAGCAAGTTGCTATGTGCCGCGGGAAAATCTGGTTTGACTTCAAGCGCCAGACGATAGCTCGCCACCGCCTCATCGAATTGCCAGAGTTCCAACAGAACATTGCCAAGGTTCACTCGAGCCCCAGCGCTATCAGGATCGAGCTCCAGCGCGCGGCGACAACTTGCCATCGACTCATCGAGTTGTCCGCGGTACTTCTGGACCGCGCCCAGATTGCTATAGGCCTCGCTGTAGTCCGGATTGGCCTGGATTGCTCTGCGATAACTGGCTTCTGCCAGGTCCAGCCGGCCCATGTTCATGAGCAGGGTCCCCAGGTTGTTATGGGCCTGACTGAAGTCCGAATTGGCCTGGATAGCACGACGGTAGCAGGTTTCAGCCATGTCCAGCCGACCCAGACTCATGCATATGTTGCCCAGATTATTGTGCGCGTCGGCGCAGTCCGGGTTAATCTCCAAGGCTTTCCGGTGGCTGGATTCTGCCTCCTCCTGCCGCCCCTGATCCATGAGACAAATTCCGAGATTGTTGTGAACCTCGGCATAATCCGGGTTAATCGCCAATGCTTGCCGGTAGCTTGCTTCAGCCTCCACAAGCAAGCTTCTCTCTTTAAGGGTTATGCCCAGGTTGTAGTGCGCCTCCGCGCAATCCGGGCTAATTTGTATCGCCTGACGATAAGTGGATTCTGCCTCGTCGGGCCGTCCAAGCTCTTTCAGCGCATTTCCCAAATTGATATGTGCTTCGACAAAATCCGGTGCTAGTTCCAGCGCCTTCTGGAAACTGGCGACAGCTTCATCCAATCGTCCCATAGCTTGCAGGGCGACGCCCAGGTTGCAATGGACGTGAGCCAAGTCCGGATTGGCCTCAAGCGCACGCCGGTAGCTGGCAGCAGCCTCCTCCAGTCGTGCCAGGGCCATCAATGTTGCGCCGAGGTTGCAATGGGCATCTGCATAATCCGGTCTGATCGATAGCGCACGGCGCAACAGGGCTTCAGCCTCGAACAATCGCCCGTCAGACTTCAGTGTATGTCCCAGGTTGTTATATGCCGCGGCGAAATCCGGCTTGACCCGAAACGCCATACGAAAGCTGGCTTCCGCTTCGCCAGATCGGCCCATTTCCTCAAGAACGATGCCCAGATTGTTATACGCATCGGCGAAATCCGGATTGATCTGTAGCGCCCGTCGATAGCAGGCTTCAGCCTCTTCTGGCCGGCTCAGCTGTTTGAGGGTGTTGCCGAAATTGTTGCTCGCGTCCGCCAGGTCCGGCGAAATCTGCAACGCGCGACGAAAGCTCGCTTCAGCCTCCTCCAGCCGCCCAAGGTGGTGCAGCGTCAAGCCCAGATTCCCATGCCCGGCAGCGGAATCGGGCTTGATCTCCAATGCCCGGCGAAGACTTACCTCGGCATCTTTCAGCCGCCCCAGATCATGCAGGATCACCCCCAGATTGCCATGCCCATCGGCATAGTCCGGGTTGAGCCGAAGCACACGCCGGTAGCTGGCTTCAGCCTCCGCTAGACGCCCCAGGCTCTGGAACACGACCCCCAGGTTGTATAGCGCCTCGATATCCCTTGGCGACAATTCGACCGCCTTTTGCATGGGTGCCACGGCATCGGCAGTGCGTCCCATTTGCTGATATATCGCACCCAAGGCCTTCCAGCCAAACTCGTGCCGCGGGTGTTTCCGGGTCATGGCCTGCGCAAGAGCGGCTGCCTCTGTGAGACGCCCCTGCTGAAATGCCGCCAAAAGGTCGTCAATTGCTTTGCGCTCCGGAATCCTTGCGCCGGGTGATGCCGCGTGTCCAACTGCCTTAGGCCGCTTGACCTTCTTTCGCAGCCCGGGAGTGACCTGAGGTAACTCCGGCGGCTCCGGCTTTACCGCGGTAGCTTGGTCCGGAGCCGGCACCTGCGGATTTGGCCGGTCACCTTCCATGCGCTGCGCCAAGGCGTCGGCCTCATCCCCTTCCAGGCCCTGTCGTCGAGCTTGCGCCAGTACATCTCGGGCTTCATCCGCTTGGCCGGACCGAAACATGGCGTCGATGTAGCTCAACCAATATCTTGCGCGATGCGGATCAGCCTCCAGCGCTGCCACAAAATACGGGATTCCCGCTTCAGGCTGTTCGACCTGCACCGCCATCACCCCCATACCGTGATTGGCATCCGCATGACCCGGATCGGCCAGAAGAATGGACTGGTAGAGTTCCACCGCCTCATCCAGTCGGCCGGCGCGATGGTGTTCAAGCGCGTCCCGGAGTGATTGTTCAATGCTCACGGAGGCGGATTGCGGCGACGGCTTGATATTTGTCATGATCAATGTTTACCTGTGTCTTGAATGCCTGGAAACGATACGCCAGCAGCGCATCCATCCCAAGACTTAAACGGAGTGCAGGCCTTCGCGGACAGCGTTTTGCCAACGTGGCGCATTAACCCGGTCGGCCATCATGAGAATTGCACAAACAATGCGCCACCCATGACAAAGGCGACATCCAATCTGTCGCGATGCGCGGCGATAAACTCATCTGCCGCCCTGTGCGGACCATCACCAAAAGGCCAGTTGTAGTCGTCAAGAACCATCCAGCCGCCGCTGACAACCAGTCCCGCCCAGGCTTCGATATCGGCCATCACCGACGAATAGGCGTGATTGCCGTCAATGTGAAGGATTGCGATCCGCCCTTCGTAATTCGTGGTGCCAAACGATGCACTGGTTACGCTGCAATGGTCACGATAATGCCGTGCACCATCTGTGGAAGGCATACGCAGATAATTCACACGTTCGGCACCGTAGGGCAACAGGTTGATTTCGAACACGGCCAGCGCTTCCTCCGCATCCATCAGTGCCGAGCCTTGATCGACCAGCCCGTGCTCGTCATGCTGTACAAGATGCTCGGCCGACCATGGATCGACGCAGAGCAGACGTCCGATCCCGTACAGGTGCGCGAGACTCGCCAGGACACAGGCGGATTTCCCCCACCAGCTCCCTATTTCGACAATGTCACCAGCGACGGCATAACGCGCTATTTCCAGCAGCGCGCGGGTCTTGTCGTGACTGCACATGCCGGGAACCGCCTCAACGTTGCGCAGCACGGAGGCCGCGACGATCTCGGCGATCGCGGTTTTCGGCGTGCGGGACGACGCCAATGCCAGCGGGTGAGCCAACAACTCGCGTGCATCGGCCCGGGCAGCGCGGAAGCCGGCCATCAGTTCCTCCACCGGCGATTCGTTGACCAGCACCACGCCGGGAGCCAGGTTCTTCAGCATTCCCTGCAGGTGGTTCCAGATTACCGGGTTGGGGGTATAGATGCCGCCGATGTCGAATTCGCGGATAGCCTGCCGCAAGACGGCAGCAAAATCGGCTTCGTGGATATAAGGCAGGTGCAGCCATGACGGATAACGGCCACTGGCGACGTCATAGGCCAGCGACGAGGCGCCGATCACAGGTACGCCTTCTCGCCGGCATCGATTCAAATAGTCCAGTGCGCGCGGCATGCCGCCGGGAAAAACCAGAATCGGCTTGGCGTTGCGCTGAGTCGTCGCGATCATGTCAGGGACCGGCCTCGCACACCAGGAAGATGCTGGAGCATAGGTCGGGATACTGCTGACCCAAGGCGTAACAGCCATCCAGGTACTCGCGGGACACGATGTCCGTCTGCAACAATCTATCCCACTGGAAATTTGCCAGTGCCTTGAAGAAGATACCGGAGCGGTGCACTACCTTGAGTCCGGCCGCCGTCGCATCGCGTTCCAGCGTGTCGAGCGTATAGGTACAGCGATGGCCATGCTGGGCTTCTGCCTCAGTCACCGCTGTATTGTGCGTTATCAGCCCCATCTTGACGGCAATCTGCCGCGACGGTGCGTTGGCATTCGGACACGCGAGAAAAAACCTTCCCTTCGGCGCCAGCCACTCCGCATTTATCCGCCGAAGCACCGCCACCGGATCATCCAGATGCTCCAGTACGTGGGTCATAATGACATTTTCATAGCATCCGGGCAACTGCGCCTGCTCGAACGTGGCGTTGACCAGCCGGACCTTGTTGCCGAGCCTGTTCCTGGCTTCCTCGCAAGCCGCCGCGGAAGCCTCGACACAGGTGATGTCGTCGAAGCGCTCAAGCAGGCGCCGGGTGAAATCGCCTTTGAAACTGCCGAGTTCGAGCAGACTGCCCGCATTGAAGAAAGGCGCGAACGACCGGATCATGTACGGATGCATGACGTCGAGGTCGAAGCCATAGTGATAGAGTCTGCCGGCACGGTCGCTGAATTCCCGGTCAAAATCTCTGGGTTTGCGGTTCATCGGTCGCTCTCGTCCAGTTCAAGTCGTGCCAGTCCGAATCCGTGCTTGCCGAACTCGTTGCCGTTGTACAGCAGATAGATCTTGCCATCATGCTTGAAGGCATTCGGATAGCACTGCATTTCCGCATCCCATTCGCCCGCAGTGCCCTCCAGCGATGGTTGGTCGTCACGCGTCCAGTGCCGCAGGTCGTCCGACCAGGCGTGTCCGATGCGGTAAGCTCTGGCCGGGTTCCGGCGGAAATCCAGCGATTCACGATAGCAGAAGAACATGTGATGCCGCCCGCCTATCGCTATCACGGTCGGCAAAGCCTGGCTTTCGTCCGCTCCGATTCGGTCCGGGATGATCTGTAGCGCCTGTTCCCGCACCCATTCGCGCCCGTCGGCGGATACCGCATGCCCGATCTTGTAGGTACGTTCAGGCTCGCCGCCGCGTCCACCGACTTGCCAGCGCGTGCCAAAGATGTACCACATATGGTAAGTCCCCATGTGCACGCGAACGCAGGGATCTCCGATCAGGAACGGTTCACGCAGCGATGCACCGAGGACCGGACCATCGCCGGCCCGCACGAATGTGCGCCCATGGTCATCGCTGATGGCCAGCCCGATGGCCATGTCGATCGACACGCTTACGCGCCGGCTCCAGCCGCAGGTGTAGGCATGAATGCGATCGCCCACGCGCAGCACGTTCATCGGGAATATGCCATGCTCGTCGAAGGTGCCCAACTTGCCGTCGGCGATCACCGGCCTGTCGCAGACCCCGACGACGCGCCGAAAGTCATTGTCGAAATCGACGAAGCGGATGCTACTGACGTATTTGCCGTTCGCCGATTGTCGTCGAGCCGAAAAATAGATCCGCACGAAATCGTCGAATACCAGCGCCTGGGGTCCTTGCGCATATCCGACGATATCGGGTCCGAGGTGATGTTGCGACGGATCGAATATCAAGCCGAGCTTTTGCCACTTCATCAGTCCAGCGTTCCTTCCAGTTTGGCCAGCCCGAACCCATACCTGCCGACTTGATTGCCCAGATAGAGCATGTATATCGCGCCATCGAGTTCGAACACATGGGGATAAGCGACCATCTCGCTGTCCCACCCCTCGTCCGAAACGTCGATGCCTGCCTTCGAGTCATCCCGGACCCAGTTCAGCATGTCGCTGGAACAGGCGTAGCCTATGCGGTAGGTCCGCTCGCGGCTGAAACGAAAATCGGTGGCCTGGCGGTAACAGAAGAACATGTGGTATTTGCCATTCCAGAAAAAGATGTCCGGACAAGCCTGCGCCTCGTCCTTGCCCAGCCGGTCGGGAATGATGTCACGGTCGAGCCGCGTCCAGTTGATCCCGTCCGTCGAATGCGCCATGCGCAGCTTGTAGACCACTTCCGGACGGCCGTCGGCGATCATCCATTTCCTGCCGGCGGTATAGGCCAGAAACCATGTGTTGCCATATTTCCGTATCTTTGGCGAAGTGACGACGAAGGGCTCGTCCAGGGAATGCGACAACACCGGCCCCGGGCCGAGCTTTACAAAGCTATTGCCGCCGTCGGTGCTCCTCGCCATGCCCAGCGAAACGTTGAAAGGCACTGACTCGCAACGCGTCCAGCCCCCATAGCAGGCGAGGATGTCCGCGCCGTCCCTGATCGTCGAAACGGGGTAGGTGCCGAACTCGTCGAAACTCCCCAAATCGCCCAAAGCCAGCACTGGCTTGGGCGCCATATTCACGATCTCGAACAGGTTGCGTCGGTTCAGATCCACGTAAGTGCAGTAGCTGACATACTGCCCCGCGGCATCGGCTTGCGGGCGACAGCAAAAATAAACGCGAACAAAATTGTCAAAGAGTATCGAGTTCGGCGCCTGGGCGAATTCGTTGAACCACTCTGGCTTGCCGGCTAGCGTGGACGGCTCCAACAGCAGACCCAGTTTTCTCCACTCAAACATCCGCTTCTCCGCATTTCCGCATGATCAATCCGATTGCCTCGACCAATAGCCGATTTTCCTCGAGGAATATCCTTCCACCCAGTTCCCAGGCGGTTTCCTGGTCGTTTATCGCGACGGCTTGTTGCAGAATGATTTCGCCTCCGTCGATGCGCTCATCCACATAATGCACTGTGCACCCTGCCATGGCGTCGCCGCTGGCCAGCACAGCCTCCTGTACCCGAACGCCGTACATTCCCTTACCGCCGTGTCGAGGCAACAGCGACGGATGGGTATTGATCATCCTGCCGGCCCATTTGCGGCAAAGCTCGGCGCTGATGATCGGAAAGAAGCCCGCCAAGACAATCAAGTCCGTGTCGTCGGGTATCGCCCGATCCATCTCCTGAAACAGCTCCGCGGCCGGCAAGGATCGATCCAACTGCTTGCAGGGAATTCGATGTTTGCCGGCTTTGTCGATGGCGCCGCACGCGCGGTCGACAATCAACAGGTTGACACGGTAACCCAGCGCTTCCTGGGCCTCGACCACGGCCTCGAAGTTTCCACCACCGCCCGATGCGCAAACGGTTACAAGAAAATCGTCTTTCATGTCAAATCAAATCCATCAAGCATGGCCGCAATGGTGGCTTTCGGATTGAACATGATCACATCGACGATCGAAAGCCAAGGCACAAAGACATCGCCGAACTGATGGTATTCGCACGGCCTCGACTTCACGAACTTCAGATCGATGCCTTGTGCGCGGAAATCGGCCGCCGAGTACAACTCGGTGCCGCCGATGGCATTGACGTAGGTTGTGGCGCCGACGGCTTGGCAGAGGGCAAGAACCCTGTCCTGCCCCGCAAGACTGCAATCGACAACGAGCTCGGACGATGTCCGGATCTCGGTATTCAATCCAAGGTGCCGGCAGGTTTCAACAATCGAGTGATGAAGAAAGCCGAATAGGTTCCTATCCTCATAATCCAGAAGTCGATGCATCAACGCCATGGCATCGTCGAAATACGGCGCGCGGCGATAGGTGCCGGTCAATTGCCGGAGCAGTTTTTCACCTGTGAAATCCGCCGCCAGCGCCCGCTGACGGATGTCAAGGGAATCGGAGTCGGCCTTCATGGGCAGGGTGAACATCGCGGCTGTGCCGTCCCGTAGTATGCGATTGCGATTGATCCAGCCTTTCTTGGTGTACTTGATATTGTCGTAGACAATGAACAAGTCGACTGCCTTTATCAGGTGGAAGTAGCCAATATAGGGAACGAAGTACGGCTGCATGAGCGCAACCTTAAGCGTCGTCATGATCGGGATGCGATCAGCCCGGCAACGCGATCAACGTCGGAAACGGCCAGGTCGGGATAGATCGGCAGGCAAATTACCTGTTCTGCGAGCTTTTTCGCCACCGGCAGATTCGCATGCGCCGCCGACGGCATTCCTCGATACATCGGAAAGTCACTGATCAGGGGATAAAAATAGCGACGTGCAAAGATGCCATGCTCCTGCAATTTCACGTACAGGTCGTCACGACTGAGCGGATAGTCCGGCTGCACCAGAATCGGAAAGTAGGCGTAATTGGATCCCTCGCCCGCAGTCGCCGCAATGCAATGGATGCCGGCAACTCCGGCGAGGGCACTGCGGTAGCGCTCGTCGATGGCCCGGCGCTTTCGCAGCGCCTCGTCAATCCCTTGCAACTGCAGGATGCCTAACGCCGCGTTAATCTCGCTCATCTTGCCGTTGATGCCGGGAGCCACCACGGTCACTTCGTCAACAAAGCCGAAGTTCTTAAGATGGTCAATGCGCTGCTTGGTCTTGGCATCGTGACAGACAATGGCGCCGCCTTCGAATGTATTGAATACCTTAGTGGCGTGAAAGCTCAATACCGACAAGTCGCCGTGGTTGAGCGCGCTACCGTGGCGATGTCGTACGCCGAAGGCGTGGGCAGCATCGTAGATGACTTTCAGTCCGTAATTGTCGGCAATCTTCTCGATACGCTCCACATCGCAGGGATGCCCATAGCAATGCACCGGCAGGATGGCTGTGGTCTGCGGGGTAATGGCGGCTTCAATGCGCGCCGGATCCAGGTTGAGTGACACGGGATCGATATCCACGAAGACTGGCTTAATGCCGTTCCACAGCAGCGAGTGGGCGGTTGCCACAAACGAGTAGGGGGTCGTAATGACCTCCCCCGTAATGCGCAAGGCCTGCAGGGCCGTGATGAGTGCCACCGTACCACTGGTCAGCAAGGCGACATGCTTGACGCCCAGATAGTCGCACAAGGCGTGTTCGAACTGCTGATGAAAGGGGCCGTTATTGGTGAGGCACTTGCTGTCCCATATCTGCTGAAGATACGGGATGAACTCCTCCAGAGGAGGCAATAGCGGTTGGGTCACATATACAGGTGGAATTCGGGGAGATTCAGACATGTTCCGGTCCTTTGCGTTACTTGGTTGACGCCATGCTGATTCTCCAGTCACTCATCCGTAAGCGGAGTACGAGATTTCATATGGACCTGCGCGGCGCCCTTGCCCGCAGCCACGCCAAGGTCACGGCCCAAAGCACCGGACGACGCAGTGGATTGCCCCAGGCCGACATGGACTGCCCCCTTAACACCCGTCTTCCCAAGGATTCCGATCACCCAGCCATTCCTTTCACATTGATCGGGATCGGCAAGAATTGCCGACAGACGGCAATTCTTGTACGCGGATCGTGCTCATCAATAATCAAATTCGACTCCTTCCGGCATATGAAGCAATGCTTTGCATGAGCCGTGCCCGAAATTGCGCGTGCATCGTTATAGCGCGACGGCGCACGACACGGCGCTCCCATTTTGCCCGTCGAGTTCGGTCGACAACGATTTGTCGCTTTCCGTCACCGATAGCAGGTACTATTTCCGACAGGATTTGAAATACCACGCGACACTGCTGAATTGGCCGACTAACATTGGTAAACGAACATACGAGCATCCAGATGAACCCACAGCGGCTATCTGAAGTCGATGACTGGCTGGCATTTTTCGCCCGGGCGGAATTGCCGGTACTAAGGCATTCGGTGAACGAAATAGAGCGCTTGCGCGAGCACGAGGACGACACCAACGGACGCACGCTGGCACGCGTGATTCTCCTTGATCCGCTGCTGACCTTGCGCGTGCTCGAATATATCGAAACGCATCGCCGGGAGAGGCAGACGACCGACATCACCACGATAGAACGGGCGATCATGATGATCGGCATCACCCCGTTCTTTCGCCATTTCCAGAATCTTCCCATCGCGGAGGATCGCCTGAAAGACTACCCGCAGGCCTTGCTCGGTTTGCTCAATGCCATCCGCCGCGCGCGACGTGCTGCCCACTGGGCTCATGAATGGGCGATCCTGCGCCGCGACATGGATGTCGACGAAATCACACTAGCCACCTTGCTGCACGACGTCGCCGAACTGATGATGTGGCTGTTCGCACCGGAAATGGCATTGGAAGTCCGCGCGGCGCAACGCGCCAATCCCCACAAGCGCTCGGCGACGATCCAGGAAGAAATCTACGGCGTGCCCCTGTTTCGGCTCAAGCTAGCATTGACCGAGTCCTGGCGCCTGCCCGCGCTGCTGGCGCAACTGCTCGATCATCGAAAGGCGGAACATCCGCGCGTGCGCAACGTCAAGCTGGCGGTCGATCTTGCACGCCATTCCGATAACGGCTGGACCGACGCGGCGCTGCCCGACGACTTCAGGGCCATCCGCGAATTGCTGCACATCAGCCAGGAAACCCTGGTGCGCCGGCTCGACGTGGACGAAACGACGGCGGAGGCGTTGATGAAGCTGACGGCATCGTCCGCAGACCACCCGCCGGCTGATTCTTCCTGAGCGCACCAACCCGGACATTGGCGGCGGCCAAAGCGCAACCAACGCCGCGCGGGAAAAGTTGATTATCTCCGCGTTCGTACAGGCATTGCTCAGTGCGCCTTGCGATCCTTCACGGCAATCAGCAGACTGTCCTTGATTCCGAGTTCCTGCAGCTTGGCGCGGGCAGCGTTGGCTTCAGCTCGCGTGGCGAATGGGCCGGCGCGCACCCGCGCCTCAATGGTCGCGGGAATACCATGTTTTTCGAGTCTGGCGCGCAATTCCTCGGCGTTGTCGAGATTGCTGAATACACCGAGCTGCAGGCCGAACGGGCGCACGGCCGGCATGGAGTTCGTCTGCGTGACGGCCTGCGGCCCGCGTGCCGCCGCAGTTCCTGGCGAAGATGAAGGGATACGCACCGAATCGGCAGCGGTCTGCGGGCGATAGGGCGGCAGCGCACCCGGTGCGGACGGACGCAGCGACGCCAACTGCCCGGTCGCCGGTTTTGTCAGGGGCTTTTCATCCGGTAGGGGCTCGAGCGGCAACGACGCCGCCGCGGCGCTGCGTTCCGGCACCGTATCCTCCAGCTTCACCACCGGTGGCGCTTCGGCTGGTGCAGGCGGGGCCGCCGCCGATGCCGCCCTTGGTGGCAGTTTCTCCGGCTCCGGAGGCGGTGCATTGATGCTGTCGAATACCACGAGCGTCGCAGCCAAGCAGACCAGGATGATGGCCGCCAGCGCGATGCGCTTGAACAGGCGCTTCTTCAGTGCCTCGTCGTCTGTCGTCACATCTTCCATGATGCCTTTTTCCAATTCAATGCCCGGACTCTTTGCCGCGGTCGTCATCCATGTCGTCAAACCCGCCTTCGCGCTTGCTGCGCGCCAGCGCCGCCACCAGTTCCGCCTCACCGATCGAGATTCCACACTGTGCGGCAATCCCCTCGGCAGGCTCGCCGTGCTGCGCCAGCGTCATGGCTTCGTGATAGAGCGGCGAAATATTTCGCGTGGATTGCAATTGTCTCAATTCCTCGGCCATTTCGTTCATCTCTGCGCGCAGCTGCTCCATCTCGCGCCGCAGGCGCTTGAGCTCGAGTTCGACATTCGACTGGGCTAATTCCTGCGCAAACATGGCCGGTAAGGCTCCGGGCAAGCCCTCTCCGAAGACTTGCGCATGCGCTGCCGCTGGCCCGAGAGCCGGTTCCAGCCGAGTCGCCAGCGGGTCCGTCGCGGGCCTGACGGTCTCGTCGACGAGACCGAAGTATGCGGTATCGGTCCGTGTTTCAGCGGACCTGTGCTGCCTTCTGCCCAGGCGCAACAGCGGCAGCATGGAATAAACCAGATAGACCGCGACCAGAATGAGCGCCGCAAGAAGATAAGACCGCAAGTCCAGCGCAGCAAGATCAATCATGGCCGGACACCTTTAGGCGCCGCCGCACGCCCCGCTGCCGCCACGAGCCGGTCGGACCGACTTGCACCTGCAAGGCCTCGCCGCACGCGCCCCTGTCCGGCATTCACCCTGAAGATCACGAGGCGACACTCCGATCGGGAATGGATTCCGGTACGAGGCGATAAGCGATAGGCCGACATGGCGCAATACTAACAAAAGGCCCTCGTCGCAACTCTGAATTGCGCACGAATTCGTGTGGGATATCTGCCGCCGCGCCGCCTAAGGCTGCGCCGGATGTTCCCCGGAATGAAAAACACGCTTCGCCGCACTCACCAGCACGAAAATATCTAGGGGCGTCAGCGTGGGCAACTGCTCGTGCAGTGCTCGATAGGCCAGGTGCTCATGGGTCTGCCCTCCCCAGGTATTGTCCGGGTCGAAGAATGGCCGCAGCACCTCGCAGGCTTCGAGGAAGACCACCCGCAAATGCGGATTGGTGCGGCGGTCGGTGCCATGGAGGGGATCAATCATGCACAGGTATCGAATTTACTGCAGGGACTCGGTCGCTGCGCCGGCATGTGCCGCGCGACACCAATCATCGCGCCGCCGGTACCGCCGTCCGGGAACCCAGCGCGCCGCCTTCGAGTCCCTCGGCGTTCTCGACTTGAACCACCTTGCCGTCGGCCAGAATCGCATCCTCGGTGCGCTTGTTCATGATCACGATGCTGATGCGGCGGTTGATCGGATTGTAGGGATCCTGCTTGTCGAACAGTACCGTCGACGCCAGACCGACGACGCGCATGACCTTCGTATCGAGCATCCCTCCCGCGATCAGTTCGCGGCGCGAAGCGTTGGCACGATTGGTCGACAACTCCCAGTTGCTGAAATCGCGCGCGCCGCCCGCGAAGGGCGTGGCGTCGGTGTGGCCGGAAAGGCTGATATGGTTCTCGACCTTGTTCAGGGTCTTGCCTATTTCGCGCAGGATCACCCGCGTATAGGGTTTCACTTCCGAACTGGCCAGATCGAACATCGGACGGTTCTTGTCATCGACGATCTGGATGCGCAATCCCTCGCTGGTCAAGTCGAGCAGCAACTGGTTCTTGAACTGTCTGAGGGTCGGATTGGCGTCGATCAAGGTTTCCAGGTCGCCCTTGAGCCCGGCAAGCTTGGCCTGCTCGGCCTTTTCGAACTCGGCCTTCAGCTTCTGCAGATTGATGATCTTCTTTGGCGCCTCGATATCCCCTTCCTTGACCTGACCGTGCGATGCCGTCAGGTCCTTGCCGCCGCCCTTGATAACCGACGATGAATCACCCGAGCCCGATCCGCCTGCCATGGAGACCTTGAGCGGATTCTGGAAGAAATTGGCAATGCCCAGCAGGTCGCCCTGAGTGGTCGACCCCAGGAGCCACATGAGCATGAAAAAGGCCATCATCGCCGTGACGAAATCGGCATAAGCGATCTTCCAGGCGCCGCCGTGACCTGCGGCGCCGCCTTTCTTGATTCTCTTGACGACTATCGGTTGCTGGGTATCGTCGCTCACCGGACTCCCCTCCCCCCAGCCCCCTCCAGCTTGGAGGGGGTGACCGGAGTTCGCCGCTGCGCGGCTCCGGGTTGTGACTTGCGCCCCTTCGGGCGGCCGCGCGGGGCGCCTGCGGCTGCCAGGACGGAATAAGACACGCTGCTCACCGTCCCTTGCGCGCTTTCAGGTCTTCTTCCAGTTCGATGAACCGCGGACGATCATCCGAATACAGCACTTTGCGGCCGAATTCGACGGCGACCTGCGGCGCATAGCCGTTCATGCTGGCCAGCAGCACGGTCTTGATCACCTGAAAAATCTTGCCCTCCTCTTCCACCTTCTGTCCCAGTTGTCCGGCGATCGGCGCCACGAAGCCGTAGGCCAGCAGGATGCCGAGGAAGGTGCCGACCAGCGCACCGCCGATCATCTTGCCGAGCACGGCGGGCGGCGCGCCGACCGAACCCATCACATTCACCACGCCCATCACCGCGACGATGATGCCGAATGCTGGCGTGGCATCGGCCAGCTTGGTCATCGCATGCACCGGCACGTGGGCCTCCTGGTGATGGGTCTCGATCTCGATGTCCATCAGGTTCTCGATCTCGAACGCATTGAGATTGCCGCCCACCATCATGCGCAGGTAATCGCAGACGAACTCCACGACATGATGGTCATGCATGATCGTCGGGTATTTTGCAAAAATGGCGCTGTTTTCCGGATATTCGATGTCGTTCTCGATTGACATCAGGCCTTCCTTGCGCACCTTGGATAGGATCTCGAACAGCATCGCCAGCAAGTCCATGTACAGCGTCTTGTTGAGGCGCGAACCGGTGAACAGCTTGGGCAAGGCCGCCAGGGTTGCCTTGATGGCCTTGATGCCGTTGCCGGCAATGAATCCTCCCATGGCCAGGCCGAAAATCGCCACATACTCCATCGGCATCCAGAGCGCCGCCAGGCTGCCATGCACGGCATAGGTGCCGATCGAAGCCGCCAGAATGATGACGTAGCCGATTATCAATAGCATATTGGTTGATCCGGAATTGGCAGGGCGAACATCGGTTTGTCCGGCCGCAGCGTTGGTGCGCAATCATAACGGCAAACCACCGTCCGGCGTTAGGCGCCCATCCTAAACTGGCTCACCGCGACGCGGCAGGCACAAGACTCGAAACCGCGCCGATCAGCCCCTCCCGCGCGCCGCTACGTAGATACCGCAGTTTGCCGCGTAATTCACGGATAAACAAAACACGGGTCGTTTGAGATTATCCCCATCCGCTGGTGCGCGAACCTTCGGCCGCCTTTCCCGGTGGCATGCTGGAGTTTGCGGGCTTACTACGGGGACAGGCATTATGAGCACAATCATGCTGGTGGACGATTCGGCGACGATCCTGCTGTCGATCTCGAACATCCTCACCAAGGCCGGCTATGCGGTGGAAAAGGCCAGCAACGCGGCCGAAGGGCTGGGCAAGTTCCAGAGCGGGCTGAAGAT
>JACPUD010000065.1 GCA_016192435.1 Rhodocyclales bacterium | reverse complement strand
GCGGCGGCGCCATGCGGATTTCCGGCACGATGCGGGTGTTCTCGCCATCGACGATCAGCCACAGTTCGGCTTCCTGCAGCGTGCATTGCAACTGCATGCCGCGTTCGGCGAGCGCCGCCAGCGCGCGGCTGTCCTCGGTCGAAAGATTGATCACCGTGAGCTTGTCCTGGCGTTGCAGGGCGGCCTGGTTCTGCTGCCACCACATGTCGGCGACACGCCCGCCGTAGGTCAGCACCACCACCTGCTGCGAGCGCCCGCAGGCGCGGCGGACGCGCTTTTCGTCGGGCAGGCCGACGTCGATCCAGAGTTCGATGGCGCCGGTCAGGTCCTTGCGCCACAGGTCGGGCTCGTCCTCGGACGACAGGCCCTTGCCGAAGGCCAGCGCCGGATCGGCGTGCATGGCGAAGGCCAGGACGCGGACCATCATCCTTTCGTCGGTTTCCGACGGATGGCGGGCGACGGTCAGCGTATGGTTCTGGTAATAGTTGCGGTCGAGATCGGCGATCTGCAGTTCGACCTTGAAGATGGTGGATTTGAGGGCCATGGCGCACTGCTGAAACGGCGCCACATTAAACTACAGATCGGTCGGCATGGAGGCAAAAAATGGTGCCACGCAGGGTAGCGGTGATCGGTGTCGCCAGCGGCTACGGCGCCGGCGATCCGGCTTGCCAGGACGGCTCGGAGGTGATCCGCGCGCTGCGCTTCCTGTCCGATCTCGAAGCGGTCGATGACGGGTTGCACTGGGACGAGCCGATCCGGCTGGCGCAGCCGCATCCCGCCGCGGCGCTCGATGCCGTGGAAAACATCGCCGGCCAACTGGCTGACCGCGTCGGGCAACACCTGGAGCAGGGCGATTTTCCGCTGGTGATCGGCGGCGACCATTCCTGCGCCATCGGCACCTGGTCGGGCGTCAAGCGCGCGCTGGGCGCGTCGGCACGGCTCGGCCTGATCTGGATCGATGCCCACATGGACAGCCACACCATGGCGACCAGCGCGACCCGGCATATTCACGGCATGCCGCTGGCCAGCCTGCTGGGCCAGGGCGATCCGCGCCTCTGCGGCGTGGCCGGCGCGGGGCCTAAGCTGTTGCCCGCAGACGTCTGCCTGATCGGGGTGCGCAGCTTCGAAGCAGAGGAGATCGTGCTGCTGCGGCAGCTCGGCGTGCGCGTCTATTTCATGCACGAGGTGCGGCGACGCGGCTTGTCCGAGGTGTTCGCCGAGGCCTTGTGCCGGGTCACCGCGCAGACCCGGGGTTATGGCATCAGCATCGATCTGGATGCGCTCGATCCGGCGCAGGGGCCGGGCGTCGGCACTCCGGTTCCCGGCGGCCTGCTGCGCGCCGACATGACCGATGCGCTGGCGCTGGCGCGGGGCGATGAGCGCTTGCTGGCGGTGGAAATCGTCGAATACAACCCGTATCGCGACGAGCACTTCGTCACCGCCCGCGCCATCCACGACCTGTGCCGGTCGCTGCTTCCCTAGCGGCGGCCGGGCCTGCCGCTACTTCTTGAGCGGGGTCGGAATCGATGACTTGCCCTGGGCGCCGCCGAAAGGCAGTGCCGGCGTGGCGGGTTTGGTCTTGTCCTGCTTGGGCTTTTTCTGCTCGCGATTGCTGCGCATCTGTCCCTTGGCCATTTGTATCTCCTGAAAGTATGAATAAAGCATTGCTCGTGGCCAGGTTTGCAGAACGGACCAGGCGGAAGGATTGCCGGGCCGGTGATCTGCAATCCTGCGCCGGGGCCGATGGGCTGTTGTCGATGGTACTCCCAAACGGCGCGGGCCGTGGTTGGCGCTGCGGCGAATATTCGCGCGCCGATTTGACATTGCGCGCAACGAGGCATACAGTGAATTTGCGTTCGACTTGAGTGCAGTTTCAGGAGGAATCTAGCGCTGAAAAAACGTCCGCGACCTACCGTTCCACCCTGTGATCAGGAGTCATCCAGGCTCCAGCCCTGATGGGCAGCGCCGATTTGTGCAACAGCTTGCGGGCGCATTACAAGTACAGCTAAAGAGGCAAGCAAAAGGTCCGTTCCGGTGAAATGCCGGAATGGGCCTTTTGCCGTTTGCCGTGGCAAATGAGCGCGACGAATTGCCGCGACGAATTCAGGAACTGCAGGACAGCGCCGAACAGCCGGCCTTGTGCCGCGCCCATTCGGGCCGGCGCGCAGCCAGGTCCGCGTGCTCCGGCTGCTCGTCGTAGGGGCGTTGCAGCACCGCCAGCAGGCGCTCAATGACGGATGCATCGCCCTGTTCCAGCGCGTCGATCGCCAGTTGCGCCAGATAGTTGCGCGCGACGTATTTGGGGTTGCAGCGGTTCATCCGCGCCCGCCGCGCGGCGGGGTCCTGCCGCTCGCGGCGCACGCGGTCGACGTAGCGGCGCAGCCACGGCAGCAGGTGGCGGCCGCAGTCGCCGTCGTCGACATAGAAGGCGGGCCGCAGCGGGGCGAGCAGTTCGTCGTCGGCCAGTTGCGCCGCGGCCCGCCCGGTCGGCACCTCGGCCAGCCGGCGATAGAACAGGGTCATGTCGGTCTCGACCGCATGCAGCAAGTCGTCGAGCTCGGTCAGCAGCGCGTCGTCGTCCGCGTCGAGCGCCAGCAGGCCGAGCTTGTCGGCCGTGATGCGGCGCGAGGCCGCGGCAAAGCTTCGGCCGTAGCCGGCGATGCCGGCTTCGAGGTCGCTGCGCGCGGGGATCAGCGGCGACAGGGCGGCGGCCAGGCGCAGCAGGTTCCACTGCGCGATTTCCGGCTGGCGGCCGTAGCAGTAGCGACGGCCCTGCGCGTCGGTGGTGTTGGGCGTCCAGCCCGGGTCGTAGCCCTCCAGCCAGCCGTAGGGGCCGTAATCGATGGTGAGGCCGAGGATGGACATGTTGTCGGTATTCATCACGCCATGGACGAAGCCGACCCGCATCCATTCCGCCACCGTCAGCGCGGTGCGGCGGCAGATTTCGTCGAACCATTGTGCATACACCTCCGGCGCGGGCGGGCCGAGTTCGGGATGGTGGGTGGCGATCACGTAATCGGCGAGGCGGCGCAGTTCGTCCAGCTCCTCGTGCGCGGCGAGGATTTCGAAGTTGCCGAAGCGCACGAAGGACGGCGCGACGCGGCAGACCACAGCGCCCGGTTCGTCCTGCGCATTGCCGTCGTAGAACATGTCGCGCTCGACCGGTTCGCCGGTGGCGACCAGGGAGAGCGCACGCGTCGTCGGTACGCCGAGATGATGCATGGCTTCGCTGCAGAGGAACTCGCGCAGCGAGGAACGCAGCACCGCACGGCCGTCGGCATGGCGCGAGTAGGGCGTGCGGCCGGCGCCCTTGAGCTGCAGTTCGCGGCGCCGGCCGTCGGCGCCGATCAGCTCGACCAAGGTCAGCGCCCGGCCGTCGCCGAGCTGGCCGGCCCAATGGCCGAACTGGTGGCCGCCGTAGCGCGCCGCGTAAGGCTGCATTCCGGGCAGCACGCGATTGCCGGCCAGCACCGCGGCCGCGGCGCCGTCCGGCGCCTGCGGGCGCGCGATGCCGAGCAGGGCGCCGACGTCGTCGCTCCAGGCCAGCAGCCGCGGCGCCGCGACGGGAGTGGGGCTGACCCGGCTGTAGCAGGCCTTGCGCACCGGCCGCGGGACGTCCCGCTGCAGGGGATCGGCGGGCAGCTCGCGCACGAAGCTGTTATCGAAACGGCTCGCCAGCAAGGGGTCGCAGAGGTCGAGCGGCGCGGCAATGCCGGGGAGATTGCGCAGGATGTCGTTCATGGCAGATGGGGGTGATGCCGGCAGGGAGTTGCCGCTGGCGATACGGCGTTTGTACCCGCGCCCCGGGCCAATATCAACCCTGAAGCTAGTGTGGCGTCAGCCGCGTGAAGTAGGCTTTGCTTTCCCGCTTGCGCCATTCCCAGGGCGGAAAGGGCGCGAGATCCTGCCACAGGCCGATGCGCCGGGCGCGCGCGTCGAATTCGGCGTACTCGTAATAGCCCTGTTCTTCCAGCGACTGTTCGCGGCGGTATTCGCGATACCACCAGGCCAGGCCGGCCTCCAGTTGCGCCAGTGCGGCGTCGCGCGTCCGGGCGCAACTCGGGCAGTCGGGCGGCTGCACCGTGACGCGCGCGACGATGCGTCCGTAGTCGTCGTCCTTGCGTCGTTCGACGCTGACCTTCCTGCCCAGCAACAGGTCCGTCAGGTTCTTGCGCGATTCGCGGCCGAAGGCCTGTCTGGGTTCCGGCGCATCGATGCCGGCGAGGCGGATCCTGTAGCGGGCTTTGCGGCTATCGACGACGGTGATGATGTCGCCTTCGACAACCTCCAGTACCGTTGCCTGCAGGCTGTCGCAGCGGGCCGCGGGCGGGGTCAGCAGGCAGCCCAAGGCCAGGCAGCGGGCCAGGCGGCGGAGATTTGCGGACACGGGAAAATCCATGGTCGATGAATTCCCTCTTGGCGTTTGCGCGCAAAGGCGATCGCCCATGCTACCAAACCCGGCCCGCCACTGGCGGCGGGCGCGTTCCTCTGGCATAAAATGCGGATTAGACTGCGATCCAGCGCAGCACGATACCAGGCCGTTGGATTTCCGGTCGCCACCCGTCGCGGGCGCAATGCGGTGGGCCGATCGGGTCGATTCGGCGGAGGAGGGTTAGACGCATGAACACCGTTCAATGGGGGCTGGACTACTACACCGGCTTGCCCGAGGTGGACCGGCAGCATCAGGAGCTGTTCGCCCTGATCAACCGGCTCAACGCCGCGAAATCCTGCTCGCCGGAGACGCTCGACCAGATCTTCGCCGAACTGCGCGACTATGTGCGCGAGCATTTCGGGCTGGAAGAGCAGTTGATGGCCGAGGCGCAGGTCGACGCCGAGCATTACGCCCAGCACCGGGCCGCGCACGCGGGCTTCGTGGCGCGCCTGGACCAGCTCTGGGAGGCCCGCGGCGAAGGCAGCGAATGGGTCGCGGAGGAGATGCTGGCCTTCCTGACCAACTGGCTGGTGCAGCACATCCTGCTGACCGACCGCAAGATGGCGCTCGAAATCCATACCCGGATGGGCACGCAGGCGCCGCACAACATGTTCGAGCACTTCTGACGCCGTATCGCGGCGCCGCTGCTAGGGCATGATCTCGACGTACTCGTAAACTTCGGCATCGACCAGACGCTTGCGCAGGGGCAGTGGCAGCCCGGCGAACCAGGCATGCGGGTCGTGCCTGTCGATCTCGCGGCCGATGAATTTCACCAGTTCGCAGATCGGTTCGACGACGTTGCGACGATAGCGCTCGTCCTTCTTCACGTAACCCAGGTAGAGGTTCTTCATGCAGTTGCCGCGGCACCAGGGGAAGGCCTCGCAACTGTCGCAGGGCATTTCCGGGCTGGGCTGGAGCGGGCTTTTGCGCAGCCAGTTGCCCTGGATCTCGCCCATCTGCATTTCCGGCGCATACATCATGTCGGGACAGGGAAAGATCTTGCCGTCGGGCATGACGTTGATCAGGTGGGTCGAGACGCGGCACTGGGTGCGCCCGGCGTACAGCTCCCGGCCGCGCGTCGGCAGCACCTTGTTGCGCACGATGCCCATCAGCGGCACCAGCGGGTAGAGCGTCTCGCTGCTGGCGAAGAATTTGTCTATCAGGCGCACCAGCACCTCTTTGCGGCGCTCGAGCGAATCGCCGGCATACATCTCGTCGGCGACGAACTGCCAGTACAGGTAATCAATGGCTTCGACCGCGGTGGCCAGTTCGTCGAGTTCCTCGAAGCCGGTATCGGGGTTGCCCCAGGTCACGCGCGCCGTGATGCTGCCGCCGACGCGCTGATGGACCAGGTTGAGGTTCTTGATCACCTGGCGCCAGATGCCGCGGCCGCGGTAGCCGTCGGTGATCTGCTCGCCGCCGTCGATCGACACCAGGATGTTGGAGAAGCGGCCCAGCATCCAGTCGGGCAGGTTGTCGAGCAGGGTGCCGTTGGTCTGCAACTGGTAGCGGAACTCGGGGAAGCGCCGCATCACGGCCTGCATCATGGGCAGGTTGAGCGTCGGCTCGCCGCCATAGAAGGTGACGTAGATTTCCTTGCCCTGCAGGTGCCGGGCGACGAAGGCCGCGAGCTGTTCGATGTCGTACTTGAGCTCGGTCTGCGAACCCAGCATGTCGCCGACGCCGAGCGAACAATAGGTGCACTTGAGGTTGCACTTGAGCGTGGTCAACAGTTGCAGTTCGACGCGGCCGCCGACGATGGGATCGGGGTCGGAAACCGGCCGGGGCGTGGATGGGTGCTGGACGATGTTCATGATTCCGCTTCTTCTGTGGGCAGTGGTGAATGTTTCAGGGCAGGGTCGACGCCCGCGGATGCAGATGGTAGGGGCGGGCGCCGCGCCGGCATGAAGCGAACAACAGCCGGGATACCTTGTTGTTCAAGGCTGGCGGCCGGCGCAGAGCTGGTGCGGCTCAATGCAGGGTCGGGGTCGACGCCACCAGGCGCAGGCCGACATTGACGATCAGGACTCGCTGGCCGAGCAGGACGACGCTGCCGTTGCGGCGATTGTTCCCGGTGTCGCTGTAATCGAAACCATAGACCCGGCGCAGCAGCACGCGGCCGTCGTCGTCGCGGGCCAGCCTGAGGCTGGCGATGGCGACGGTGTCGTCGAGCAGCTGCAGGCCTTCGGCGGCACAGGCGGCTTTCGCCGCACCGATGCCGATGCCGCGCACCTGGATGCTGTCGTACCACAGCCAGGCGAGGGCAGCGAGGGCCGCGAGGCCGAGGATTTCAAAGGTGGGCATGATCGGGCTTGTGCATACGTCGTCTTGGCGTGATGTGGAAGCATGGCGCCGTGGCGCCAGCGCCAACTCGCGGGCTACTCGACCACCACGGTGCCCATCATGCCGCCGGCGGCATGGTCGAGGATATGGCAGTGGTACATCCATTCCCCCGGATTGTCGGCGACGAAGGCCACATCGATGGCCTGGCGCGGCGCCATGATCACGGTATCGCGCCATTCGCGGTGCGGCGTGGCGACGCCGCCGATGGCCAGCACGCGGAAGAAATGGCCGTGCAGATGCATCGGGTGCGCGAAGTCGGTTTCGTTGATCATGTGCAGGATCACATGCTCGCCCTTGGCCAGGTGCAGCAGCGGTTCGTGCATCAGCGCGTGTTCGTGCTGCGCGTTGTAGTTCATGGTCCAGGCCAGCCCCTCTTTGGCCATGATGTCCTGGATGCGCGCCGGCTTGCCGTCGACCATGCCGATCACCGGCGTGCCGCGCATGCCGCCCTGGAACACGACGTAGTGGTCGCTGGCCTTGTCCAGGTTCGGCTCGGCGATGCGGTTCGGCGCCAGGGCGATCGGCGCCTTCAGCGGCGCGTTGCGCACTGCCGCCTGGCTCGAATAGGCCAGCGTGCCGAGCACGGCGGCGCCGGCTGGCGGACGGCCCAGGTCGCGCAGGGCGAAGCTCTGGCCGGGCTTTTCCATGCAGTCGATGATCAGGTCGGCACGCATGCCGGGTCCCAGCGGCAGGCCGTCGGCCGGTAGCGGATGCGGCGTCACGCCCTGGCCGTCCCAGGCGATGATGCGTGCGGCATGGCCTTCGATGGCGAGGCGGAAGAAGCGCGCCGAGGCGGCGTTGATCAGGCGCAGGCGCAGGCGTTCGCCGGCGCGCACCTCGATCTTGCGCTCGGCGCCGGCGACCAGGCCATTGACCAGCAACTGGTTGCCGAGCCGTCCCTGGTTGGCGATGTCGAGTATGCGGCCGTAATCCTCGACCTGCTGGCGCTGGTCGTCGAGCTTGATGTCGGAGAGGAGCCAGACCTCTTCGCGGTCCACTTGCGGCGGCCGCTCTTCCTCGACCACCAGTGCGCCGTACAGGCCGCGCGGCACCTGCTCGAAGCTGGACTGGTGCGGGTGGTACCAGTAGGTTCCTGAATCGCGCAGTTCGAAGCGGTAGTCGAAGCGGCCGCCGACCGGGATCGGCAGCTGCGTGACGCTGGGCACGCCGTCCATGCCATTGGGCACGCGCACGCCGTGCCAATGCACGGTGGTTTCCTGGGGCAGTTGATTGCTCAGCGCAAGATGGGCATGGTCGCCGCGGCGAAAGCGCAGCAGGGGACCGGGAAACTGGTTGTTGTAGCTCCAGACGCGGGTCTGGCCGGCGCCGGCCGGATCGAGCGCCGCCTTGAATTCGGCCGCAATCAGCTCTATGCGGCGCTCGCCGCGCGGCGCCGCGCGCAGCGGCAGCGCCAGCGCGGCGCCGAGGGCGGCGGTAGTCTGGAGGAACTGGCGGCGGCGAAATGACATCGGTGGATCTCCCGGAATCAGGGCGCGGACTGCTGATAGAGGCGGGTCACCTGGTCGGCCAGTTCCAGTACGGCGTCGCCGCCTTCGGCCAGGATCAGACGGAAGGATTCGGCGCCCTCGGTGGCCAGCGCCGTGCGCAGCCATTCCCATTGCAGCGCGAGATTCTCGATTTCGCCGCGGACCGCGGCGCTGTTGTCGGCGCGCTGCTGCATGGCGGTCAGCGCACCGGAAAATTCGTTCTGCACCGAATCCAGCTCGTCGCGCAGGCGGGCATTGTCGACGCCCCACTGGCGCAGCATGTAGGTCTTGACCAGGCGCTGCGAGAGCATGCGCTGGCGGCCGGCCAGATTGACCCAGCGGCTGACCGGCGCGCTGCTCTGGTCCTGCAGCGCGCGCGTCAGGCGTTCCGCTGCCATCAGCACGTCTTCGGCGCGGGCATCGATCAGTTCGGCATCGGCCTGGCGGATCACGCCGAGCGCCGTCGTGCGCAGCGGCGCCCAGGCGGCGCGCAGGCCGGCCAGGGCGGTGCGCGTCTGCGGGCCGGCCGCCACGGGATCGAGCGCCTTCAGGTTGTCCTCGAAGCGGCGGATGGCTTCGTCGAGCTGACGCTTGGACAGCGTCGGCTGCACGTTGAGGCCGATCTGGCACCAGGATTTGACGATGCGCTGCGACAGCATGCGCTGCTGGCCGGCAAGGTTGATGGCGTCGGCGTCGGCCGCCTGCGCCAGTTGCGCGGCACAGCCCAGCGCCAGGAACAGCCAGAGTCGAAGGAAGGCTTGCAACATTGTTTGCTTCTCCTAGAAGGCCGGCACGCCCATCGCCTGCAAGGCGCGATTGAGCTGGACAAAGGCCTTTTCCATGGCCGCCACGGCTTCCCTGTGATTGTTGGTGCGCGCCTGGCCGGCGGCTTCTTCCTTGAGCCGGCCGGCTTCCTGAACGAAGTCATCGACCATGCGGCGCTGGTCGCCTGCGGCGCGTCCCTCGGCGATCATCATGCCGACCAGGATTTCGTTGGATTGGAAGCGCTTCTGTTCATACACGTACTCGTCGGCCGGCGAATCGAACTTGAGCGACATCGTCACCACCTCGCCGGCGCGCAGGCGCGAGATTTCCTCCACTTCCAGCTTGTAGGCTTCGGCCATTTTCCGGTTGGCATCGCCCAGCCGCCCGGCCGCGGCCAGCTTGCGTCCTTCGTCGGCCAGCGCATCGACGCGTTGCAGCGCCGATTGCGCCGCCGCGCTGGCCGACGGCTTGCTGCCGAGTTCCACCAGGGAGGCGCGGTAGGTCGCCACCTGCTCGCTCATGTCCTGCAGGCGTTGCTTCTGCGCGCTGTCGGCAAGCCCGCCGGCATTGCGGCTGTTGGCCCGCGAGACGTTGCGCAAGGCCTCGTCGAGCGCCTTTGCGGCGTCGCCGTGGCGTTGTGCCGCGAGCGCCTCCCGGGCTTCCTTGAGCAAGCCCCGGCTGCGTTCGATCTGCGCCGCCTTCTCGCCATCTCCGCTGGCGGCCGCTGCCTGCGCGGCCGGCGATGCGACCAGCATTTCGACCAGCTTGAGCTTCTGCTCCGCCAGGCGTCGCTGCTGATCCGCGTCGGGCTGTGCTGAGGCCGGCAGGGCCAGGACGCCGGAAGCCAGAATCAGTCCGCCGATCAATCGTCGCATCACTTTTCGGTTTCCCCATGTATTCGGATGGCTTCGCCGGCATTTTGCCAGCATTTCGCCGCACCGCAGAGAGTTGGCGATGGCGGCACGGCGAGGCGCCGGATGGGACCGCATATACCGGCAAAACATCGGCTAAGCTCGGCCGATGAGGATTGCCGCCACCCTGATCCGCCTGTTGCTCGCCGCCGTTCTGCTCGCCAGCCTGGGCGCGACCGCGGCGAGCCGCTTCCATGGCGTGGACATCGGCCATACGCGGAGTTATGCGCAGGACTTCCGCCTCACCGACCACGAGGGGCGTACGCGCACGCTGGCGGATTTCCGCGGCCAGGCCGTGGTGCTGTTCTTCGGCTACCTGCAATGCCCCAACTATTGCCCGCTGACCCTGCAGCGCCTGGCGCAAACCATGCGCTTGCTGGGCGCGGATGCCGCAAGGGTGCAGGTGCTGTTCGTCACCCTCGACCCGCAGCGCGATGTGCCCGCGGCGCTCAGGGAATACGTCACGGCGTTTGATCCGACTTTCCTCGGCCTCTACGACACACCCGCGGCGACGCCCGACCTGGCACTCGGCTTCCGCGTCTATTACCGCAAGCTGCCCGGCGCCACGGCGAACAGCTATCACATCGACCATGCCGTGTTCAGCTACGCCTACGACCCGGCTGGCAGGCTGCGCCTGCTGCTGCGGGATAGGCTTTCCGCCGCGGAAATCGCGGCCGACCTGCGGCAACTGTTGCGGCAACCCTGAGCGCGCCGGCGCGCGCCTACTTGTATTTGCCGAAAACGGTTTTGGCGTCCTGATGCGCCCGATCCAAGTTGCGCATGGATGGATCGTCGTCGTGCCGGACGAAGAAGTCGTCCGCCTGGGCGCGCATCACCATGTCGATCGCGGCTGCGTCGGCGACGGCATATTTCTCGGTGATCAGCGTGGTGACCTCGTCGAGGTATTCCTCGTATGTCATGTTCGTAGCGCCGCTCATCGGGTATTTCTTTCACGCACGATCGGCGGCACATACTTGACCGAAAAGCGCCAGCCCTCCGGCGTATCGCGCAGCACCAGGGTCTTGGAACTCGCCCCGGGCTCGAACACGGGTTCCGTTCCCGGCAGTTCCACGGCGCCGATGCCCTTGATCACGCAAGCGCCGGGGATCACCGTGAACACCGATTCGGCCGCGACGATGGCGAAATGGCCTTCCTTCGATTCCGAACAGCTCAGTCCCCGCGGTACCGAATGCGGGTCCCGGCGCCAGGCATCGCGCATGGCGTCGAGGCCCTTGACCAAATCCGCCGTGACGGTGATCGCGAGAACCACTTCGCGAGACTTTGCGTGACTCATTGCGCGTTCCTTTCTCGGGAGAACCCGCCCTATGGCCGGTGCCGCTCGACACTATACCGAGCTTCGGAACAGCCGATACGGCCGCCGCACCCGAGACCAACTGATACTGCGCGACCAGGCCTAGATCAGTTGGCACTGCTGTTTGGTCGCTGCAGCGCAGCATGGCAACGGCTGCAATCTGTACGGCCGGTTATCGTTGATCTGGATCAAAAGCTGTGCGAATACCAGACTGTCTATTACTTTCGTGCAATTTACTATCGCCGAATAAGCGGTTAGCTTCGGAGCCTCCAATCGGACCTATAGAGGATCGCCAAAAATGAATCGTTCAAAGCATCTCGTCGCGGCAGCACTCGTTCTACTTGTCAGCGGTTGCGCATCAATAACGCAATCGGAAATGCAGCGAGTATCGATCACGGCAACACATGAGGGCAAGGCGATCAAGGACGCCGATTGCTCGCTCACCAACGACAAGGGGACATGGACGGCGAAGGCGCCGACACAAGTCGATGTGCACAAGAGCGGTGAGAACCTCTCGGTGGTTTGCAAGAAGGAAGGATTTGTCGACGGTCTGTTGTCGGCGGTTTCTCGTGCCGCTGGCTCGATGTTTGGAAACATCATTTTTGGCGGCGGAATCGGCGCCCTGATCGATCACAACAAGGGAACGGGTTACGACTATCCCAATTCACTGCCCGTCGAGATGGGGAAATCGGTCACGGTCGACAAGAAGGACGAGGTGGCGCTGGCTCAGCAAGCCGCGATCTGTCAAACCGGGCAAAAGTGCTGACCCATTCCCTCAGAATCCGCTGACGCGGCCCTGCGCCAGGCTTTGCCGCCTCGGCGCAGGGTTGCCCGGTGGATGAGCCGCTCGTGGCAGTTCCGGACTGATGCGGCCGACTTGATGGCTATTGCGCTCAGCGAGACCTGGCTGACAAGAGCCTCTTCAGGCGCGAAGCAAACCGCTAGGTGACCAGATATTCGACCAGGACGCCCGAGGTGCGCCGCAGCCGGCGCGACAGCAGCCGTGCCAGGTAGAACATGAAGCGATAGGCAAGATAGGGATGTTCCGCCGTCATGCGTTCGAGACCCTCATGACTGAGGGTCAGCAGTTCGCAATCCGATTCGGCCACGCAGGTTGCCGAGCGCCGCTCCCGGTCGAGCAAGGCCATCTCGCCGATGATGCGGCCCTCCTTTTCGTAACAGAGGAGGCGGCCGGCATCGTCGCCGCCCTTGCTGATGGCAATGCGCCCGCGCACCAGGATGAGCATGTAGCTGCCGGGATCACCTTCGTGAAAAATCACTTCGCCCTTGGTCGCCCTTATCGACATCAAATGCGGACTGATGGTTTCAAGCTCCCGATAGGAAAAGTCCTTGAAGAACTCCAGGCCATCGAGCAGGTCGGCAATCCTGTTGGTCATGATCCGCTAGCCTCGGTCAGGTGACGATGCCGGTATTGTACTTGGGACGGTCGGCGCCTCGCTAACCCGCGGCCAGCAGGCGTTCGGCATTGAGCCGAGCCTTGACGCGCGCCTGCTGTTCCGCCCGGTTGATGGTGGTGACGGTCTTGCCGAATTCATCGCGTTGACTGCTGCTCTTCTTGGTGGCCTCGATCGACTTGATGCAGCGCCACCTTTTGCCGCCCTTGGTTTCGATCTGGCGCATTTCGGCACGGGGATGGTGCCGGGTGCAGTGATAGCAGTAAATGGTCTCGGTAGAGGACATGGCTGAGTCTCGAAGGTAAAGGTTTGGAAAAATTGCTATGTCGGAATATGGGGCGGCGCATCGATGCCGTTGAACTCGCGGTCAGCCGCGGCCATCGGGCGGTTTGCGCAGGATGTCGACGCGCAGCGGGTTGCGGAAATCGGCGCCGGTGGCCGTCAAATGCGTCTCGAATTTTCGGCGGACGGCGGCGTGCAGTTCCGGCGCGAGCCGGTGATCGGTATGGGTGACCCGGATCACCTTTTCCTCGAACTGGGCGAAGCTGTCGAAGTGGCCCGGGGTGGCGAAGAAGCGCTGCCCGACGAGCATCAAGCGGCCATCGTCGATGGCGCGGCGGACGGCGCCGAAGGCGGCTTCGCGAACCTCCTTCTCGTCGTGGAACAGGCGCAGGATTTCGTTGAATTCTCCGGCGTACACCGGCTCGGATATCCAGGCCAGGCCGCCCGGCTTGAGAACTCTGCGGATCTCGTCGAGGGCGCGGTCCATGCTGCCGATCGGCACATGATGCAGCGACTTGAACATCATGACGATGTCGAACGAGCAGTCCGCCGCCGGGATATCCTGCGCGGCGCCCTGGCGAAAACTGACATTCGGCAGGTCGGCAACGCGCAAGTTCAGCGCATGCTGTATCGCATCGACTTCCAGCGCCACGATGGCCGCGACTTTCTGTGCGATGGCCCGCGTCTTCTCGGCCTTGCCGCAGCCGAGTTCAAGCACTTGCGCATGCTCCAGCGGAAGTTCGGCGGCGATCAGTTCGTATTCGTCGCAAAGCTGCTCGGCGCTGGGGTCGGAAATCTTCATGGTCGGTATCGCCTAGGCCTTTTTCACGAATTCCGACTTCAACTGCATCGCGCCGATGCCGTCTATCTTGCAGTCGATATCGTGATCGCCTTCGACCAGGCGGATGTTCTTCACCTTGGTGCCGACCTTGACCACCGACGACGAGCCCTTGATCTTCAGGTCCTTGATTACGGTCACGGTGTCGCCATCCTGCAGCACATTGCCGTTGGAGTCCTTTACGATGCGCTGCTCATCGCCGCCGGCCGCGGCCACCTTGGGCCATTCGTGGGCGCATTCCGGGCAGACGTAGTTCTCGCCGTCTTCGTAAGTGAATTCGGAACTGCATTGCGGGCATTGGGGCAGGGTGCTCATGGCTTGCTTCCTTTCGTCGCGACCGTAACTCTGTAAAGCAAAAAGCCAACCCCGAGGGATTGGCTAAGTGCTTGTATTTCTGGCTCCTCGACCTGGGCTCGAACCAGGGACCTACGGATTAACAGTCCGGCGCTCTACCGACTGAGCTATCGAGGAACATTCAAGAGGCGCGGATTATAGCCGCGCCCGCTTTTGCTCGCAACAGTTTTGCTATTTCTTCAGCACCGAGGCGATGGCCTTGGCCACGTAATCGATGTTGCGCGTGTTGAGCGCGGCGACGCAGATGCGGCCGGTGCTGACGGCGTAGATGCCGAACTCGGCGCGCAGCTTTTCCACCTGTTCGGCGCTGAGGCCGGTGTAGCTGAACATGCCGCGCTGCATCTTGATGAAGTCGAAACCCGTGGCGCCGGCGGCGCTGAGTTTTTCCGCCAGGCTCATGCGCATGGCACGGATGCGCTCGCGCATGCCGGCCAGCTCGTCTTCCCACTGCTGGCGCAGCTCGGGGCTGGAGAGCACGGCGGCCACCACGGCGCCGCCGTGGGTCGGCGGGTTGCTGTAGTTGGTGCGGATCACGCGCTTGACCTGCGACAGCACGCGCGCCGATTCGTCCTTGCCGGCGGTGACGATGGTCAGCGCGCCGACGCGCTCGCCGTAAAGCGAGAAGGACTTGCTGAAGCTGCTGGAGACCAGGAACTGCAGGCCGGAGGCGGCGAACAGGTCGAGCGCGATGGCGTCGGGCTTGATGCCGTCGGCGAAGCCCTGGTAGGCCATGTCGATGAAGGCAACCAGATCGCGCGCCTTCACGGTTTCGACCACTTCGGCCCACTGGGAGGCCGAGAGATCGGCGCCGGTGGGGTTGTGGCAGCAGGCGTGCAGCACGACGACCGCCTTGGCCGGCATCGCCGCCAGCGCGGCCTTCATGCCGGCGAAATCGACGCCGCGCGTGGCTGCGTCGTAATAGGCGTAGTTCTCTACCGTGAACCCGGCCGACTCGAACAGGGCGCGGTGGTTTTCCCAGCTCGGGTCGCTGATATAGACCTTGGAATTCGGCAGCAGGCGCTTCAGGTAGTCGGCGCCGACCTTCAGCGCGCCGGTGCCGCCCAGGCATTCGCAGGTGATGGCGCGGCCGGCGGCGAGCAGTGCGGAATCCTTGCCGAAGAGCAGGCCCTGCACCGCGTTGTTGTAGGCGGGGATGCCTTCGATGGGCTGGTAGCCGCGCGCCGGCTGGGTTTCCAGGCGGGCCTTCTCGGCGCTCTTGACGGCGGCCAGCAGCGGGATCTTGCCGTCGTCGCCAAAATAGACGCCGACGCCGAGGTTGACCTTGTTCGGGTTGGTGTCGGCATTGAAGGCTTCGTTGAGGCCCAGGATGGGATCGCGGGGGGCCATTTCGACGGCGGCGAAGAGTGAACTCATGAATGCTCCGGATGCGGGAAAATTGGAAAGTTGGCGCTGGCGCTACGGCGAATTTCTGCTGCAGTGCGAAGCGCGCAATAATACCCGATCGTGGCAGTGCATTCGATCAGGTTTTTCCCGGGTTTCCATAAGCAAATAAACAGGTTATGGCTGAAATTCATGAGTTGAAGGGGCGCGTGGTCGAGTTTCCGGGCAGCCCCTGGCGTTTGCACCAGCCTTTCCCGCCGGCTGGCGACCAGCCCGAGGCGATCCGCCTGCTGACCGAGGGTCTCAACGACGGGCTGTCCTTCCAGACCCTGCTCGGCGTCACGGGTTCGGGCAAGACCTACACCATGGCCAACGTGATCGCCCGCCTGGGCCGGCCGGCGCTGGTGCTGGCGCCAAACAAGACCCTGGCGGCGCAGTTGTATTCGGAGTTCCGCGAGTTCTTCCCCGAGAACGCAGTCGAGTACTTCGTTTCCTACTACGACTACTACCAGCCCGAGGCCTATGTGCCCTCGCGCGACCTGTTCATCGAGAAGGACTCCTCGATCAACGAGCACATCGAGCAGATGCGCCTGTCGGCGACCAAGAGCCTGCTCGAGCGGCGCGACGTGGTGATCGTGTGCACGGTGTCGGCGATCTACGGCATCGGCGATCCGGTCGATTACCACAGCATGATTTTGCACCTGCGCACCGGCGAGAAGATCGGCCAGCGCGAGATCATCCGCCGCCTGACCGAGATGCAGTACGAGCGCAACGAGGTGGACTTCAAGCGCGGCGTGTATCGCGTGCGCGGCGACGTGATCGACGTCTTCCCGGCGGAGAACGCCGAGAGCGCGGTGCGCCTCACGCTGTTCGACGACGAGCTGGAATCGCTGACCCTGTTCGATCCGCTGACCGGCCACACGCGGCAGAAGCTGGGGCGCTTTACGGTGTTTCCGTCGAGCCATTACGTGACGCCGCGCGCGACGGTGTTGAAGGCCGTCGAGGCGATCAAGGAGGAACTGCGCCAGCGCATCGAGTTCTTTCAATCGCAGCAGAAGCTGGTCGAATGCCAGCGCATCGAGCAGCGCACCCGCTTCGACCTCGAAATGCTGGATCAACTGGGCTTCTGCAAGGGCATCGAGAATTACTCGCGGCACCTCTCCGGGCGCCAGGCCGGCGAACCGCCGCCGACGCTCTACGACTACCTGCCCAATGACGCGATCATGTTCGTCGATGAATCGCATGTGACCATTCCGCAGGTCGGCGGCATGTACAAGGGCGACCGCTCGCGCAAGGAAAACCTGGTCGACTACGGCTTCCGCCTGCCCTCGGCGCTGGACAACCGGCCGCTGAAGTTCGAGGAATTCGAGCGCCTGATGCCGCAGACCGTGTTCGTCTCGGCGACGCCGGCCGACTACGAGGAACAGCACCAGGGCCAGGTGGTCGAGCAACTGGTGCGGCCGACCGGGCTGGTCGATCCGGTGGTCGAGGTGCGGCCGGCCAGCACCCAGGTCGACGACCTGCTCACGGAATGCAAGAAGCGCATCGCCGCCGGCGAGCGCGTGCTGGTGACGACGCTGACCAAGCGCCTGGCCGAACAGCTCACCGAGTACATGGGCGACAACGGCATCAAGGTCAGGTATCTGCATTCCGACATCGACACCGTGGAGCGCGTCGAGATCATTCGCGACCTGCGCCTGGGCGAGTTCGACGTGCTGGTCGGCATCAACCTGTTGCGCGAGGGCCTCGACATTCCCGAGGTCTCGCTGGTGGCGATCCTCGATGCCGACAAGGAAGGTTTCCTGCGTTCGACACGTTCGCTGATCCAGACCATGGGCCGCGCCGCGCGCCACCTCAACGGCACGGCCATCCTCTATGCCGATCGGATCACCGATTCGATGCAGCGCGCGATGGGCGAAACCGCACGACGCCGGGCCAAGCAACTGGCGCACAACCTGGCCGAGGGCATCACGCCGATCGGCGTCAGGAAGCGCATCAAGGACATGATCGACGGCGTGTACGATGCCGACACGGCGGTGCGCGATCTCAAGGCGGCGCAGGAAGCCGCGCGCTACGAGGTGATGAGCGAGAAGGACCTGGCGCGCGAGATCCGCAGACTGGAGAAGGCCATGCAGGAACACGCGAAGAACCTGGAATTCGAGGAGGCCGCGGCAGCGCGCGACGAATTGTTCCGCATCCAGCGCCTGGCCTTCGGCGGCGAGGCGCACGATGCGCCGGGAGATGCCGCCTGATGCCGCACAAGATCCTCTTCGTCTGCACCGGCAATATCTGTCGTTCGCCGACGGCCGAAGGCGTGGCGCGCGGCCTGGCGGTAGAGCAGGGGGTGGCGCCGCTGTTCGAGTTCGATTCGGCCGGCACCCATGGCTACCATGTCGGTGAGCCGCCCGATCCGCGCAGCGTTGCCGCAGCCCTGCGCCGCGGCTACGACCTGGCGTCCCTGCGCGCGCGCCGCGTGACGGAGTTCGATTTCATTCGCTTCGACCGCGTGCTGGCGATGGGTCCCGACCACCTGG
>JACPUD010000043.1 GCA_016192435.1 Rhodocyclales bacterium | reverse complement strand
TGATCTTTCTCGGCGTCGCCCACACGCTGGCCAATCCAAAGACGCGCCAACTGGTGGTCGATATCGGCGGCGGCTCGACCGAATTCATCATCGGCCAGAACATCGATCCGATCCGGCTGGAATCCCTTTACATGGGCTGCGTCGGCTTCAGCCTGCGCTTTTTCCCGGAGGGGCGGGTCGACAAGCGTAGCTTCAAGGAGGCCGAACTCGCGGCGCGACGTGAGTTGCAGACCATCGCCCACGCCTTTCGCGAGACAGGGTGGGACGAGGCCATCGGTTCTTCGGGCACGGCCAAGGCGATTGTCGACCTGCTGGAGATGAACGGCTTTTCCGACCACGGCCTGACGCGTGAGGGCCTTGAAAAGCTGCGCGGCGAACTGCTGCATGCCGGCGAGATATCGCGCCTGCGCCTGCAGGGCTTGCGTGCCGACCGGATGCCGGTGCTGCCCGGCGGGCTGGCGATCATGTCGGCCATCTTCAAGGAATTCGGCCTGGAGCGCATGGCTTTTTCCGAAGGCGCGCTGCGTCTGGGCGTGCTCTATGACCAGTTGGGCCGCTACCACCATGACGATTTGCGCGAAGCGACGGTGAATCGCTTCATGCAGCGCTACGAGGTGGATCGACGGCAGGCGGCGCGGGTCGCGCATACCGCCGTCGATCTGCTCAATCAACTGGTTCCGGCGAGCCGCGAGTCCGGCCATCCCGATGCGCAATTCATGGTCTGGGCCGCCCGCCTGCACGAAGTGGGGATATCCGTGGCGCATTCGAGCTACCACAAGCACAGCGCCTACATCCTCGGCAACGCCGACATGCCGGGGTTTTCCCGGCGCGACCAGGCGCGCCTGTCCCGCCTGGTGCTGGCCCACCGCGGCAAGCTGGAGCGCGCCCAGCCCTTGCGCGGCGAGGCTCCGGAATGGACGCTGATCTTCTGCCTGCGCATCGCGGTGCTGCTGCATCGCTCGCGCGACGATCAACCGCTGCCGCGGCGCGCCGCCGGATTCACGCGCAATGGTTTCCAGTTGCGGCTCGGTGCCGAAGGACTGAATGTCCTGCCGCTGACCTCGGCGGCCCTGGCCGACGAGGCCCAGCAATGGACCGGGATCGGCGGCGAGCTGCGCATCGAGCGCGATCCCTGATGTCGCCGGATATCAGGCGTGACTATAATCAAGGCTCGATCAACCTGCCAACGCAAGCATCTGACTGATGTCCGTCGCGCGCATTGAAGTAATCGTTCGCGATGGCGAACGCGTTGTCAGGCTTTCCGGGCGCTGGACGCTGGCGACGACTTCCTTGCGTGCCGTCGCTTTGTCGGCCGAGCTGGGCGCTGCTGCCGCTCCCGACAGCAGTTGGGACTGCCTGGGCCTTGAGGCGATCGACAGCGCCGGCGCCATCCTGCTGTGGCGCGCCTGGGGCCGCGCCTGGCCGCTACTGCTGCTGATCAAGCCCGAACATCGGCGGGTGTTCGAGCGCATCGACGCCGCCGATCACGAGCCGCGGGCAGCCGTGATTCCGCTGTCGCCGCTGCATGGTGCGATGGTGGTCGGCACGGCGGTGATCGGCATCGGTCGCCATCTGGCCGATTTCGTGGCCCTGGTGGGGCAGTTCGGACTGGACCTGGTGCATGTGCTGCGCAATCCCGCCGACCTGCCGCGCCGCGAGATTTCGGCCAACCTTTACAAGAGCGGGGTGCGCGCGATGCCGGTCACGGCGCTGGTGGGCTTCCTGATCGGGGTGGTGCTGTCCTACCTGTCGGCCTTGCAGCTCAAGCAGTTCGGCGCCGACATCTTCATCGTCAATATCATCGGCCTCGGTCTGGTGCGGGAACTCGGGCCGGTGCTGGTGGCGATTCTGGTGGCCGGGCGCTCCGGTTCGGCGATGACGGCGCAGCTCGGCGTGATGCGGGTCACCGAGGAAATCGATGCCCTGGCGACGATGGGAGTGCCGCGCGGACAGCGCCTGATCTTCCCCAAGGTGGTGGCGCTGACCATCGCCATGCCCCTGCTGGTGTTGTGGAGCACCTCGATCGCGATGATCGGCGGCATGGTCTCGGCCCAGTTGCAGCTCGATATCTCCTATGGTTTCTTCTTTCAGACGCTGCCGCGCGTCGTGCCGGCTGCCAATCTGTGGATCGGCCTGGCCAAGGGGGCGGTGTTCGGCATGTTCGTCGCGCTGGTGGCCTGCCACTTCGGCCTGCGCGTGCGGCCCAACACCGAAAGCCTGTCGGCCAACACCACGGCCTCGGTGGTGTCGGCGATCACCATCGTCATCATCATCGACGCCGCGTTCGCCATCGCGACGCGCAGCATAGGCTTGCCAGGCTGAGCCCCGACATGACGACGCCGGTGATCCGCATCCGCGATCTATCCACCCGCTTCGGCGAGGTCTGGATTCATCAGGGGTTGAACCTCGACATCGAGCGCGGCGAGCTGGTTTCGCTGGTGGGCGGTTCCGGCAGCGGCAAGACCACGCTGCTGCGCATGGTGGTCGGCTTGCTGCTGCCGGCCAAGGGCAGCATCGAACTCTTCGGCGAGCCGCTGTTCGGCGGCGGCGTGGCGCGCGAGCGCGCGCTGCGCCAGCGGTTCGGCGTGCTGTTTCAGCACGGGGCGCTGTTTTCGGCCTTCAACGTGTTCGACAATATCGCCTTTCCCCTGCGCGAACTCAAACGCTACGACGAGGATGCGATTCACGACCTGGTCATGCTCAAGCTGTCGATGGTGGAACTGCTGCCGCGCCATGGCCGGCTGATGCCGTCCGAGCTTTCCGGTGGCATGGTCAAGCGCGTCGCGCTGGCGCGCGCGCTGGCGCTGGAACCCGAGCTGCTGCTGCTCGACGAGCCGACCGCGGGGCTCGACCCCGACCGCTCCGACAGCTTCGTGCGCCTGATCCGCATGCTCGGCGAAGAACTCGGGCTCACGGTGATGCTGGTCACGCACGACCTCGATACCCTGGCGGCGCTGTCCACGCGCGTTGCGGTACTCGGCGAGCAGCGCATCCTTGCCTACGGCACGACCGACGAAATCATCCAGGTCGACCATCCCTTCATCCGCAACTTTTTCCTTTCCGAGCGCAGCGTGCGGGCCCTGCAGAATTCCGGGCTGGCGGCCGTGCCACTCTAAAACTCATGCCGCCAGTGAAGCACCCCTGACGATGAAACAACGCAAAGGCGAATTGAACGCCCACCCCTCCCATCCGCTGCGCGGCCCACGGCTGGCTTTGCACAGCCAGCCGGCTGCGGCGGCGCGACGCATGCGTCGCGAAACCCCGCCTCGCCCCCTCGCGGGGAGGCTATTGTTCGGCTCGCTTTGGCTTTGCCCGCCTGGGATTCCCCTTCGGGGGCAGGCGTCGAATGTCACAGGGCGCACTTATTTGCGTATTTCACGTTAAAAGACCATGGAAAATCGATCTCACGCGCTGGCTGCCGGCATATTCACCCTGCTGCTGGGCATTGCCTCGGCAATTGCCATCTGGTGGCTGGGGCAAAGCGACGAGTCGACCACGACCTACCTGCTGGAAACCCGACGCAACGTGACCGGGCTCAATGTCCAGGCCCAGGTCCGCTATCGCGGCATTCGCGCCGGCAAGGTGGAGGCCATCGAGCCCGATGAGGCGGACCCGCGCGTGATCCTGGTGCGCATCAATCTCGACAACCGCTTCAAGCTGACGCGCGGCAGCACGGCCTCGCTGGGTTACCAGGGAGTCACCGGACTGGCCTATGTGCAGATCGAGGATGATGGATCGTCGATCGAGCCGCTGGTCGGGCCGAATGGCGCGATCCCGCGCATTGCGCTGAAGCCGACCCTGTTCGAGACGCTGGGCGACAAGGCTGTCGACATCGTCGAGCAGATCAGCGTCGTATCCGTGCGCCTGGGCAAACTGCTCGACGAGAAGAATGCGCAGAACCTTGCGCGCACGCTGGACAACCTGGCCGAGGCTTCCGACGGCCTGCGCGAGATGCCGAAAATTCTCGCCGCGGCACGCGAGGCGCTGTCGGACAGCAATTTGCGCAGCCTGCGGCAGATCCTGGCGCATGTCGAAAAGACCGCGGGCGAGAGCGCACCGCTGACGGCTGAAATGCGCGAGCTGGTGAAGTCGATGGGCGCCCTGTCGCAGCGCTTCGAGCAGTTGGCGGCCGGCGCCGGCAACGAGCTGACGAGCAAAACGCTGCCGCGCGCCAACGCCCTGATGGAGGAACTGGCGGGCAGTTCGCGGCAGCTTTCACGCGTCCTCGACAGCCTCGAAAACAATCCGCAGATGCTGTTGTTCGGGCGCGGCGCAACAGGTTCCGGCCCCGGAGAAGCGGGCTTTTCCGCCCCGGCCAAACAGGGAGAAGTGCGATGAGCAAGTGGCTGGCCATGGTTCTTGCAGGAAGCCTGCTGGCGGCGTGCGGCGGCAATGTGCGCACCGCCGAGCCGGTGCGCTACGACTTCGGCAGTCCCGGCGCGCCGATCGCCGAGGCGGGGACGGCCGCGCCGCTACCGCTGGCGGCGATCGAGGTGCAGACGGCGTCGTGGCTCGCCGGCCCGGCCATGCATTTCCGGCTTGCCTATGCCGAACCCCTGCGGCGCCAGAGCTATGGCGAGAGCCGCTGGGCAGCGCCGCCGGCCGAGCTGCTGGAGGTGTTTCTCAGGCGTCGCCTGGCGCCGTCCGCTTCCAGCTTCGGTGGCACCGGCTGCCGCCTGCAACTGGTGCTGGACGAACTGGAGCAGCGCTTCGACGATCCGCGGCAAAGCCGGCTGGTGCTCGAAGCGCGCGCCGTGCTGACACCGCTGCACGGATCGGAGATACTCTCGCGGCGGGCGTTCCTGATCACGCAGCCGGCGGCCACTGTCGATGCCGGCGCCGGTGCCGCCGCCGCGCGCGAAGCGGTGCAGGCGCTGGCTGCCGATCTTGGCCACTGGCTGGGAAAGCTTGCCCGCGAAACCCCGGCCCTTGTCGAACGTTGTCGCAGCTAACGCTCATGCCGCCAATGAAGCACCCCTGACAATGAAACAACGCAAAAGCGAATTGAACGCCCACCCCCCTTCGCCCCCCTCGCGGGGGGTTCCTGGTTGGCTCGCTGCGCTCGAATGTGACCGGGCGCGCTAAGTTGTGTATTTCACGTTAAAAAGGTGAATCCGATGAGCAATCCCTACGCCGCCGGGCTGGACAAGAATCCGGCCAACTATGTGCCGCTGACGCCGCTGACCTTCATCGAACGCTCGGCCTATATCTATCCCGAGCGCGTCGCGACGATCCACGGCGCGCGCCGCTACACCTGGGCCCAGGCCTATCAGCGCAGCCGGCGCCTGGCCTCGGCGCTGGCGGCGCAAGGAGTTGGCGCTGGCGACACGGTGGCGGCGATGCTCAACAACACGCCCGAGATGTTCGAGTGCCATTTCGGCGTGCCGATGTGCGGCGCCGTGCTGAATACCCTGAACACGCGCCTCGACGCCGAATCGATCGCCTTCATGCTCAACCACGGCGAGGCCAAGGTGCTGATCACCGACCGTGAATATTCGACGATGGTGAAAAAGGCCCTGGCGCAACTGGGGCGCAGCGTCCTTGTCGTCGATGTCGATGATCCCGAATACACCGGTCCCGGCGAACGCCTGGGCACTATCGGCTACGAGGACTTCCTCGCCGCCGGCCATCCCGACTACGCCTGGAAGACGCCGGCCGACGAGTGGGACGCGATTTCGCTGAACTACACGTCGGGCACCACCGGCAACCCCAAGGGCGTGGTCTATCACCACCGCGGTGCCTATCTCAACGCGCTGTCCAACATCGTTTCCTGGGGCATGCCGCCGCAGTCGATCTACCTGTGGACCCTGCCGATGTTCCACTGCAACGGCTGGTGCTTTCCGTGGACCGTGGCGGCCAATTCCGGCACCAACGTCTGCCTGCGCCGCGTCGATCCGAAGCTGATCCTCGACGCCATCCGCGAGCACAAGGTAAGCCACTATTGCGGCGCGCCGATCGTGCATTCGATGCTGATCAGCGCCCCGGCCGCGTGGCGCGAAGGCATCAACCACAAGGTTTCGGCGCTGGTCGCCGCGGCACCGCCGCCGGCCGCGGTAATCGAAGGCATGAACACGATCGGTTTCAACATCACCCATGTCTATGGCCTCACGGAAACCTATGGCCCGGCCTCGGTCTGCGCCAAGCACGAGGAATGGCTTTCCCTGCCGCTCGACGAACAGGTGCGCCTGAACGGCCGCCAGGGCGTGCGCTATCACTGCCAGGAAGGCATCACGGTGATGGACCCGGACACCATGCAGCCGGTGCCCTGGGACGACCAGACCATGGGCGAGATCATGTTCCGCGGCAACATCGTGATGAAGGGCTACCTGAAGAATCCCAAGGCGACCGAGGAGGCCTTCCGCGGCGGCTGGTACCACACCGGCGACCTGGCCGTGATGCAGCCCGACGGCTACGTCAAGATCAAGGACCGCAGCAAGGACGTGATCATCTCGGGCGGCGAGAACATCTCCTCGATCGAGGTCGAGGACACGCTGTATCGGCACCCGGCCGTGATGGGCGCCGCGGTGGTCGCCACCCCCGACGAGAAGTGGGGCGAGGTGCCCTGCGCCTTCATCGAACTGCGCGAAGGTTCGACCGTCACGGCCGAGGAACTGACCGAATTCTGCCGCGAACGCATGGCGCGCTTCAAGGTGCCGAAGAAGTTCATTTTCGAGGCGCTGCCCAAGACCTCGACCGGCAAGATTCAGAAGTACGTGCTGCGCGAGAAGGCCAAGTCGGCCGCTGCGATTGAATAGCAGGCAGATTCCGCGGCAAAATCATTCGATACCAACCGGCCAGGAGACAAAGCCATGAATGCCCCCGAACAATCCACCTTGCCCATCCTGATGCGCGCAGACAAGGACGGCGTCGCGACCCTGACGCTCAACCGGCCGGCGCAGTTCAATTCGCTGTCGGAAGAAATGCTGACCGAACTGCAGGCGGCGTTCGACGCCATCGCGGCCGACAAGTCGGTGCGCGCCGTGGTGATTGCCGGCGCCGGCAAGGCCTTCTGCGCCGGCCACGACCTCAAGCAGATGCGCGCCAACCACAGCAAGGCCTACATGCAGAAGCTGTTCAAGCAATGCGGCAAGGTCATGACCACCCTCGTCGAAATGCCGCAGCCGGTGATCGCGCGCATCCACGGCATCGCCACGGCGGCCGGTTGCCAACTGGTCGCCATGTGCGATCTGGCGGTGGCCGCGGAAGGCGCGAAGTTCGCCGTATCCGGCATCAACGTCGGCCTCTTCTGTTCCACGCCCTCGGTTGCGCTGGGGCGCGCCATGGGCCGCAAGCAGGCCATGGAAATGCTGCTCACCGGGGACTTCATCGACGCCGCCGAGGCGCAGCGGCGCGGCCTGATCAACCGCGTGGTGCCGCTCGACCAGCTCGATGCCGAAGTGAAAAAGCTGACCGATTCGATCTGCGCCAAGTCGGCGGTGGCCGTCGGCATGGGCAAGCAGATGTTCTACAAGCAACTCGAAATGGGCCTCGACGGCGCCTACCAGCTCGCCTCGGAAACCATGGCCTGCAACATGATGGCCGACGACGCCGCGGAAGGCATCGATGCCTTCATGCAGAAGCGCAAGCCGGAGTGGAAGGGCTGCTAAGCCGGTTGCAAAAGTCGGCGCTGGCGAGACGGCGAATCTGCGAGTGACGAATCGGATTCCGGCGCCCGATCACTCGGTGCGGCTGCTGTCCATCGTCGACGCCCTGGTCGCCGAGGTGCGCAGCGGCGGTCGCCAGGCGGCGACGCTGGACAGCAAGCTGGACAAGGATCTCGGGCTGGACAGTCTGGCGCGCGTGGAGCTGTTCGCGCGCATCGAGCAGGCCTTCGGCGTGCGCCTCGGCGACGAGGTGCTGGGCGCGGCGGAAACTCCGGGTGACCTGCTTGCCGCATTGTCCTCGGGCATCCCCGGTGTGCCCGACGTCGACGCCGGGCACCAGCGCTGGGAAGCCCCCGCGGCGGCCGAGGAAGGCCAGCCGGACAGCGCCGCGACGCTGGTCGAGGTCCTGCAATGGCATGCGCTGCGGCATCCGCAGCGGCCGCATGTGTTGTTCCAGCTCAGCGCGAGCGAAACCGAGACCATGGGCTACGGGCAACTGCTGGCGGCCGCGCGCGAGGTGGCGGCCGGCCTGCGCGGGATGGGTGTGCTTCCCGGCCAGTGTGTGGCCCTGATGCTGCCGACCGGGCTGGAATTCTTCCACGGCTTCTACGGCATCCTGCTCGCGGGCGCGGTGCCGGTGCCGATCTATCCGCCGACGCGGCCCGGCCAGATCGAGGACCACCTGCGCCGTCAGGCCGGCATCCTGCAGAACTGCGAGGCCGCGGCGCTGATCACTTTTGATGCTGCGCGCATGGTGGCGCGCATCCTGTCCGGGCTGGTCAGCAGCCTGCGCGAGGTGACGACGCCCGCGGAACTGCGCGCAGCGGGCAGGGCGGCGACGCCTGCGGTGGATCACCGTGCGCGCGCCGAGGACATCGCGCTGCTGCAATACACCTCCGGCTCCACCGGCAGCCCCAAGGGCGTCACGCTGGATCACGCCAATCTGCTGGCCAACATCCGTGCCTGGGGCCAGGCCGTGGCGCTGACGCCGGCCGACGTGACCGTCAGCTGGTTGCCGCTGTATCACGACATGGGCCTGATCGGCGCCTGGCTCGGCAGCCTCTACCATGCCTGTCCGCTGGTGCTGATGTCGCCGCTGGATTTCCTGGCGCGCCCCGAACGCTGGCTGTGGGCCATCCATGAGCATCGCGGCACGGTGACCGCGGCGCCCAATTTCGCCTTCGAGCTTTGCCTGCGGCATTTCGATGCGGCGCG
>JACPUD010000064.1 GCA_016192435.1 Rhodocyclales bacterium | reverse complement strand
GCCGTCGATGCTCGAATCGACGGTAGTGGTTTTCCGGGAAACGAAGCCGTGGCTGCGCAGGGTGACGGTACCGGTGAGGAAAAGATTCTCGACGTGGTCGGCGAGAATGTGGTCGACCTTGGCGCTGACGCTGTCAAGACCATCGCCGGCCGGTTCGGTGATCTGGTCGAAGCGGTTGTCGACCACATAGACATCGTTGCCGTTGCCGCCGTCCATCCGGTCGGCGCCGCGGCCGCCGTTGAGCAGATCGTGGCCGTCGCCGCCGACGAGGGTGTCGTTGCCGAGGCCACCCTCCAGTAAGTCGCTGTCGCTGCCACCGTTGATGCGGTCTGCTCCGCTACCACCTTTCAGCGTATCGTTGCCGCCACCACCTTCGAGTGTGGCTGCAACCGAACCTGACCAGTTAAGCGCGTTGGAAGAAGCGTCGCCCTGCCAATTGACAAAATTGTCATAAGCATCGTATCGCTGGAAATAGACTCCAGAATCGTACTGGACATCCAGGATGCGTCTCGACGACCAGGTCACCACGTGGCCGCCGTCGGACAGGGCCACCACGGATGAGCCTGCCTGCATGGAAGCGGTGTAGGTGTTGACGCGGCTTTCCAAACCCGCCGCCGTGCCGTCGGCGTGGTAGCGCTGTGAGTAGATGCCGTAGCCGCTGCCGTCCTGAAGATCGGATGTCCACGTCACCACCCAGCCTCCGTCGGACAACGCCGCGACTGATGGGTCGAACTGAATGGAGAGCTTGTAGGTATTGATGCGCATTTCCGCACCGACCGCCTCACCATGCGCGTTATAGCGCTGGCCGATGACCCCGTCCTGGCGCTCGGAAGTCCATGCCACGAACCAGCCACCATCAGCCAGTGCCGCCACGCTGGGCTCGTATTGACCGCCTACCGTGTACGAATTAATGCGCGTTTCCCCGCCTGCAGTCGTGCCGTCAGAGCAGTAACGCTGACTGTAAACACCAGTGCCGCCATAATAGTCCTGGTCATAGGACTGCCACGTCACCAACCATCCGCCGTCGGACAAAGAGGCCACGGAAGGAGCGGCCTGGCTGTTCGTCGTGTAGCTATTTACGCGCACTTCCCCGCCGACCGACGCACCATCGGCGGCGTACCGCTGGACATAAATTCCATTGCCGTCACCATCCTGGCCGTTGGACTGCCAAGCCACTACCCACCCACCGTCGGACAGCGCCACAACGGACGAAGCAATCTGGTCGTTCGTCGTGTAGCTATTGACTCGTGTTTCCCCGCCAGCCGACGTACCGTCAGCGTGGTAACGCTGGGCAAAAATTCCATACCCGCTGCTGTCCTGACCGTAGGACTGCCAAGTGATAACCCATCCGCCGTCAGATAGCGCCGCTACAGATGGCGATTCCTGATTGGTGTCCGTATAGGTATTGATGAGGGTTTCCGCGTCCAAAGCAGTGCCGTCGGCGCGGTAGCGCTGAGCGTAGATGCCTCCATAACCGCCGTCCTGTCCATCCGACCGCCATGTAACCACCCAACCGCCATCGGTCAATGCCGCAACGGACGCATGCCCTTGTGTGTTTGGCGAATAAGTATTGACTGGAGTCTCAAGTTGAACTTGGCTCATTTCAAATACGCCGTCGGCGAACTGAAGGCCGTCCACAGCCGTCAGCGTGTCGGATCCTTCGTCTCCATTGCTCTGATCAATGTCTGCGACGATGATCTGGTAGTTTGCATTCAGTCCTATCTGATAGCCGCCCACCGGGCCTGAAAATATTGCCGTGTCACTGCCACTTCCACCATCGAGCACGTCATCGCCTGACGAACCCGTAAGCGCGTCGTTGCCTGAGCCACCAGATAACGTGTCGTTTCCCGCCCCACCCGCCATTGTGTCGTCGCCCGAGTCACCCGTAAGCGTGTCATCGCCGGCGGCTCCCGCAAGACTATTGCTCGCCGAATTCCCCGTGATCACGTTCGCCTGCGCGTTACCAATGCCCGTCGTAGCATTGTCCGTGAGAACCAGATTCTCAATGTTCGCAACAAGCGTGTAGCTGACACTGCTCAATACCGTGTCCGTGCCTTCCCCGGCCTCCTCAACCACGACATCATCTCCGCTGTCGACGTAGATCTGGTCGTCGCCTGCTCCGCCTATCAACGTATCGACCCCACCGCCCCCATTTAGAACGTCATTCCCGGCGCCGCCATCGAGCTGGTTGTTCCCACTGTTTCCTGTGAGAGTGTTGGGGTCAGCGTTGCCGGAACCATTGGTATTTCCGGTTCCGGCCAGAATTAAGTACTCGATGTTGGCCGTGAGCGTAAAGCTCGGAGCACTGCTCTTGACCGAGTCAGAGCCGTCTCCCGCTAGTTCCGTGACACGGTCGCCGGTGTCGTCGACGATGTAAAGATCATCGCCCGCGCAACCAAGCATTGAATCCGCGCCGGCGCCACCATCAAGGAAGTCCGCCCCATTACCTCCCGTCAACGTGTCGTTTCCCGCACCACCGTCCAATTCGATGGCAACGGATCCTGACCAGTTCAACACGTTCGCGTTGGCATCCCCCGACCAATTGACCGCATCGCTTTCGGGACCAAATCGCCGCGAATAGATTCCATAGTCGCTCCCGTCCTGACCGCTCGACTGCCACGTCACTACGTAACCGCCATCTGGCAGGGCTGCGACCTGTGGCGAATCTTGGCCGTTATAGCTATAGGTATTGACGCGCGTTTCCATGCCGACCATCGATCCACCGGCATCGAAACGCTGCGCGTAGATACCATAGCCGCTGCCATCTTGCTCTTTGGACTGCCAGACCACAACGTAGCCGGCACCAGGCAATGCAGTCACCGAAGGATTATCTTGGCTACTTGTTGTGTAGGTATTTACGATCGATGGCCCACCTTCTGGCGTGCCATCCGCGTTGTAGCGCTGGGCAGTAATACCCGCCCAGCTACCGTCCTGCCAGCCGGATGTCCACGCCGCCACCCATCCTCCATCGGACAATGCAGCAACCGACGGTTCCCAACCCCGACCAACTAATGTTTCCACGCCTACTGCGGTGCCATCCGCATCAAAACGCTGATAGTAGATTTGGTCTCCAGTGACGGGGTCATGAGATAACCACACGACAACCCACCCACCATCAACCAAGGCCGTTACAGAAGAGGACTTCTGATCGGACTCCGTGTGAGTATTGACCCGAATTTCGGTCCCTGCCGCAGTGCCGCTGACTTGGTATCGCTGCGCATAGACACCTGCGCCGCTGCCATCCTGATTGCTCGAGCTCCACGTTACGACCCAGCCACCATCTGATAGTGCGGCCACGCTCGAGTCGTATTGATACGTCGAAGTATAGGTGTTGACCCGAGTCGCTCCTCCCAATTCCGTGCCGTCGGCATGATAGCGCTGGACGAAAACGTCACCGTAACTATCCATGTAGTTGGACACCCACGTTACCACCCAGCCACCGTCAGCAAGTGGCGCAACGCGGGGGTGGGTTCCATAACCGCCGGTCCCAGAATCTAAATGAATTGCCACTCCCACCGCAGTGCCGTCAAAGCCATAGCGCTGCAGAAGCATTGTTCCAGAACTGATACCGTCCCACGCAATTATCCAACCGCCATCGATCAGCGTCGCAACGGACGGATCAAATTGGTCGCCCGATGTGGCGGAACTGACCTGGGTTTCTCGCCGAATTTGACCCAGGTCCAAAAAGCTGTCGGCAAACTGGGCACCTTCAATCCCAATCAGGGCATCGGTCCCATCATCGCCATTGCCCAGATCGATGTCGGTAACAGTGATTTGATTGCTTGCGTTCAGCCCGAATTGATAACCCGACATGCAGTTAGAGTAAAGCGCCTGGTCAAATCCATTTCCGCCATCAAGCGAGTCGTTACCGGGTCCACCCGTCAGCGCATTGGCGCCGTCACTTCCAATCAACGTATCGTTACCGGCGCCACCGATCGCATTTTCGATGGTGACGTTGTAGGCAATTCCAAACCTGGAGGTTTCCGCTCCTATTTGCGAATAGTGGCCGGGACGCAGGTCTATCGTCGCATTGTGGTAGCCATCGTTGACGGAAAAACTTGAAGCACTCAGGGTGTCCGTGCCACCTGCATCCCAGATGGTCCGGACCACCCCGACCTCATTGAGTTGGTAAGTGTCGTCACCCGTGTGATAGCTGGTGTTTGCTCCATAGATCTCCTGGATCGCCAGGATGTCCAGCGGCATCGGTGTCGCGGCGTTGCCCGAACTTTGATTCTGTCCGAAGAGCTGACCGTCGGCATTGGTGTAGCTCATTACCGTGTAAAGGTTCGAATCAAGGCCGGAAATGCCCAGGCCGGCGAATGTTGGCCTGGCTTCATGTCCGTCATCGGTGTGCTTTAGCCCCAGGGCATGACCGATCTCGTGGAGCATGATCATCAGGCCAACGCCACCCGCATTCAGATAATCGAACCCGGAGTAATAGTTGTCGAGCTGAATGTCCCCTTCCGGCTGGCGATTGGTGGCGCGTGTTTCGCCAGCCGCTACGAGCAAGGCATCGACGAAGGACGGACTGGGCGGCAAGGTAAATCCGATCAGTCCCGGCAAGAGCGACTGCATTTCATTGCCCGTCAGGGTAATGACGATATCGGCGGGACTTTGGTCATACACAGTGCCGCTGCCGGATTCGACAAAGCTGATGTTCGCGACGTTCGACCAGGCTGCCAGCGCGTTGCGCACGGCATCCGCCTGCGCCTGGCTCCATGAGCCACCGTTCGGGTTGTCATTGAGGCTGAGCGAATAGCTCAGAACATGGCTGCCGCCATCAAATTGCCAGGCGGAACCCCAGGTAAGACCGTCGATCAGCGGATCTCCGGTCAGCGGGACGACATTGTCGGCAGGTGTAGCCATGAAATCTCCGTTTCAAGCCCTGGATCGCGTCGACCGGTTGCCAAATGCGTAAGACGTCACCCGGCGCAAACGCTTGCCAAACGCATAGCATATCCTGACATCGGCAATACGGGAAGCAAGCCGCTGCTGCTATCGAACTGCTGTTGACCCAGCTCAATCCGGCGATTCGAATCGACTCGTGCCGCGGATTCGGGTCACTGCCTGCGGGGGCAGCAAGCAGCCGAAAAAAACGCCCGTGCGAAGACGGGCGTTTTCTCGGTGGTCAACCAGGCTCAGGCGTTCTGCTTGAGCTGATCCAGAATTCCCGGATTTTGGCTACGGCCGCGCTTGCGCGCTTAACCCGGTCTACGGCCGCGTTAGCCTACGCCGAAATCCGGCTGGACAGCTCAGGCGTTCTGCTTGAGCTGATCCAGAATTCCCGGATTTTCCAGCGTGGACACGTCCTGGGTGATCTCTTCGCCCTTGGCCAGGCTGCGCAGCAGGCGGCGCATGATCTTGCCGGAGCGGGTCTTCGGCAGGTTCTCGCCGAAGCGGATGTCCTTGGGCTTGGCGATCGGGCCGATTTCCTTGCCGACCCAGTTGCGCAGTTCGTTGGCGATCTTCTTGGCTTCTTCCGCCGTGGGACGCGACTGCTTGAGCACGACGAAGGCGCAGATCGCTTCGCCGGTCAGGTCGTCGGGACGACCCACCACCGCGGCTTCCGCCACCAGCGGATTGGAGACCAGGGCCGACTCGATTTCCATGGTGCCCATGCGGTGCCCGGAGACGTTCAGCACGTCGTCGATGCGACCCATGATGGTGAAGTAACCGGTCTTGGCATCGCGCATCGCGCCGTCGCCCGCAAGGTACAGATTGCCGCCGAAATCCACCGGGAAGTAGGACTTCTTGTAGCGCTCGGGATCGCCGTAAATGGTGCGGATCATCGCCGGCCAGGGCTTCTTGACCACCAGGAAACCGCCCTTGCCCCATTCGACGTCATTGCCGGTCTCATCGACGATGGCGGCGGCGATGCCGGGGAAAGGCAGGGTGCAGGACCCCGGCACCAGCGGCGTGGCGCCCGGTAGCGGGGTGATCATGTGGCCACCGGTTTCGGTCTGCCAGAAGGTGTCGACGATCGGGCAGCGGCCGCCGCCGACGTTGTTGTAGTACCACATCCAGGCTTCCGGGTTGATCGGCTCGCCGACCGAACCGAGGATGCGCAGGCTGGTCAGGTCGTAGTTCTTCGGATGCGTGGTAGGCGTGTTCTCACCGGCCTTGATCAGCGAACGGATGGCGGTCGGCGCGGTGTAGAAGATGTTGACCTTGTGCTTTTCGATGGTCTTCCAGAAACGCCCGGCATCGGGATAGGTCGGCACGCCTTCGAACACGATCTCGGTGGCGCCGCAGGCCAGCGGGCCATAGGTGATGTAGGTGTGGCCGGTGACCCAGCCGATGTCGGCGGTGCACCAGAAGACATCGTCGGCCTTGATGTCGAAGGTCCATTTCATGGTCAGGATCGCATGCAGCAGATAGCCGCCGGAGCTGTGCTGGACGCCCTTCGGCTTGCCGGTGGAACCCGAGGTGTAGAGCAGAAACAGCGGATGCTCGGCACCGACCCACTCCGGCTCGCAGGTGTCGGACTGGCCGGCGATGGCGTCGTCCCACCAGACGTCGCGGTCGGCCACCATGTTGCAGGGACCGCCGGTGCGCTTGAAGACGATCACGGTCTTGATCGACTCGCAGCCGCCCATGGCAATGCCGTCGTCGACCGCTGGCTTCAGCGGAATGTTCTTGCCGCCGCGGCATTGTTCGTCGGCGGTGATCACGGCAACCGCGCCGGCATCCTGGATGCGCTCCTGCACGCTCTTGGCGGAGAAGCCGCCGAACACCACCGAGTGGATCGCGCCGATGCGGGCGCAGGCCTGCATCGCCACCACACCTTCGATCGACATCGGCATGTAGATCAGGACGCGATCACCCTTCTTGATGCCATGCGCCTTCAGCGCATTGGCGAACCTGGCGACGCGGGCCAACAAATCCTTGTAGGTCACCTTGGTGACCTCGCCGCCGTCGGCTTCAAAAATGATCGCGACCTTGTCGCCCAGCCCGGCCTCGATGTTGCGGTCGAGGCAGTTGTAGGAAACGTTCAGCTTGCCATCGGCAAACCACTCGTAAAAGGGTGCCTTGGATTCGTCCAGCGATTTGGTGAAAGGCTGCTTCCAGGTCACATGCTCACGCGCCAGTCGCGCCCAGAAGCCGGCGTAGTCCTGCTCGGCCTCCTTGCACAGCGCCTCGTAGGCCGCCATCCCGGAAATGGTGGCCTTCTTGACCACAGCGTCCGCCGGGGGGAATACACGACTTTCCGTGACATTTGATTCGATGCTGGACATTGACACCTCTCCTCTCGCATGTAGCCGGATGGAATCCGGATGAAAAGAATTTCCGCCAAGCTGACCGTACCTGGGATCAGGCGGTCATGCTGGTATTCGCTTTTGGAAGACAACGCTGCTGCCGACCGGCTCTGCTGCTTGTCGCAGCCATAGATTTTAAGTGCTTACATATTAAAGCGAAAGAGCCTTACATGCGACTTACGCTGCCCGTCCGGCATTGCGGCCCGGCTCCTGAGGTAATATTGCTGCCCCGCACCAACCTTGCCCGCCCCTATGAACCAGATCATCAAACCCATGGAGTTTTTCATCTTCTGGAGCCGTTGGCTGCAGGCGCCGCTGTATCTGGGGCTGATCATCGCCCAGGGCGTGTATGTGTACCAGTTCATGCACGAACTGGCGATCCTGGTGACCAAGGCCGGCAGCCTCAACGAGAACGAAGTGATGCTGATCGTTTTGGGCCTGATCGACGTGGTGATGATCGCCAACCTGTTGATCATGGTCATCATTGGCGGCTACGAAACCTTCGTCTCGCGGCTCGACCTCGAAGGCCACCCCGACCAGCCGGAATGGCTCTCCCACGTCAATGCCGGCGTGCTCAAGGTCAAGCTGGCGGTGGCCCTGATCAGCATTTCCTCGATCCACCTGCTGCGTACCTTCATCAACGCCGGGCATACCGAAGACCGCGTCATCATCGCTCAGATCGCGATCCACGTTTCCTTCCTGCTCTCGGCGATCGCCATCGCCTACACCGACAAGATCATGATGCAGACCCTGTCGGCCGGAAAACACTGAACACAGTCCACGGAGCCGCCATGACCACCATCCGCCAGGACGATTTCGTCCAGTCCATTGCCGATGCCTTTCAGTTCATCAGCTACTACCATCCGCTCGACTACATCACGGCGCTCGGCGCAGCCTACGAGCGCGAGGAGTCGCCGGCGGCGAAGGACGCGATCGCGCAAATACTCACCAACAGCCGCATGTCAGCCGAGGGCCACCGTCCGATCTGCCAGGACACCGGCATCGCGCTGGTGTTCCTCAAGGTCGGCATGAAGGTGCAATGGGACGCCACGCTATCGGTGCAGGAGATGGTCAATGAAGGCGTGCGCCGCGCCTACGGCAACGCCGAGAATCCGCTGCGTGCCTCGGTGCTGGCCGACCCGGCCGGCACGCGCAAGAACACCAAGGACAACACCCCGGCCGTGGTGCATTACGAAATCGTTCCCGGCGACCACGTCGAAGTCATTTGCGCGGCCAAGGGCGGCGGCTCGGAAGCCAAGGCCAAGTTCGCCATGCTGAATCCCTCCGACGACCTCGTGGAGTGGATACTCAAGACCATCCCGACCATGGGCGCCGGCTGGTGCCCGCCCGGCATACTCGGCGTCGGCATCGGCGGCACGCCGGAAAAGGCCATGCTGCTGGCCAAGGAAGCCATCATGGCGCCGGTGGACATCCATGAACTGAAAGCCCGCGGTGCCAAAACGAGGGCGGAAGAACTGCGCCTCGAACTGCACGAGAAGATCAACGCGCTGGGCATCGGCGCGCAGGGCCTCGGCGGCCTCACCACGGTGCTCGACGTCAAGGTGCTCGACTACCCGACCCACGCCGCCAACCTGCCGGTGGCGCTGATCCCCAACTGCGCGGCGACGCGCCACTGCCACTTCCATCTCGACGGCTCCGGCCCGGCCAAGCTGCAGCCGCCCAGCCTTGAAGACTGGCCCCAGGTAACCTGGCAGGCCGATGCTGCGACCGCCACCCGCGTCGACCTGAACAGTCTCACCAAGGCCCAGGTCGCGGCCTGGAAGCCGGGACAAAAACTGCTGCTCAACGGCAAGATGCTGACCGGCCGCGACGCCGCGCACAAACGCATCGCCGACATGCTGGCCAAGGGCGAAAAGCTGCCGGTCGACTTCACCAACCGCGTCATTTATTACGTCGGCCCGGTCGATCCGGTGAGGGACGAAGTGGTCGGCCCCGCCGGCCCCACCACGGCGACGCGGATGGACAAGTTCACCCGCATGATGCTGGAGCAGACCGGCCTGATCTCGATGATCGGCAAGTCCGAGCGTGGCCCCACGGCGATCGAGGCGATCAAGGACAACCAGTCGGCCTACCTGATGGCCGTCGGCGGCGCCGCCTATCTCGTGGCCAAGGCGATCCAGTCGGCCAAGGTCGTCGGCTTCGCCGACCTCGGCATGGAAGCCATCTACGAATTCGATGTCAAGGACATGCCGGTCACGGTCGCCGTCGATTCGCTCGGCAGCTCGGTGCACATCACCGGGCCGAAGGAGTGGCAGGCCAGGATCGGCAAGATTCCGGTCACCGTCGGCTGATTCTTGCGCACCGGCGCCGTCGCGCCGAATCGGGCCTCAGGACGGCGGCCGGTCTAGCGCCTGGTCGATCATCGAGAGCGGGTCTTCGATGGGTTCCAGATGCGTGGTGACATGCGCGTTGTGCAGTACGCCGCAGATGTCCGCCTCGATGCGCTCCGCCCAGTCGTGCCCCCGCTGCACCGTCCAGTTTCCCGGCACCAGGACATGCAGGGTCACGAAAGTGCGGCTGCCTGCCTGGCGTGTACGCAGGGCATGGAAGTCCAGACCCTGGCAGCGGTAGTCGGCCAGCAGCGCCTCGATCTGTTCCAGAGTTTCGATTGGCAGCGCCGCATCCATCAGGCCGGCGGCGGATCGTCGCATCAGTTGCCAACCGGTCCAGACAATGTTCGCGGCAACCAGCAGCGCAATCGCCGGATCGAGCCAGAGCCAGCCGCTTACCCAAACCAGGCCGACACCCGCAATTACCCCGGCGGAGGTCCACACATCGGTCATCAAATGATGGGCGTCGGCCTCAAGCGTAATCGAGTGATGTGCGCGACCGACGCGCATCAGGACGCGGGCCGTGGTGAAATTGATGACGGAGGCCGCCATCGACACCGCCAGTCCGATACCGACCGCTTCCAGCGGCTGGGGACTCAGCAGGCGCGCAACCGCCGTATAGGCAATGCTGAGGGCCGCCAGCAGGATTAGGAAGCCCTCGAAGGCGCTGGAGAAATACTCCGCCTTGCCGTGGCCATGAGGATGATCTTCATCCGCCGGCAATGCCGCCACAGTCAACATCCAGAGCGCCATGAGCGCCCCGGCAAGGTTTACCAAGGACTCGATGGCATCCGACAACAGCCCGACCGAGCCGGTCAGCCGCCACGCCACGCCTTTCAGCAGTATGGTGGCCAGCGCCGCCGCGATGGACAGCCAAGCGTAGCGTTTCAGGGATTCCGGCAGCATGGGTTGGCTGCGATTCTAGCCTTGGCGCGAATCAGCTGGCATGGAAATAAGGCTGGTTTGCTCCCATCACGAGCGCTTCCCCGGGATGAGCGCCGAGCGAATAGGGAATGGCGATGAATGCCACGTTTGCGACGATGAGCAACACGCCGCCAATGACGGCGACCAGTCTCCTGGCGAAGTTCGGGGATCGGGACATTTGAATGACTCCTGTGGGTTGACGACAATCAGTATGCCCGCTTGCGCTTAAGGAGCGCTTAACCGCGCAGCCAGGCCGACCACGGTAAACTGCAGGTGCCCTTGCCGAAACCACACACTGTAGCCCCCCTTTTTTCCCCGATGATCGCCACCGTCCCGCGAACTGCCAAACCTGTCCCCCCGGAGCATCATGATCGGCGTCTTTGATTCCGGCCTCGGCGGCCTCTCTGTGCTGGCGGCGCTGATCGAGGCCTTGCCGCAGGCCGACTTCGCCTATTTCGCCGACACCGCCCACGTCCCTTACGGCAACAAGAGCGAAGCGCAGATCCAGTGCCGCGTGCTGGCCATCGGCGACTATCTTGCGGCGCAAGGCTGCGAGTTGCTGGTGGTGGCCTGCAATACCGCCACCGCCGCCGCGGTGCAGGCTCTGCGCGCCGCTCATCCGGGCCTGCCCGTGGTCGGCATCGAGCCCGGCATCAAACCGGCGGCACAGGACAGCGTGAGCGGCCGCATTGCCGTGCTGGTGACCGAGGCGACCGCCAACAGCCAGCGCCTCAAACACTTGATTCGCGACCATGCCGGCCAGGTCGAGGTCTTCGTCGAGCCCTGCCCCGGCTGGGCCACGCATGTCGAAATGCTGCAACTCGACGATCCGGCGCTGGCGACGGACGTCCGCACCCGCATCGAGCCGCTGCTGGAACAGGGCGTCGACCGCATCGTGCTGGGCTGCACGCACTACAGCTTTCTGGCGCCGCTGCTGCGCGAGGTCGTCGGCACGCGCGCGCAACTGGTCGATGTCGCGGCGGCGGTGGCGCGTCAGACGCAACGTCTGGCCGGCCGCCTCGCCCAGGGCGACGGCCGCCTGCAACTGCACGCCTCGGCGCATCCGGAACGCCTGCGCGCAGCCCTGCCGCGCCTGCACCTGGGCCGGCTCGCAAGCCGGATCGACTAGGACCGCCTGGCCACCATGCGCCTCGCGGTGCTCTCCGACATCCACGGCAACCTCGCCGCGCTGGAAGCGGTGGTCGAGGATTTCGGGCGGCGCGCGGTCGACGCCGTGATCAATCTCGGCGACAGCCTTTCGGGGCCGCTGTTGCCCCTGGAGACCGCACGCTTCCTGATGGCGCAGGACTGGGTGCAACTGGCGGGAAACCACGAACGGCAGATCCTGACGCTGAGTCCGCAAGGCGCCGATCCATCGGATGTCTATGCCCGCGCCCGGCTCGGCGCCGCGGAACTGGCCTGGATAGACTCCCTGCCCCACTGCCGCGCATGCAGCGACGAGGTCTTCATCTGCCATGGCACGCCGGCCCGCGACGCCGAATATTTCCTGGAATCATTGGAGCCGGGCCGGCTGCGCGCGGCCAGCGCGGACGAGATCCGCCGCCGCCTCGGCGCCAATGCCGCCGACGTCGTCCTCTGCGGCCATACCCATGTGCCGCGCATGCTGCGCAGCGCCAGCGGACAGATGCTGCTGAATCCCGGCAGCGTGGGCCAGCCGGCCTGGGACGACGAGCTGCCGGTTTATCACGCCGTGGAGAACGGAGCACCCGACGCGCGCTATGCCATCGTCGAAAAGCGGGAGGGCGGCTGGAGTGCGCAACTGATTGCGCTGCCCTACGATCACCGCAGCATGGCCGCCCTGGCGCGGCGGCACGGGCGTCCCGACTGGGAACATCTGCTGTGCCACGGCTATGTTGCGCCGCAGGCCGGTGCCGCGCCGACCGGACCGGGCTAAGCGTCTGGGATGGCGCCGAACACCATCACCCGGTTGCGGCCGGCCCGCTTCGCCTGATACAGCGCGTCGTCCGCGCAGCGGATCAGGCCGTCGGCCGTGTCCGCATGCTCCGGCGTAGCGGCAATCCCCATCGAGATGGTGGTCTGCAGCCGCAATTCGCCGAACGACACCACCTGCTGCTGAAACAGCTTCAGCAACTGCGCCGCGCGGTCGCGGGCGATTTCCAGAGGCATCTTCGGCAACACCAGCAGGAACTCCTCGCCGCCGTAGCGGCATACGATGTCCTCGGCACGGGCATTCTCCAGCAGCAGCAGGCTGAAAACCCGCAACACCTCGTCGCCGGCCTGATGTCCATGGGTGTCGTTCACGCTCTTGAAATGATCGATGTCGATCATCAGCATCGACAGCGGCACGGCTTCCCGCCTGCAGCGCGCCAGTTCGCGCTCGAGCGTGCCTTCGAGGTAACGGCGATTGAAGAGGCCGGTCAGCGAGTCGCGATTGGCTTGGTCATGGAGTTGTTCCTGCAAGTCGTTGATCTTGCCGATCTGCGCATGCAGCATCGCATTGGCATTTTCGAGCGTCTGCTTCTGGCTGTCCAGCGTGTCCTGCACCTTGTGCAACTGCTCGACATAGGCGAAGAACTCGACGCCGATCAGCGACAAATACACGGCCAGACCGATAATCGATGCCAATGTCACCAGGCCGCCGGTATCCGACGACACATGGAATGCAATCACCGCGGTGGACGCCAGCGCGCCGGCGGCGAAGGTCGCGGCGCAGGTCAGGACGCCGGAGATGCCGCGCGTGATCGTATGGTTCAGCAGGTTGGCGACGAACAGCACCACGCTGATCCACAGCGGGAAACCCAGGCCCGCCGCCCAGGCGCCGCACAATACGGAGTCGACCAGCATGTTGTTGAACTCGCTCCAGCCCCGGATCCACGCCCTGCGCGTCAGCCAGTGCAGCACATGCGGATAGACCAGGAATTGCAGCGCGAACAGGGACCACAGCCCGGCGCCATGTCCCTGCGCATGCAGGTGCAAGCCGATCGGTGCGCCGATCAGGACAAAGGCGGCAATGCGTACCCGGTAGCCGCTGGCCAGCGCCCAGCGGTGCGGTCTTGCGTTGACGAACATGGTCGAATTCAGATTCGGTTCCTCTCGAAGAGCGCCGATTTCCGCTCGCGCCGACGACTTCTCAGCGCCGTTCGGCGCGAATGACGCCTGGCACCTCGCGCAGCAAGGATAACACCCTCTGCAGCATGCCCTTCTCGGATAATTCAACCACAAAGCCCATGTGGGCAATGCCTGCGCGGGATTGCGTCCTGACCGCCGTCACGTTGATTTTCTCGCGCGACAGCACGTCGGAAATGTCGCGCAGCAGCCCCTGCCGGTCGCCCGCATCCACTACCAGATCGACCGGATAGACCGCACCCGCCTGCTCACCCCACTCGGCGCCGATGACGCGCTCCGGATTGCGTGCCGCCATGTTGCGGAAGTTGGTGCATTCGACGCGATGGATGGAAATGCCCTTGCCGCGCGTGACGAAACCGACGATCGCATCCGGCGGCATCGGCTTGCAGCAGGTGCCGACCTGGGTCAGCAGCTTGTCCACGCCGACCACGAGGATCCGGCTGTCGCCGGCACGGCTCTTCTTGGTCTGGATTTCCGGCTCGGGCGGCAAGGGCTCGGCGCCGCCGCGCAAGGCCGTGTCGATCGCCCGCATGCCGACTTCGCCGCGCGCCGCGGCAAGGAACAGTGCCTCGGCGCTTTTCAGTCCAAGCTTGACCGCCAGTTCGTCGAGATTGGACTGGGTCTGTCCCTCGCGCTGCAGTTCCCGCGTCACCAGGCTGCGGCCCTGCGCCAGCAGTTCGGCTTCGTCCTGCGCGGCAAACCACTGCTTGACCTTGGAGCGCGCGCGCGACGTGGCCAGGTAAGCCTGCGCCGGATTCAGCCAGTCGCGCGACGGCCCGCCGCTCTTGATCGTGACGATTTCCACGCGCTGCCCGTTGGCCAGCGCGGTGTTGAGCGGCACCATGTGGCCGTCGATCTTCGCGCCGCGGCAGCGATGGCCGAGATCGGTGTGCAGCCGATAGGCAAAGTCCAGCGCCGTGGCGCCGCGCGGCAGATCGATGACCTTGTCCTGGGGCGTCAGCACATAGATCGTGTCGTCCAGCGCCGCGCGCTTGAACTGCTGCACCCACTCCGCCGAATCGGCGATTTCGTCGCGCCACGACAGCAGTTGCCGCAGCCAGGAAATCTTGTCCTCGTAGGCGCCGCCGGCCTTCACCGACTTGCCGGATTCCTTGTAGCGCCAGTGGGCGGCGACGCCCAGTTCGGCATGCTCGTGCATTTCGCGGGTGCGGATCTGCACCTCCAGCGAACGGCCGTCCTCGACCTCCACCGCGGTGTGCAGCGAACGATAGAAATTGCCCTTGGGATGGGAGATGTAGTCGTCGAACTCGCCGTGGATCGGCTGCCACAGGTGGTGCACGATGCCCAGCGCCGTGTAGCAGTCCTTGACTTCATCGACGATGATGCGCACCGCGCGCACGTCATAGACTTCGGAAAAGTCGATGTCCTTGCCGCGCATCTTGTTCCAGATGCTGTAGATGTGCTTGGGCCGACCGTAGATCTCGGCCCGCACGCCGGCAGCCGCCAGCTCCGCCTGCAGGCGCGCCACGGCCTGGTCGATGAAGCCCTCGCGCTCGGTGCGCTTTTCATCGAGCATTCGGGCGATGCGCTTGTAGGTCTCAGGCTCCAGGTAGCGGAAGGCCAGGTCTTCGAGTTCCCACTTGACGTGCCAGATGCCGAGCCGGTTGGCCAGCGGCGCGTAGATCAGCTGGCTCTCCCTGGCCATTTCGTCGCGCAGCGGGCCGGGCCGCGCGTTGAGGAAGCGCAGCGTCTGCACCCGGCTCGCCAGCCGCAGCATGACCACGCGGATGTCATCGACCATGGCCAGCAGCATCTTGCGCAGGATCTCGGCCTGGGCCTTGACGTCCACCCGCGACTCGGCCGCGCCCTCGCCTGCCGCGCCGCCACCCGCCGCCGCTCGCGTCAGCGGACGCAGGCTGCCCAGCCGGTGCAGCCCCGCCACCAGGCCGGCCACCGTGTCGCCAAAGCCAACTTTCAGGCGCTCGTCGCAATCCGGCACGTGATCGCTGGCGGCAAACAGCAGGGCGGCGATGCGCGCGTCGGCGTCGAGGTCGAGCGAGGCCACGATCAGGGCCATGCCCAGGGCGTGCTGCAGGATGGCCTCGCCGGTACCCAACTCCTGGTCGCCATAAGCGTCGCGCGCCAGCGCCAGTGCCTCGGCGGCGCGCGCCGCGGCCGCGGCGGGCAGGCCGACACAGAGGCGCGACAGTGTTTCGGCTTCGCCGCTCGACGGCTGCAGGGAATGCACTACGGAGACCATGAAGCAATTATCCCACGCCGTGCATAATCCCCATCTCGATGAAGAAACCGCCGCAACTCTCTCCCTACCTGCTGCTGACCCTGGCCAACCTGTTCTGGGCCGGCAACTGGATCGTCAGCCGCGCCTTTCGCGGCGAGCTGCCGCCGGTCGCCCTGTCCTTCTGGCGCTGGGCGGTGGCCCTGCTCTGCCTGCTGCCGCTGTCCCTGCCCCAGGTGCGGCGCGACTGGCCGCAACTGTGCGCCGCCTGGCCCTGGCTGCTGTTCTTCGGCGCACTGGGCACCGGCGGCTACAACGTGCTGGTCTACGGCGGCCTGCAATACACCACCGCGATCAACGGCACGCTGCTGAATTCATTCATCCCCATCATGATCGTGCTGATCTCCTGGCTGCTGACCGGCAAGCGCCTGCACCGCCGCGAGCTGGCCGGCATCCTGGTTTCCTTCGTCGGCGTGCTCGCCATCGTTGCCCACGGCGAGCTGCAACGCCTGCAGCAGCTCACGCTGAACGTCGGCGATCTGTGGATCCTCGCCTCGGTAATGGCCTGGTCGGCCTATACCCTGCTGCTGTCGCGCCGGCCCCCGGTGCACCCGCTGTCCTTTCTCACCGCGATCAGCGTCACCGGCCTGCTTTTCCTGCTGCCCTTCTATCTCTGGGAAATGGCCCAGGGCCGCCACGTCATAGCCACGCCGGGCGCGATTGCCGGCATCGTCTATACGGGGGTGTTCCCGGCTTTTCTCGGCTACATCCTGTGGAATCGCGGCGTCGCCGAAGTCGGGCCGGCGCGCGCCGGACTGTTCATGCACCTGGTGCCGGCCTTCGGCATCGTGCTGTCGATGATTTTTCTCGACGAGACGCCGGCCCCCTATCACGCCGCCGGCATCGGCCTGATCTTCGCCGGCATCTGGCTCAACACGCGGCGCGTCGCATGATGCGCAAGCTGCTGGCATGGTGGCGGCAGCGCCGGGCCGACAGGCTCGACATCCGCGAATCGCTGTGGCAAGAGGTCGAAGCCGGCCTGCCCTTTGTTCACCGTCTGACGCCCGACGAGCGGGCCCGGCTGCGCCAGTTGGCGCGCCGCTTCATCGCCGAAAAGCAATGGAGCGGCGCGCAGGGGCTGCGGCTGACACCGCGCATCCAGCTGACGATCGCCCTGCAGGCCTGCCTGCCGATTCTTCATCTCGGCCTCGACTGGTATGCCGGCTGGGTCGGCATCGTGGTCTATCCCGGCGACTTCGTGATTCCGCGGCGGATCATCGACGAGGACGGCGTGGTGCATGAGTACGACGACGACGTGCTGGGCGAGGCCTGGTACGGCGGCCCGGTGCTGATCTCCTGGTTCGATCATGCAAATGATGCGGACGGCATCAATGTGGTGATCCACGAATTCGCCCACAAGCTCGACATGAAAAGCGGCTATGCCGACGGCTTGCCGCCGCTGCATGCCGGCATGTCGCGGCGGCGCTGGATCGAGGTCATGAGCCGGGCCTTCGAGGACTTCCAGCGGCGCGTCGATGACGGCGAGGAAACCCCGCTCGATCCCTATGGCGCCGAGTGGCCCGCCGAGTTCTTCGCCGTCGCCAGCGAAGCCTTCTTCGAGACGCCGCAGTTGCTGGTCGACGAATACCCGGAGGTGTATCGGGAGTTCAGGCTGTTCTATCGCCAGGACCCCGCCGCCGGGATCAAGGCCGCTGATTCTCCTTGCGCCGGTCGATCCTGACCTCGGTCAGGTGCCGCACCTCGCCATCCTCGTCCTGCTCCTCCAGCCTGACCGGAAAACCCCATAGCGCCGCAACGTGCTTCAGCACCGCGTCGCGGGATTCGCTCAAGTCCCGTCCCTGGTACTTGAAATGGCGCAGCGTGAGGGATCGCTCGCCGCGCAGATCGACGTTCCAGACCTGGATGTCGGGCTCGCGGCTGCCGAGGTTGTATTGCTCGGCGAGGCACTGGCGCAGGGTGCGGTAGCCCTGTTCATCGTGGATCGCCCGCACGCGCAACGTCGGCTCGCGCGGATCGTCGAGGATGTTGAACAGCCTGAATTCCCGCATCAGCCGGGGCGAAAGATACTGGGCGACGAAGCTTTCATCTTTGAAATTGCGCATGGCGAAGTCCATCGACTCGCGCCAATCGCTGCCCGCCAGGTCGGGAAACCACTCGCGATCCTCGGCGGTCGGTTCCTGGCAAATGCGCTGGATATCGCGCCACATGGCAAAACCCAGCGCGTAGGGGTTGATGCCGCCGAAGCGGCGGCTGTTGAACGGCGGCTGGAACACGACATTGGTGTGATGCTGGAGGAATTCCAGCATGAAACCATCGGCGAGCTGGCGCTGGTCATAGAGATGGTAAAGCATGGTGTAGTGCCAGAAACAGGCCCAGCCTTCGTTCATCAACTGGGTTTGCCGCTGCGGGTAGAAATACTGCCCGATCTTGCGCACGATGCGCACGATTTCGCGTTGCCAGGGCTCCAGCAGGGGCGCGTTCTTCTCGATGAAATACAACAGGTTCTCTTCCGGTTCCGCGGGAAAGCGCCGTTCGCTCTGGGCGGTTTCCCGCTCCTGGCCCTGGGGCAGGGTGCGCCACAGGTCATTGACCTGCGACTGCAGATAGCTTTCGCGTTCCGTGCGCCTTTCCTTCTCCTTGTTCAGGGACAGTTTGGGCGGCCGCTTGTAGCGGTCCACGCCGACGCTCATCAGGGCATGGCAGGCATCGAGCAGTTGTTCCACCTCCTCTTCGCCGTAGCGCTCCTCGCACTCGGCGATGACGTTGCGCGCGAACACCAGGTAGTCGACGATCGCCTCGGCCGAAGTCCAGGTGCGGAACAGGTAGTTGCCCTTGAAAAAGGAGTTGTGGCCGTAGGCGGCGTGGGCGATGACCAGCGCCTGCATGGGCATCGTGTTCTCCTCCATGAGATACACGATGCAGGGATCGGAGTTGATCACGATCTCGTAGGCGAGCCCCATCTGACCGCGCTTGTAGCCCTTCTCGGTGCTCAGGAAATGCTTGCCGAAGGACCAGTGATGATAGTACACCGGCATGCCGATCGAAGCATAGGCATCCATCATCTGCTCGGCGGTGATCACTTCGAGCTGGTGGCGATAGACGTCCAGCCCGTATTCCCGGGCGACACGTCCGATCTCGCGATCGTAGAGCTCGATGGACTCGAAGCTCCATTCGGATCCGGTCGGCAGCGGCTGCGGCATTTCGCTCATCGGTGGCTCACGCCAGACTCTTGCGGAACAGTTCGCGGAACACCGGGTAGATGTCCTCCGGACCGCCGATCTGCTGCATGGCGAAGCGCTGCGGATGGCTGGCCATGACCCTGGCGTACTCGCGCCAGAGGTTCTGCGGTTCTCCCTCGGAAATCTCGATGTAGGCGTAGTACTGGATCAGCGGCACGAGGCTGGATTCGAGCAGCTCCCGGCATTTCGGCGAATCGGCCTCCCAGTTGTCGCCATCGGAAGCCTGGGCGCAGTAGATGTTCCAGACATTCGAGGCATAGCGCTGGCGCACGATGCGCAGCATCAGTTCGAGCGCGGAGGACACCACGGTGCCGCCGGTCTCGCGCGAGCGGAAGAAGTCGTCCTCATCGACTTCCAGTGCCAGCGTGTGGTGGCGGATGAAAACGATCTCGATGTGCTCGTAGGTGCGGGTCAGGAACAGATAGAGCAGCATGAAGAAGCGCTTGGCGATGCGCTTCTTCTGCTCGTCCATGGAGCCGGAGACGTCCATGACGCAGAACATCACGGCCTGGGTCGACGGCGCCGGCACGCGGATGCGGCTGTTGTAGCGCAAATCGAAGGTGTCGATGAAGGGCAGGGTTTCGATCCGGCGCAGCAGGCGGGCGATCTCGGTGCGAATTTCCGCGGCCCGCTCGCCGTCGCCCGAGCCGCAGGCTTCCAGCTCGGCCAACTCGGCGTGCAAGGCGCGCAGCGTCTTGCGGTAGGGCCCGCCGGCGGCCAGACGGCGCCCCGTCGCGCCGCGCAGCGAACGCACCACATTGATGTTGGCCGGCACCCCGGTCGAGGTATAGCCGGCACGCACGCGCTTGTATTCGGTGATGCGCGCGAGCTGGGTCTTGATCAGGTGCGGCAGGGCCAGGTCGTCGAAGAAAATATCGAGAAACTCCTCGCGCGACAGCGTGAACACGAAGTCGTCGAGGCCCTCGCCGTCCAGGCTGGCGCCGCTGCCGCGCCCGCCCGCACCTTCCTCGGGCCGCTCGATCTCATCGCCGGTGAGGTAACGGTCGTTGCCCGGCTGCACCACGCTCCAGCGCCCGCCCCGGCCATGATGGAATTGCGGTTCCGAAATATCCTTGGACGGGATGCCGACCCTCTCGCCGTTGTCGATATCGGCGATCTTGCGCCGGACAATCGCGTCCTGCACCGCCTTCCTGATCTGGCCCTTGAAGCGCCGGATGAAGCGGTTGCGATTGACGGCGCTCTTGTTTTTGCTGTCGTTGCGCCGATCGATGATCTGAAGCATGCTGCCCTCCCGCTCGGTTTGCCTGCCCGGTCCCGGCTACTCCGGGACGCCACGTCGCCGCCGTCAGTTCAGGACGACTTGCGCACGCGCAGATACCATTCGGCCAGCAGGCGGACCTGCTTCTCCGTGTAACCCTTGGCCTTCATGCGATTGACGAAATCCTGGTGCTTGCGCTGGTCGTCGGCGCTGGCCTTGTTGTTGAAGGAAATCACCGGCAGCAGTTCCTCGGTGTTGGAGAACATCTTCTTCTCGATCACCGCGCGCAGCTTCTCGTAGGAAGTCCAGGCCGGATTCATGCCGTCGTTCTTGGCCCGGGCGCGCAGCACGAAGTTCACCACCTCGTTGCGGAAGTCCTTCGGGTTGCTGATGCCGGCCGGCTTCTCGATCTTCTCCAGTTCGTCGTTGAGCGCGCTGCGATCGAGGATCTCGCCGGTGTTCGGATCGCGGAATTCCTGGTCCTGAATCCAGAAGTCGGCATAGGTGACGTAGCGGTCGAAGATATTTTGGCCGTACTCCGAATACGATTCGAGGTAGGCCGTCTGGATTTCCTTGCCGATGAATTCGGCATAGCGCGGGGCGAGGAACTCTTTGATGAAGCCGAGGTAGCGCTGCTCGACTTCGGGCGCGAACTGCTCCTGCTCGATCTGCTGTTCCAGCACGTACATCAGGTGCACCGGATTGGCCGCCACCTCGCGGTGGTCGAAGTTGAACACCTTGGACAGAATCTTGAAGGCGAAGCGCGTGGACAATCCGGTCATGCCCTCGTCGACGCCGGCGTAGTCGCGGTACTCCTGGTAGGACTTGGCCTTGGGGTCGGTGTCCTTGAGGTTGTCGCCGTCATAGACGCGCATCTTCGAGTAGATCGCCGAGTTTTCCGGCTCCTTGAGGCGCGACAGCACAGCGAACTGCGCCATCATCAGGAGCGTGTCGGGCGCGCAAGGCGCCTTCGACAGCGAAGAGTTGGCCAGCAGCTTTTCGTAGATCTTGACCTCCTCGGAGACGCGCAGGCAATAGGGCACCTTGACGATATAGATGCGGTCGAGGAAGGCCTCGTTGTTGCGGTTGTTCTTGAACGCCATCCACTCCGCCTCGTTGGAGTGGGCGAGGATCGTGCCGTCGAAGGGGATCGCGCCGAAACCCTCGGTCCCCTTGTAATTGGCTTCCTGGGTCGCCGTCAGCAGCGGATGCAGGACCTTGATCGGCGCCTTGAACATCTCGACGAATTCGAGCAGACCGCGGTTGGCCAGGCACAACCCGCCCGAGTAGCTGTAGGCATCCGGATCGTTCTGCGAATACTCTTCGAGCTTGCGGATGTCGATCTTGCCCACCAGCGAGGAGATGTCCTGGTTGTTCTCGTCGCCCGGCTCGGTCTTCGACACGGCGATCTGGCGCAGCACCGAGGGGCGCAGCTTGACCACGCGGAACCTGGTGATGTCGCCGTTGAACTCGTGCAGGCGCTTGACCGCCCAGGGCGACATGATGGTGTTCAGGTAACGCCGCGGAATGCCGAAGTCTTCTTCGAGGATGGGACCGTCCTCCTCGGGCTTGAACAGGCCCAGCGGCGACTCATGCACCGGCGAGCCCTTGATGGCATAGAAAGGCTCCTTCTCGATCAGGGATTTCAGCTTCTCGGCGAGCGAGGATTTGCCGCCGCCGACCGGACCGAGCAGATACAGGATCTGCTTCTTCTCTTCGAGGCCCTGGGCCGCATGGCGGATGTAGGCGACGATATTCTCGATCACCTCCTCCATGCCGTAGAAATCGCGGAAGGCCGGGTAGATCTTGATGATCTTGTTGGCAAAAATGCGCGACAGCCGCGGATCGAGCCGCGTATCCACCAGTTCGGGTTCGCCGATCGCGGCGAGCATGCGCTCGGCGACGCTGACATAGGCCGCGGGTTCGTTGCGGCACAGTTCCAGATAGTCCTGGACCGACATGTCTTCTTCCAATGCGGATTCGTAGCGGCCCTGATAACGGTCAAAGATCGACATGACACGCCTCCTCTCTGATTATTCGCGGTTCCCTGTTAACTCCATCTCTCCTATTTGATAGCTCAACGGCCAAAAGATTTCAAAAGTTGACTCTTTTTGTCGACCAATCTTACTATCGGCTCCGTTGTACTCCGCCGGGGAGAAATTCAATTCCCTGAGCAAGCGGCAGATCGCTACCCCAATTAATCGTATTGGTCTGCCGCCGCATGTAAGCCTTCCAGGCGTCCGAGCCGGCCTCGCGGCCGCCGCCGGTTTCCTTTTCGCCGCCGAAGGCGCCGCCGATCTCGGCGCCCGAGGTGCCGAGATTGATGTTGGCGATGCCGCAATCGCTGCCGGATGCAGCGAGGAATTGTTCCGCATGGCGCAGATCGAGCGTGAACAAGGCCGAGGACAAGCCTTGCGGCACGGCATTCTGCATGGCCAGCGCCTGGTCGAAGTCGCGGTAGCGCATGACGTAGAGGATGGGGCCGAAGGTTTCGCGTTGCACCACCGGCCAGTCGTTCTCGGCTTCGATCAGCGTCGGCCGCACGAAATAACCGGGCCGCGCCAGAACCGAGCCGCCGCACAGCACGGTGCCGCCGCAGGCTTCGGCTGCGGCCACCGCGGCGACAAAATCTTTGCGCGCGGCTTCGTCTATCAGCGGTCCCATCAGAGTGCTGGCAGCCAGCGGATCGCCGACGCAGACCTCGCTGTAGGCGTCCACCAGGCGGCGGACGATTTCGGCATAGCGCGATTCGTGCACGATCAGGCGCCGCGTCGAGGTGCAGCGCTGGCCGGCAGTGCCCACCGCGCCGAAGAGTATGGCGCGCAGCGCCAGATCGAGATCGGCGGATTCATCGACGATCACCGCGTTGTTGCCAGAACATTCGAGCAGACTGCGGCCAAAGCGCGCCGCCACGGTCTGCGCCACGCGACGCCCGACCGCGGAGGAACCGGTGAAGGAAAGCAGCGGCAGGCGCGGGTCGGCGGCCATCCGCTGGCCGAGCTGCGGCCGGTCGGACAGCAGCAGGCCGAAGACATCCGCGGCATCGTGCTGCCGCGCCACATCGCATGCCAGCCGATGAATCGCCAGCGCCGTCAATGGCGCCTTGGGACTCGGCTTCCACACCACCGTGTCGCCGCAGACCGCGGCGATCAGCGCGTTCCACGCCCACACCGCGGCAGGAAAATTGAATGCGGTGATCACGCCGACCGGACCCAGCGGCAACCACTGCTCGAACATCCGGTGTTGCCGGCGCTCCGAATGCATGCTGCGACCGTACAACTGGCGCGAAAGGCCGACCGCGAAATCGGCGATGTCGATCATTTCCTGCACCTCGCCGTCGCCTTCGGCCTTGATCTTCCCGGTTTCGAGCGAGATCAGGCTGCCCAGCAGATCCTTGTGCCGCCGCAGTACCTCGCCCAGGGCGCGCACCAGCGCGCCGCGTTGCGGCGCCGGCACCTCGCGCCATTTCACGAAGGCAGCCGCGGCCGCCGTCACGGTCGCCTCATAGTTGGCGCTGGCGGCACGGCGAACCCGCGCGATCACCCTGCCGGTTGACGGGTTTTCCGAGGCAAAGCCGACATCGCCCGCGGCCAGGCTGCCGGCAATGCCCAGGCTTTGCAGAATGTTCCTTTCGTCGACACCGGTCATGGCATCGGGTCAGGCCGCAAGCGCCTGGTCCGCCGGCGTCTGCTGCAGCACGGCGCCGATGCGGTCGATCGCGTCGTCGAGCTGGGCCATGTCGATGATCAGCGGCGGCGCGATCCGGATTACCGTGCCATGGGTGTCCTTGCTCAGCACGCCGGCATCGAGCAGGCGCAGGCAGGCGGTGTGCGCGTCGAGCAGCGCGGGGTCGAGTTCGATCCCGGCAAACAGTCCGCGCCCGCGCACCGCACGTATCGCCGGATGGCGCAGGCGGCGCAGCCGCGCCAGCAGATGCTCGCCGAGCAGCGCCGAATGCGCCGACAGATCCAGCTCGACGATCAGGTCGAGGGCGACCAGGGCCACCGCCGCGGCCAGCGCATTGCCGCCGAAGGTGCTGCCATGGTCGCCGGGCGTGAACACGTCCATCAATTGGCGGTCGGCGAGAAAAGCCGACACCGGCAGCAGGCCGCCGCCCAGTGCCTTGCCCAGGATCACCCCGTCGGGCCGCACATTCTCGTGCCAGGAGGCCAGCAGCTTGCCGGTACGGCCGAGGCCGGTCTGCACCTCGTCGGCGATCAGCAGCACGCCGTGACGCCGACAGATTTCGGCGCAGCGGCGCAAATAGCCTGCGGGCGGCACGACGATGCCGCCCTCGCCCTGCACCGGTTCCACCAGGAAGGCCACGGTGTTGGGTCCTATCGCGGCTTCCAGCGCGGCCTCGTCGCCGTAGTCGATCAACCTGAAGCCCGGCGCAAACGGGCCGAAGCCGTCGCGATACTGGGCCTCCGAGGACATGCCGATGATCGCAATCGAACGCCCGTGGAAATTGCCCGCGCAGGCGATGATCTCGGCCTGGTCGGCGGCGACGCCCTTGTGCCGGTAGCCCCACTTGCGCGCCGCCTTGAGCGCGGTTTCCACCGCTTCGAGCCCGGTATTCACCGGCAGCGCGGCCTCGTAGCCGAACACCGCGCACAGGCGCGCCAGCAGCAGCGGCAAGCGATCGTTGTAGAAGGCCCGCGAGGTCACTGCCAGACGTTGCGCCTGTTCCGTCAGCGCGGCCACCAGTTGCGGATGGCCGTGCCCCAGGCTCACCGCCGAATAGGCCGACATCATGTCGATGTAGCGCTTGCCCGTCGTATCCCAGACATGGATGCCCTGGCCGCGCGCCAGCACCACCGGCAGCGGCGCATAGTTGTGCGCGCCACTGGCAGCCTCGATCCACCGGCACTCGTCGCCGTCGGGCGCGCTCAACGCTTCGAGCAGGCGCGCCGCCAGCCGCGCGGTGCGGCCCGCGACGTCGCGTTCCGGGTTGTACTCGGCGATTTCGAGCGCGGCGAGTTCCGGCTTGCGGGCCAGGCTGCGCAGGGCATCGGCCAGCGCGGCGCCGTCAAGGCCGCCCGCGCTGGGGGTATTGACCCCGGGCGCGTCGCCCGGATCGACCGCGTCGAGATCGATCGAAATGCCGAAGCTGCCGTCACCGACATGGGCCAGCGCCTCGTCCAGCGCCGGCCGCAGGCCACGCCGGCGAATCTGTTCCATATCCACGACATGCACGCCGAGTTCCTGCAGCAGGCGCACCTCGGAATCCTCGTAACTGCGCGCGCCGAAGACGCAGCAACGCGCCGCGTCCAGTGCCGCCGGCGGGCTTTGCCAGGGATTGGGGCCGCGCCCCAGCAGCGCCGCCAGCGGCATGCCGTGCGGATTGCCGCTGGGACTGCTGTCCGCGGTATGCGCATCGAGATGGGCATCGATCCAGAGCATGCCGGGCGGCTTGCCGAGCGCGCGCGCCACCCCCTGCCAGGTGCCGACCGCCAGCGCATGATCGCCGCTGACCACCACCGGCACGGCCCCGCTGTCGATGCAGGCCGCGACGCGCGCGGCGACCTGGCCGCAGAGCCGGCGCAATGCAAGGTCCCGCGGCAGGTCCGGCCCGGCCGCCGGTACGATGAGCCCGTCCCATGCGCAATCGATGCCGTTCCTGCGCATGCCGCCGCCGGCATCGGCGAGTTCCAGGGCCGCCGCCGCGCGCATGCTGCCGGCACGCGTGCGCAACGGCACCCCCAGCCCGCTGACCACGCCGATCAGGCGCACCGGGCGCTGCTTAGCGATGACCTTGTCGTTCATGACCATCTCCCAGGATGCTGCCGGCCAAACCTCGCCCGGCGCTTGCATGCGTCGCTCGCTGCGCCCGGACGGCGAGTTCTACTAAACTATGTAGACAGCAAGCGTTGCGGGACGTTCGATGCGGGGCAGCGCGCCAGGCAAATCGCGCCAGCCGAACGCCGCCTTGCATGTCGATGCCGGTCTACGGAGAGTCGCCCATGTCGCGACACGCAATCAGGAAAGCCTGCCGGAGCGCCGAAGCCGCATGTGTGGCGGCACTGGTGACCGAACTGGAAGGCCCGGAGCTCGCCGCGCCGGCGATCAGGGCGCAGGCGCGAGCCCTGGTCGAGGCGGTGCGCGGCGAGCGGCGCGGCGCCGGCGGCGTCGCCCACCTGATGCACGAATTTTCCCTCTCGACACCCGAAGGCATTGCGCTGATGTGCCTGGTCGAGGCCTTGCTGCGCGTTCCCGACGCGGCCACGGCGGATCGCCTGATCCGCGACAAGCTGAGCCACGGCAACTGGCATGCGCACCTCGGCGGCCAGCATTCGCTGTTCGTCAATGCCGCGACCTGGGCTTTGCTGCTCGGCGGCAAGCTGGTCGCCGCGCCCTCGCACGGCGTCCTCGGCCAGGCGCTGGGCGGGCTGCTGAGCCGCGGCGGCGAACCCCTGGTGCGGCGCGGCGTGGCTTATGCGATGGCGCTGCTGGCAAGGCAATTCGTTGCCGGCAAGACCATCGCCGAGGCGCTGGCGCAGGCCGCCGCCAGGGAAGCCGGCGGCTATACCCACTCCTTCGACATGCTCGGCGAAGCGGCCATGAGCGCGGCCGATGCCGAGCGCTACCGGTGCGCCTACGAAAGCGCGATCCATGCCATCGGCACTGCCGCCGGCGGGCGCGGCGTGGTGGCCGCGGCCGGCGTCTCGGTCAAGCTCTCGGCCCTGCACCCGCGCTACCAGCGCAGCCAGAAGTCGCGCGTCATGGCCGAACTCGGGCCGGCGCTGAAATCCCTGATGCTGCTGGCAAGGCGCTACGGTATCGGGCTCAACATCGATGCAGAAGAAGCCGAGCGCCTCGAAATCTCGCTCGACCTGCTCGAATCCCTCGCCGCCGACCGCGACCTGGCCGACTGGGACGGTCTCGGTTTCGTGGTCCAGGCCTACCAGAAGCGCAGCATCCACGTCGTCGACTGGCTGATCGAACTGGCGCGGCGAAACCGGCGCCGCATCATGCTGCGCCTGGTCAAGGGCGCCTACTGGGACAGCGAAATCCGCCGCGCCCAGGTCGACGGCCTCGCCGACTATCCGGTATTCACGCGCAAGCTCCATACCGATCTGTCCTATCTTGCCTGCGCCGGCCGCATGCTGGCGGCGCCGGACGCGATCTATCCCCAGTTCGCCACCCACAATGCGCAGACCGTCGCCGCCGTGATGCAGATGGCGCGCCGCCAAGGCATCGAGGACTACGAATTCCAGTGCCTGCACGGCATGGGCGAGGCGCTCTACGACCACCTGATCACGGCCGAAAACGGCGCCAGGCGCTGCCGCATCTATGCCCCGGTCGGCAGCCACGAAACCCTGCTGCCCTACCTGGTGCGCCGCCTGCTGGAAAACGGCGCCAACAGCTCCTTCGTCAATCGCATCGTCGATGAATCGGTGTCGATCGACCAACTGCTCGCCGATCCGCTGAGCCGCGTCAGGCAGCAGGGCGGCGCGCCGCACCCGGCGATCCCCCTGCCAGCGCGGATATTCGGCGCCGCGCGGCTCAACTCGGCCGGGGTCGACCTGGCCGACGAAACGCGCATCGCCGAACTCGAATCCGGCCTGGCGCAGCTTGCCGCCCAACAGTGGTCGGCGCGGCCGCTGCCGGGCGCTGCCAGCTCGGCCCGCGAACAGCCCCTGCCGGTGCTGAATCCGGCCGCCCCTGCAGACCAAGTCGGCACGGTGGTCGAGGCCGATGCCGCGATGGTCGAACTGGCGCTGGCGCGCGCCGCATCCTGCGCCGCGGACTGGGCGCAGACGGCGCCGGCCACGCGCGCGGCGGCACTGCTGCGCGCCGCCGACCTGCTCGAAGCGCAGCGCCTGCAACTGCTCAGCCTGTGCATCCGCGAAGCCGGCAAGACCTGGAGCAGCGGCCTGGCCGAAATCCGCGAAGCCGTGGATTTCTGCCGCTACTACGCCGCGCAACTCGACAACCCCGGCCTGCAGCCGGCGCACGCGATCCCGGGACCGGCGATCTGCATCAGCCCCTGGAATTTTCCGCTGGCGATATTCGTCGGCCAGGTCAGCGCGGCCCTCGCTGCCGGCAGCCCGGTGATCGCCAAGCCGGCCGAGCAGACGCCGCTGATCGCCTGTTTCGCCGTGGCGCTGCTGCACCAGGGCGGCATACCGCCGCAAGTCCTGCAACTGCTGCCCGGACCCGGCGAAACCGTGGGCGCCGCGCTGGTCGCCGATCCGCGCGTGCGCGGCGTGCTGTTCACCGGCTCCACCGAAGTGGCGCAACTGATCAACCAGCGCATCGCGGTGCGCGACGGAGTGCGTCTGATCGCGGAAACCGGCGGCCAGAACGCGATGATCGTCGATTCCTCGGCCCTGCCCGAGCAGGTGGTGCAGGACGTGCTGAGTTCGGCCTTCGACAGCGCCGGCCAGCGCTGCTCGGCCTTGCGCGTGCTGTGCCTGCAGCAGGAGATTGCCGACCGCGTGCTGCCGCTGTTGAAGGCCGCCGCGCTGGAACTGCGGATCGGCAATCCGGCGCGCCTGGCCACCGACATCGGCCCGGTGATCGACGGCAAGGCCCGCGACGCGCTGTTCGGCCACATCGCGCGGATGCGCGAAAAAGGCCGGGCGGTGTGGCAGGCCGGCTTGCCGGCGGCCTGCCGCAGCGGCTGCTTCGTGGCGCCGACGCTGATCGAGATCGATGCGCTGAGCGAGTTGCAGGGCGAGGTGTTCGGCCCGGTGCTGCATGTGCTGCGCTTCGCCGCCGGCGAGCTCGACGGCCTGGTCGCGGCCATCAATGGCACCGGCTACGGCCTGACCCTGGGCGTGCACAGCCGCATCGACGAAACGGTCGGGCAAGTGGTGAAGGCGGCGCGCGTCGGCAACATCTACGTCAACCGCAGCATGATCGGCGCCGTGGTCGGCGTCCAGCCCTTCGGTGG
>JACPUD010000077.1 GCA_016192435.1 Rhodocyclales bacterium | reverse complement strand
CTGGCGGCGATGGTGGCCTTCGCCTGCTTCGTGCTGAACCTGACCATGCTCGGCCAGATCTTCAACATCACGCCGACCGATCGCGCGCTGTTGCCCTGGGCGGCGCTGGCCTTGCTGCTGGCCTATGCCTGCGACCTGCGGCTGCTGCTGGCGGCCGGCATCTGCTGCGTGATCGCCTTCGTCGCCGCGCGCGTGGGCGAGTGGGGCGGCATCTACTGGCTGCATTTTGGCGAGCGGCCGGAGAATTTCTTCCCGGTGGCGGCGCTGCTGTTCGCCGTCCCGGCGCTGACCGAACACCGACGCCTGTCGGGCTTCGCCGCGATCTACCGGATCTTCGGCCTGCTCTGCCTGCTGCTGCCGATGCTGGTGCTGGGCCACTGGGGACAGGGCAGCTACCTGGCCAATTACGACATCGAAATGAGCAGCATCGAGGGCATCTACGAACTCGCCGGCTTCGTCGCCAGCGCCCTGGCGATCTGGATCGGCGCGCGCCGGCAGTGGCTGGACACGGTGAATACCGGCATCACATTCTTCGTCATCTTTCTCTACACCAAGTTCTTCGACTGGTGGTGGGAGCTCATGCCCAAGTACCTGTTCTTCCTGGTGCTGGGTCTGGCCGCGATCCTGATCCTGCTGGTGTTGAAGCGCCTGCGCCGCGTCGGGCGCGGCGCCATGGGGGGCGCGCCGTGAAGCTCACGCCCTGGAAAGTCCTGGGGGCCGGCGCGGCGCTGATCCTGCTGGCCAATGCCGTGGCGCTGCTGGGCGTCTATCTGAATCGCAGCGGCGAGGCGGAAAGCCGCATGCTGCTGACCCAGCGCGAACTGTCCCTGCCCTGGGGCCGCGGCATGGCCAGGGAGAACAGCGGCCTGGCGCTGGCGCTGAACTGGCGCGTGCTCGATGCCGGCACGGGCGAATACTACGGTTCGGGTTTCGGCACCAACGGCGGCATGCCGGACTGGCTGGACCAGGCGAAGATGGCGGCGCTGGGCTTCGATACCGCGGCCGTAGCCGCGGACAACGCCGAGCGCCGGCGCTTCGAGCGATCTCTGCCGCGCGAGGTGCTGCTGGTGCTGGAGCTCGGCGGTGCGGCCTGGCAGCAGGCGCTGGAGCGCACGCGGCAAAATGCCGCGCGCCACGTCGCGGCGCAGGCGGCCAATGCCGACAGCAAGGCCTTCGCCGACAAGGCCAGGCGCGCCGAGGAACAGGTGAAGCGCGAGGAGAACGTGAACAGTCGGCTGTTCGCCATCGATGCCGGGCTGGGCCGCGCGGCCCTGCGCGCGAAGTATCCGGATCGCGGCCGTTACCTGATCGTCAAGGCCACGCTGCGCCCGCGCACGGTGATGCGCGACAAGCAGACCCGCATCGGCGGCTATCTCAGCGCCCTCGCGGTGTCGCAGATCAATGTGCCGCACGCCCTGCGTCCGGCGCTGGAACCGGCGCTGCGCAGCCCGCGGCGCAACGCGGACGAACCCGGCGCGCGCTTCGAGGCCACCATCGCCTCCGGCCAGCGCCTGGAGCCGTGGATCGAAGCGGTCGCCGTGCCGCGCTGAACCCCATCCCCTCCCCGACCCTCCCCTTGAAGGGGAGGGAGAAATGTGCCGACACACTTAAGTTAGCGCTCAATGCCCTTCCGGGGAAGGGCGCGGCTGTGGCAAACACGGCATAATCACACGCCATGAATACATCCTTTTTATTGCGCCGCATCCTGCCGGCGGCGCTCGTCCTGCTTCTCCTCGTCGGCGCCTATCTATGGACCACGCGGACCAAACCGGTCAGCGTGGTGCTGAGGTCCGTCGACCGCGGCAACGTCGAGTCCACGGTGGTCAATACCCGTGCCGGCACGGTCGAAGCCTGCCAGCGCACGCGGCTATCCACCATCATGGGCGGCCGCATCGAATACCTCGGCGTCAAGGAAGGCGACAAGGTGAAGCAGGGCCAGTTGCTGATGAAGCTCTGGAACGACGACCAGAAGGCACAGCAGACCCTGGCCGAAGCCCAGCGCACGACATCGGCCCAGCGCGTCAAGGAGGTGTGCACCGCGGCCGCCAGCGCCGGGCGAGAAGCCGAACGGCAGACCTCGCTGCGCGCCAAGGGCTATGTTTCGGAGGCGCGCGAGGACGCCGCGCGCAGCGAGGCCGACACCCGCCGCGCGGCCTGCGACACGGCACGTGCCGACGTGGCCCAGGCCCAGGCGCGGATCAACGTGACGAAAGTCGAACAGGGCCGCATGACGCTGTATGCGCCCTTCGACGGCATCGTGGCGAACATCGTCGGCGAGCTCGGCGAATATTCGACACCTTCGCCGCCGGGCGTGCCGACGCCGCCGGCGATCGACCTGATCGACGATTCCTGTCTTTACATCAACGCACCGATGGATGAAATCGATGCGCCGAAGATCAAGGCCGGCCTGCCGGTGCGCGTCACGCTCGATGCCCTGCCCAAGCAGCCTTTGCAGGGCAAGGTGCGGCGCGTCGCGCCCTATGTGCTGGCGGTCGAGAAGCAGGCGCGCACGGTCGATGTCGAGGTGGATTTCGACATACCGGCGAGCGGCGGCCTGCTGGTCGGCTACAGCGCCGACGTCGAGATCGTGCTCGCCACGCGCGCCAACGTGCTGCGGGTGCCCACCGCGGCGCTGATCGAGGGCAGTCGCGTGATGGTGCTGAACGCCGAAAGCGGCAAGCTCGAAGAGCGCAAGGTCAAGATCGGCACCGCCAACTGGGAGTTCACCGAAATCGTCGAAGGCCTGGCCGAGGCCGAGCGCATCGTCACCTCGCTCGAACGCGAGGGCGTGAAAGTTGGCGCTCGCGCCACGGCGGCCACGGCGAACGAAAAATCGAAATAGCATGGCGGTGATACAGCTCGCCGGCATCGAGCGCGTCTTCCATCTCGGCGACAGCGTGGTGCATGCGCTGACCGGGCTCGATGTCGCCATCGAGGCCGGGGAATATGTGGCGATCATGGGGCCATCGGGTTCCGGCAAATCCACGCTGCTCAACCTGCTGGGCCTGCTCGACCGGCCCGATGCGGGGTCCTATCGTCTCGAAGGCCGCGACGTCACCACGCTCTCGCCCGACGAGCAGGCCGCCGTGCGCAGCCGGCGCATCGGCTTCGTGTTCCAGAGCTTCCATCTGGTGCCGCGCCTGACGGCCGCCGAGAACGTTGCCCTGCCGATGATGCTGGCCGGCATCCCGGCGGCCGAGCGGGCGCAGCGCGTGCAACAGGCGCTCAAGGATTTCGGCCTCGACCAGCGCGCCGACCATAGGCCCGACCAGCTTTCCGGCGGCCAGCGGCAGCGCGTCGCGATCGCCCGCGCCACCATCATGCAGCCCGCCGTGCTGCTGGCCGACGAGCCGACCGGCAACCTCGACCGCGCCACCGGCGACGACGTGATCCATTTGCTGGAAGAACTCAACCAGCGCGGCATGACCCTGATCATCGTCACCCACGACCCGAAAATCGGCACCCGCGCGCGGCGCCAGTTGCTGATGGAAGATGGTGAGCTGAAAAGCGACAGCGCGCGGCCGGTCGCTGCGGCGAGCTGAAGCGACGCCATGCGCCACGCCGACGTCCTGCGTTTCGCCCGCGATGCGGCGGCCGGCTATCCGCTGCGCACGTCGCTCTCGGTGCTGGCGATGGCCATCGGCGTTGCCGCCGTGGTGGTGCTGACTTCGCTCGGCGACGGCGCGCGGCGCTACGTGATCGAACAGTTCTCGGCGCTGGGCAGCAACCTCGTCATCGTCCTGCCCGGACGATCGGCCACCGGCGGCTTCAGCCCGGCCAATGCGCTGACCACAACGCCGCGCGACCTTACGGTGGACGATGCCTTTGCCCTGACCCGGCTGCCTTCGGTGCGGCGCGTGGCACCGCTGGCCGCGGGCAATTCGGAGATCAACGCCAACGGGCGGCTGCGCGAAGTCGTGGTGGCCGGCACCGCCTCGCCTTACTTCGACATACGCAGCTTCGCCATGGCGCAGGGGCATTTCCTGCCCGAAGGCGACTGGAACCGCGGCGCACCGGTGATGGTGATCGGCGCCAAGATCAAGGAGGAGATTTTCGGCGCCAACCCTGCCGTGGGCGAGCTGGTCCGCCTCGGCGACCGCCGCCTGCGCGTCGTCGGCGTGCTGAAGGCCACCGGCCAGGGGGTGGGCGGCATGAACACCGACGAGGTGGTCTTCGTCCCGGTCAGCCTGGCCCAGAGCCTGTTCAATACCAGCAGCCTGTTCCGCATTCTGATCGAGGCCAGGAGTCGCGGCGAGATCGAAGCCGTCAAGCGCGAGGTGACCGCCATGCTCAAGGCGCGTCACGGCGAGGAAGACATCACAGTGATCACCCAGGACGCCGTGCTCGCCACCTTCGACAAGCTGCTGCGCGCGCTGACCGCCGCGGTGGCCGGCATTGCCGCGATCAGCCTGGCCGTCGCCGGCATCCTGGTGATGAACGTGATGCTGGTCGCGGTGACCCAGCGCACGGCCGAGATCGGCCTGCTCAAGGCGCTCGGCGCGCGCGCCACGACGATCCGCAATGCCTTCATGGCCGAGGCCGCGATGCTCTCCCTGGTCGGCGCCGTCACCGGCTACGGCCTCGGCCTGTTCGGCGCCTTCGTGCTGCGCCAGATGTACCCGGCGTTTCCCGCCTATCCGCCGGACTGGGCGGTGATCGCGGCACTCGGCACGGCGCTTTGCACCGGTATGCTGTTCGGCATCATGCCGGCGCGGCGCGCGGCCAGGCTCGATCCCGTGCAGGCCCTGATGAAGCACTGACCATGGTGTTTACCGATTTCTTCGCCCTGGCCCTGCGCGCGATCGCCGCCCAGCGCCTGCGCAGTTTCCTGACCCTGCTCGGGATTGCCGTCGGCATTGCCGCGGTGATCCTGCTGACCTCGATCGGCGAGGGCATCCATCGCTATGTGCTGGCGGAGTTCACCCAGTTCGGCACCAACGTGGTCGGCGTCCATCCGGGGCGCACCAAGACCGGCGGCGGGACCATCGGCTTTCCGAGCAGCGCGCGGCCGCTGTCGCTGGAGGATGCCGAGGCGCTGAAGCGCGTGCCCAACGTGGTCGCGGTCACGCCCAGCGTGTTCGGCAATGCCGAGGTCAGCGGCAACGGCCGCGTGCGGCGCGTCTCGGTCTATGGCGTCGGTCCCGGCCTGCTGGTGGTGTTCCGCGCCAAGGTGCGCAGCGGCCAGTTCCTGCCGGAGGAGGAGGCTGGTGCCGCACGCGCCCAGGTGGTGCTGGGACCGAAGCTGAAGAACGAATTGTTCGGCGCCGAGAATGCGCTGGGCGCGCGCGTGCGCATCGGCGGCCTGCAGTTCCGCGTGATCGGCATCATGGAGCCCAAGGGTCAGTTCCTCGGCATCGACCTCGACGACACGGCCTATGTCCCGGCGGCACGCGCCATGGAACTGTTCAATCGCGAGGGTCTCAACGAAATCAACATCTCGGTGGCCGAGGGCGTGCCCGCCGCCGGCGTGGTGGACGCGATCAAGCAGGTGGTCGCTGCCCGCCACGGCCGCAACGATGTCACCATCATCAGCCAGGAGGAAATGCTGGCCACGCTGGGCGGCATCCTCGACGTGCTGACCATGGCGGTCGGCGCCCTCGGCGGCATTTCGCTGCTGGTCGGCGGTGTCGGCATCGTCACCATCATGACCATCGCCGTCACCGAACGCACCAACGAGATCGGCCTGCTGGTGGCGCTCGGCGCCCGGCGCCAGACCATCCTCGGCCTGTTCCTCGGCGAAGCCGTGGCGCTCGCCGCGATCGGCGGCCTGGTCGGCCTGCTGCTCGGCATCGGTCTGGCGCAACTGATCGGCCTTTTCGTCCCGGCGCTGCCGGTGCATACGCCGATATCATTCGTGCTGCTGGCCGAAGCCCTGGCCGCCGCCATCGGCCTGGCCGCCGGCGTGCTGCCGGCGCGACGCGCGGCGCTGCTCGATCCGGTCGAAGCGCTAAGGACGGAGTAGGGCGCGGCCCGCGGCAAGAGTTGGCGTTGGCGACACGGCGATACCGCTCATTCCAGCGGCAAATAGAAGAACACGAAGCGGCCCTGTTCGACGTTCACCATCAGCGTGGCGCCGTGGTGCAGGCCGTACACCGCATAGCCGGGCATGGCGCCGGACGCATGGCATTCGCTGGCATGCTGGGGCGATTCGAAATCCCGGTCGCGGTCATACCACGACAACAGCATGTGGCTGCCGAGGCGCGCACTGGCCTCGGCATCGGCAAGCTTCATCGCCGCGAGGTAATTCGCGAGCGGCTGCGGCGGGGCGAGCTCCGCCACGCTCAGCGCGAAATCGCCGGGCACGGCGCCCGTCAGGCAGGCCGGATCAGTGTTCATCGGCGAGCAGCCCGAAGCGCCCGCCCGAGAGCCGGCTGAGCCAGTAATCGAAGGTGTTGCCGATCCGGTTGCCGATGTGGATCATCAGTGTCGCCGCCTCGATCTGGCGTGCGACCGCGACGCCATAGCGGGCCTGCAGATCGGCTTGCGCCGCGCTGGTCGGCTGCCCGTCGGATTCCGCCCAGTGCATGGCGAACAGCAGCGCGGGGATTTCTTCGGCCGGGGAAGCGGTCAGGTCCAGCGCCAGCAGGCGGGCAATCTCGGCTTTGGAAACGCCCGCCAGCGCCGCGAGAAACTCGTGTCCATAGGCGCAATGCCGGCAGCGATTGACGCCGCTGACGACCATCATGATGCGCTCGCGAAAAGCCGCGGAAATCCCGGATTTGAGGGACAGCGAAAGCACCGGGCGCAACTGCGCCAGCGCGCGATACAGGTCGCGCCAGAACTGCATGGGGCCGGCATAAATGCGTCGCCGGAAACCCGGGGCAGGGGAGTCCTTGCTCATTGCATGGAGTGCCGGGGCAGCGCCGTATCGGGTCGCAGGTGCATGACTTGTAACTCGTCGGTCGGGGAGAAATAGAGAATATACAGTTTCCGACGATCTCGACGCCTGGGCAAAAATCAGCGTGATGCCTGCCATGCGTAGAATTAATGGGCGCGAAATGTTGAATTGCTAAGCTTGCGCATCATGCTGAATGCCGGCAACACACTTCAGGAGAGCGTCGCCCTGCAACGCGCGGCGCTCAAGAGGATTATCGAGGAACCGCTGCGCGGTGCGGCGCAGGCGGTCGCCGCGGCCTGGGGCAGCCGCGCCGCGCTGAACGCCGAGCTGGCCCGGCTGTTCCCCGGCGTGCCGCATTGCCGCTACCTTTACGTCATGAGTATCGACGGCGTGCAGATTTCCGACAATGTCGGCGCCGCCGGCGTCAGCGAGGCCGATTTCGGCCGCGACCGCTCGCATCGTCCGTATATGCGCGAATCCCAGCCGGCCACGGGCTTCCTGCTGTCGCGCTCCTACATCACTCTGCGCGAGCGACGCCCCGGCCTGACCGCGATCCAGATCGTGCGCAGCGCCGCCGGCGTCGCGGTGGGCTTTCTCGGCGCCGATTTCTATCTCCACGATCTGCCGCTGACCCGGGCGCGCTTCGAGGAACAGCACCAGTGGCGGCAACTGCGCGGCGATCCGTCGATCCGCAGCCAGGTCTTCCACCAGACCCGCAGCGAGAGCGAAATGGACCGCCAACTGGGCACCGTGCTCGGCGTTGTCGAGGAACTGATGGCCGATCACGGCATGTACCACATCATGCTGCACTTTTCGAGCAGCCGCGCCGTGTATTGGACGCTCGACGATCCCTATCGCTACCGCCTGTTCGACATCCAGGCGCTGGTCGATCCCGACACCTGCCTGGCCTATCCGAAGCACGCCTATCCGGCCGACGCGCTGGTGCCGCAGCAACGCATCCGCGCCATCCTCGACACCCTGGGTTCGCTGCGCTTCGTCGACGAGACTTTCTATCTGCGCACCGGCACGCTGAACCTGTTCAACGGCATGGTCGGCCTGACCTTCTCCTGCGACGGTTCCCACTACATGCCCTGGGACGAGTTCCTCAAGCGGGATGTGGCGTTCTGGCTGGGTTCGGTATAGCGCGCGGCGGCGCGCGGGCGTAAAAAAGGCCACCCGTAGGTGGCCTTTTGCCTTGCCGCGGCTAAGGCTTAGAACCTGAAGCCGTAGCCGATGCCGATCAGCACCGGGTCCAGCGTGAGCTTGCTGACCTTGGTGCCGCCCACCAGCAGGTCGGCGCGGATGTAAGTCTTCTTGATGTCGAAGTTGATATAGCTGTTCTTGCCGATCTTGTAGTCGAAGCCGACCTGCAGCGCGCCGCCGACGCTGGAATTGCTCAGATCCGACGTGGATCCGGTCAGGGTGTTCACCACCGGCAGGTCAACGCCGGAAATCAGCGTGTAGTTGATGCCGGCGCCGACGTAGGGGCGGAAGGTCGCTTCGGGCGCGAAGTGGTATTGCAGCGTCAGCGTCGGCGGCAGGGCCTTGAAGTTGCCGACCTTGCCGACGCCGTTGACCTGCACGTCGAGCTTTTGCGGATAGGTCAGGATCAATTCGGCGGCGAGGTTCTTGGTGAAGAAGTAGGTGAAGTCCACCTCGGGAATCAGCTTGTGTTCGACCCATACGGCGTCGGCGGCAAGCGCCAGGGCGGGGATGGGATCGGACTTCTTGATCGGCTGAACATCCACCGCGCGGATGCGCATCATCCAGTTGCCTTCGGCCTGCTGGGCCAGGGCGGCGGTGGAACCGAGAACGGCGGCAACGGCGATAGCGAGTCTTGCATGCTTCATAACAGATCCTTTCAGGGATTTAAGGTTTAATGGTCAAGCGGAAAAAGTTTGCGGCGATAATAACCATGAGAAAGGTGTGGGAATTGACTTTTGTCAATTGGCGGGGGCCTGGCGCTGGCCCGCGAACACAAATCCTGACCTGCGTCAGGATTTGCAAATCGGCGAGGGTCGGGACAGCCGGATTGCGGCCGATTTATGGCCGATTTATGGCCGCCGCGGCGCCCATCGCCGTAGCGCCAGCGCCAACTCTTGCGGCCCTGGACGTGAAAAGCCCGGCAACGGGTGCCGGGCTGCGTAGCGCGATCCGCCGCGCGGCTAGCGCGCGTGCAGGCGCCGCATCAGTTCGCCGTGGTCGGGCAGGGTGCGGGCCAGTTCCAGGTTGGCGGCCTTGATTTTGCGCATGGTCTGCCAGGCCGCGTCCTTCGGCATCTGCCGGCTCATGGCGTGGGGCGTGCGCGGCAGGCGGCCGAAGCCGCTGGCGATGGAATAGAAGGCGGTATCGCCGAACAGGCCATGGTCCTGCCATTCGACCAGGCCGGTGCGATCGTAAAGTTCCAGCGTCTGCGCCAGCGAATCGGGCGGCGGCAGGGCGCGCGCGGTGCGCCAGAATTCGCTGTCTTCGCGGCTGTTGAGCAGGTAGTGGAGCACGATGAAGTCGCGCGCCTCGTCGTATTCGCGCGCCACGCGGCGGTTGTACTGCTCGATCAGCAGCGGATCGAAACCGCTGTCGGGGAAATAGTCGAGCAGCATCTCGACGCTCTTTTGCGCGAGATAGATCCCGGTGGATTCGAGCGGTTCGAGGAAGCCGGCGGAGAGGCCGATCGCCAGGCAATTCCTGACCCAGAAGTTCTCGCGGCGGCCGATCTTCATCGCCAGGTGCAGCGGCTCGCCGTCCGGCTGTCCGGCGTGGGCCCTGAGTTCCGCGGCGGCCTGCTCGCGGTCGAGGAAGCGGCTGGAATACACGTAGCCGCTGCCGACCCGGTGGCGCAGCGGAATGCGCCAGCACCAGCCGGCGGAGAGCGCCGTGGACCGCGTATAGGGATGGAAATCGCCGTCGTGGGGAAGCGGCAGCACGGCGGCGCTGTCGCACAGCAACTGGTCGGCCCAGCTGATGAAGCCGTCATGGAGGCTGCCCTCGATCAGTTTCGCGGCGAAGCCGGTGCAGTCGATGAACAGGTCGGCCTGCAGCGGGCCGTGGGCCGCCGTGTCGACATGGCTGATGAAGCCGCGCGCATCGAGCGCCACCCGGCCGACCTCGTCGCTGACGTGGCGCACGCCGCGGCCCACCGCCACGTCGCGCAGGAAGCCGGCAAAGGCGCGCGCGTCGAGGTGGTAGGCGTAGGCGCCCTGCTGCATGATCGCCGATTTCGCCAGCGGATTGCCGTCGAACGGATGCGGCCCGCGGTTCATGTCGCCGAGCAGCGCCTGCAGCGAGTACGCGATGTAGGACTCGGTCTCGCGGCCGTCCTGGCGTTCGCGCAGCCAGTGGTGGAACAGCGGCAGGCCGCCGACCTGCGCCGCGCCGACGACGCCGAAGGGGTGCCAGACGGCGTCGGCGCCGCGCTGCCAGTCGATGAACTTGATGCCGAGCTTGTAGGTGGCGTTGCTGGCCTGCATGAAGGCCGCCTCGTCGATCCCCATCGCGCGCAGGAAGCCGACCAGGGGCGGCACCGTGGCCTCGCCGACGCCGATGGTGCCGATGCCGGGCGATTCGACCAGGGTGATGGAACACAGCTGCGGATCGAGGAAGCGATTGAGGAAGGTGGCGGCGACCCAGCCCGCGGTGCCGCCGCCGACGATGAGGATGTTCTTGATGGGGGATGACATCGCGTTCCCGTGGCAGATTGGCGAACGCGCAGGATAGCAAATCGCACGGTTTAAAATCGTGGCACTGCGCGCCGCGCCGCCGGAGGTTTCCCCGCATGAACGCATCCATCCTGGTCCGCTGCATCCACAGCGGCATCCACTGCTGCCGCCTGCTGCTGGCGGCGCTCGTGGCGACCGCTTGCGCCACCAATCCGGTGACGCGGAAAACCGAACTTGCCTTCGTCTCGGAGCAGCAGGAAATCAGCATGGGGGCCAAGCAGTACCAGCAGAGCCAGCAGTCGGCGGGCGGCAAGTTCATTCTCGATCCGGCGCTCGCGGCCTACGTCAGCGCGGTCGGGCAGAAGCTGGTCAAGGTCAGCGACCGGCCGCAACTGCCCTTCGAATTCGTCATCATCAACGATTCGGTGCCCAACGCCTGGGCCCTGCCCGGCGGCAAGCTGGCGCTCAATCGCGGCCTGCTGACCGAGCTGAAAAGCGAGGCCGAACTGGCTGCGGTGCTGGCCCATGAAATCGTCCACGCCGCGGCGCGCCACGGCGCCAGCGCGGTCGAGCGCGGCACGCTGCTGTCGGCCGGCGCCGCGGTGATCTCGGTGCTGACGGCGGACAACCGGGCCGCCGACCTGATCGACGCGGCCACCCAGGGCGGCGCCATGCTGCTCAACTTCCGCTTCAGCCGCGAGCACGAGCTCGAAGCCGACCGCTACGGCATGGACTACATGGTGCGCGCCGGCTATGACCCGCAGGCGGCGGTCGAACTGCAGGAAACCTTCGTCCGTCTCTCCGGCGGCAAGCAGCCGAACTGGCTCGCCGGCATGTTCGCCACCCATCCGCCCTCGCAGGAGCGCGTCGATGCCAACCGCGCCAAGGCCGCCGGGATGCCGGGCGGGCTGTTCCGCGGCGAGGACGCCTACCGGCAGAAGCTGGCCTTCCTGACCGCGACCAAGCCGGCCTACGCGGCGCACGACGAAGGCCGCAAGCTGCTCGAAAAGCAGCCGGCGCAGGCGCTGGCGCAGGCCGATCGGGCGCTCAAGCTGGAGCCGCGCGAAGCGATGTTCCATGCGCTGCGCGGCGACGCCCTGCGCAAGCTCGGCCGCGATGCGGAAGCGGAACGCGAGTACGGCGCGGCGATCGAGCGCAACGACGCGTACTACGCCTACTACCTGAATCGCGGCCTGGTGCGCCAGCGCCTGGGCAACCAGGGCGGCGCGCAGAGCGACCTGGAACATGCCAACAAGCTGCTGCCGACCGCCGCCGCGCATTATCTGCTGGGCAACCTGGCGCAGGGCGCCAACAACCCGGGCAAGGCGATCAAGCATTACAGGCTGGCCGCGGGGGCGGATTCCGATGTCGGCAAGCGCGCCGGTGCCGCGCTGGTGCGCCTCGATCTGCCGCGCAATCCCGGCAACTACCTCCGCGTCGAACCGGTGGCCGACGGCAGCGGCAACCTCGGCCTGCGCGTGACCAACCGCAGCCCGCTGGCGCTGCGCAATCTGCGCATCGCGGGCGCGGTGCCGGCGGCCGGCTTCCAGCGCGACTATGCGCTGGCCACGCTGAAGCCGGGGCAGACGACGGTGGTGGCGATGGGCGTCCGCCTCGCCGATTTCCGGGTCGGACTCGATCAGGTCAGGGGCCAGGCGCGCGGCGCCGAAGCCGTCGATTAAGGCGCGCCCAAGCCGGACCGGCTTCAGTCGGCCAGGAAACGATAGCGTTGTAGGGCGGACTTCAGTCCGCCGGTTTACGTTGGTGTTGTAGGGCGGACTTCAGTCCGCCGATTTACGTTGGGGTTGTAGGGCGGACTTCAGTCCGCCGGTTTACGATGGCGTTGTAGGGCGGACTTTAGTCCGCCGGTTTACGTTGGCGTTGTAGGGCGGACTTCAGTCCGCCGGTTTACGTTGGCGGACTGAAGTCCGCCCTACGGTCCGCCCTACGGTCCGCCCTACGGTCCGCCCTACGGTCCGCCCTGCGGTCCTCGCTGTGGCTAAACCAGCCCGTTCATCAACTGCACCATCACCGTCTCGCCAGCGCCAACTTTGTCGCGTTCGTGTTCCAGCACGATGAAGCAGTCGGCGTCGGCCATCGAGCGCAGTACGCCCGACCCTTGCGCGCCGGTGGGGCGCACGCACCACTCGCCGTTTTCCTGGAACAGGATGCCGCGCTGAAATTCGGTGCGGCCGCGGCCCTTCTTCATCGGCTCGACGCAGCGCGCGGGAAAGCCGGGAACGGGCCTGACCGGGTCGATCCCGGCCAGTTTGAGGATGGCCGGCTGGACGAACTGGTAGAAGGTCACCATCACCGCCACCGGGTTGCCCGGCAGGCCGAACAGCCAGGCGCCGGGACGCTGCTCGCCTTCGGGCTGGATGCGGCCGAATGCCATCGGCCGGCCGGGCTTCATGGCGATTTTCCAGAAGGCGACTTCGCCCAGCTGGGCCATCAGCTGCTTGATGAAATCGGCCTCGCCGACCGAGACGCCGCCGCTGGTGATGATCGCGTCGGCGCAGGCCGCCGCCTCGCGGAAGGCGGCTTCGAGCGCGGCCGGGTCGTCCCGCACCACGCCCATGTCGATCACCTCGCAACCCAGACGCGTCAGCATGCCCCACAGCGTGTAGCGGTTGCTGTCATACACGGCGCCTTCCGCCAGCGGCGTGCCGATCGAACAGAGTTCGTCGCCCGTGGAAAAAATCGCCACGCGCACCCGGCGCCGCACCGAGACTTCGCCCAGCCCCAGCGAGGCGACGATGCCGATCTCGGCCGGACGCAGCTTCCTGCCGGCCGGTATCGCCGGGCGGCCGGCCTGCAGATCCTCGCCGGCGCGGCGCAGGTTCTGTCCCTGGCGCTGGCCCGGCGGAATGATCACGGCATCGCCCTCGACCTGCGTCACTTCTTGGACCACCACGCAGTCCACGCCCTGCGGCAGCACGCCGCCGGTCATGATGCGCACCGTCTCGCCAGCGCCAACTTTGCCTTCGAAGGCACGCCCGGCAAAGGCGGTGCCGATGTTCTTCAGGCGGGTTGGTCCGTTCGTCGCCAGATCGCCGAAGCGCACGGCCCAGCCGTCCATGGCGGAGTTGTCGTGGGCCGGCACGTCGATCGGCGAAATGACGTCGTCCGACAGCACGCGATCCAGCGCTTGGCGCACGAAAACGCGCTCATGCCCGGTAACGGGCGCGAGCAGGCCGAGGATCAGTTCGCGGGCGCGATCGACCGGCAGGGAATTCGGGTCGTAATCGTCGGCGCAGGAAAAGGCTTGGAGTATGGAAGTCATGGGGTGGAGGCGAACAAGTGAATCTTGAACAAGGCGGCGCTCAGCCGCCGATGTAGGACATTTCCACCTTGCTGCCGGGCAGGACCGTGGCGGCGGTGCGGATCTCCGAATAGCGGTCTTCGCGTCCGCGCCAGACCGCGGCGATTTCGCGCCGCAGCGCCTCGTCGCCGGCACCCTGGCGCAGCATGGCGCGCAGGTCGTGGCCGGACTGGGCGAACAGACAGGTGTAGAGCTGGCCCTCGGTCGATAGCCTGATGCGCGTGCAGGTGGCACAGAATGCCTGGGTCACCGAGGAGATCACGCCGATCTCGCCGCCGCCGTCGGCGTAACGCCAGCGCTCGGCAACTTCGCCGGGGTAGTTGGCATCGACCGCTTGCAGCGGAAATTCCGCATTGATGCGGGCGACGACCTCGGCCGAGGGCACCACCTCGTCCATGCGCCAGCCATTGGAACTGCCGACGTCCATGTATTCGATGAAGCGCAGGATGTGCCCGCTGCCGCGGAAATGGCGCGCCAGCGGCAGGATCTGGTCGTCGTTGGCGCCGCGCTTGACCACGCAGTTCACCTTGATCGGGGCGAGGCCGACTTCCGCCGCCGCGGCGATGCCGTCGAGCACGTCGCCGACGGCGAAATCGACGTCGTTCATGCGCTTGAATACGGCGTCGTCGATGCCGTCGAGGCTGACCGTGACCCGGTGCAGGCCGGCATCCTTGAGCGCCCGCGACTTCTTGCGCAGCAGCGAGCCGTTGGTGGTCAGGGTGATTTCGACCGGCAGCTTCGCCAATTGCTCGATCAGGTTCTCGATGTGCTTGCGCAACAGCGGCTCGCCGCCGGTGAGGCGGATCTTCTCCACGCCCTGGTCGACGAAGATGCGGGCAATGCGCACGATTTCCTCGAAGGAGAGCAGCTTGCTGCGCGGCAGGAAAGCGTAATCGTCGTCGAAGATTTCCTTCGGCATGCAATACACGCAGCGGAAGTTGCAGCGGTCGGTGACCGAAATGCGCAAGTCGCGCACGCGCCGCTGGCGCAGGTCGAGCAGTTCGCCCTCGGGCGGCGCGACGAGGTCGCGCCCCGGCGGCAGCGTGGTTCTGACGGCCCTGACGATGGGAATGATTCGCGCTTTCATGAGACTTCAGACTATAAGCTGCGCGGGCCTTCGAGACAACTGCCGCCGTGCTTGTCAGAGCAAAGTCGCAATATCCCCATTTTCTTCGGGGCGGCCGAAGCGATGGAAGGGGAGTTGTCGAGCGGCGCGATCAATCGCCGGCGTAGAGCACCTGTTGCCGCGGCCGGGCCGGTTGCGTCAGGTGGTCGAGCGGCAGCACATGGGTCTGCTTGACCTTCTGCAGCGCGATATTGGTCTTGACGTGGGCCACGCCGGGCAGGCGCAGCACGCGCTTCATCATGAGCTCGGAGAAGGCCGGCAGATCGGCGGCGACGATGCGCAACAGGTAGTCGGCATCGCCGCTGACCGAAAAGCAGTCGAGCACTTCGGGCAAGTCCGCGACCGCCTGCTCGAAGGCATCCGACTGCGTCTTGCCGTGGCGCTCCAGCACCACGTGGGCGAAGGCGGTGACGCCCAGCCCCAGCAGTGCAGGGTCGAGCAGGGCGGCATGGCCGGCGATGATGCCGGCATCGGCCAGGCGCTGCAGGCGGCGGCTGATCTGCGAGGCCGAGAGATGCACCGCCTCGCCCAGCGCGGCATTGGTGGCATTGCCCCGGCGCTGCAGGGCGTCGAGCAGGGCGAGGTCGTAACGGTCGATGGTGATTGTCGGCATGATTGTCGGTATCTGCGCACAAAACGTGCATGTTACTAGCGAAACACCTGCAAGTATGAACACTTATTGCGCAGTATTCGCGTGAGAATGGTCATCTCTCTCCCGCATCGGACTTTCGTTCATGAATCTCGTCGAATCCCTGCTGCACGCCCTCAAGGATCATGGCGCCCGCCAGATCTTCGGCATCCCGGGCGATTTCGCCCTGCCGTATTTCCGCATCATCGAGCAGTCGCAGATCCTGCCGCTCTACACGCTCTCGCACGAGCCGGCCGTCGGCTTCGCCGCCGACGCCGCGGCGCGCGCCCACCTGGGTCTGGGCGTCGCCGCCGTGACCTACGGCGCCGGCGCGCTCAACATGGTCAATGCGGTGGCCGCGGCCTATGCCGAGAAGTCGCCGCTGGTGGTGCTCTCGGGCGGGCCGGGCAAGGGCGAGTCGCGCTCCGGCCTGTTGCTGCACCATCAGGCCAAGACGCTGGATTCGCAATTCCAGATGTACCGCGAGATCACCTGCGACCAGGTCAGGCTCGACGATGCCGCGCGCGCGCCGGCCGACATCGCGCGCGTGCTGGGCAATGCCCTGCGCAATTCGGAGCCGGTGTATATCGAGATTCCGCGCGACATGGTGGCCGTGCCCTGTGCGCCGGTAATCCCTGAGAGCGCGCCGGCGGTCGACGCCGAGGCGCTCGCGGCCTGCGTCGAGGAAATCCTGGCGCGCCTGGCGCAGGCGCAGTCGCCGGTGCTAATGGCCGGCGTCGAGGTGCGCCGCTTTGGCCTCGAAGACAAGGTCGCGCTGCTGGCGCGGCGCCTGGGCCTGCCGGTGGTGACCAGCTTCATGGGCCGCGGCCTGCTCGCCGACCAGGACGCGCCACTGGTCGGCACCTACATGGGCGTCGCCGGGTTGCCCGCGGTGACCCAACTGGTGGAAGGTTCCGACGGCCTGTTCCTGCTCGGCGAAATCATCTGCGACACCAATTTTGCAGTGTCCGAAACCCGCATCGACATGCGCAAGACCATCCAGGCGCTCGACGGCCGCGTCACGCTCGGCTACCACACCTATCCCGAGCTGCCGCTGGCGGCCTTGGTCGACGGCCTGCTGGCGCGGGTCGCGGCCGAGCAAAAGCCCTTCGCGGTACAGGGCCAGGTGTTTCCGCGCGGCATGCCGGCCGATGCCGCGAGCATCGCGCCGACCGACATCGCCACGGCGGTGAACGACCTCATGGCGGCGCACGGCAAGATGCCCATCGCATCGGACATGGGCGACTGCCTGTTCACCGCGATGGAAATCGAACACACGGCGCTGGTCGCGCCCGGCTATTACGCCACCATGGGCTACGGCGTGCCGGCCGGCCTCGGCCTGCAGGCGGCGACCGGGCAGCGGCCGCTGATCCTGGTCGGCGACGGCGCTTTCCAGATGACCGGCTGGGAGCTCGGCAACTGCCGGCGCTACGGCTGGGACCCGATCGTGCTGCTGTTCAATAATGCCAGTTGGGAAATGCTGCGCACCTTCCAGCCCGAGTCCGCCTTCAACGACCTCGGCCACTGGGGCTTCGCCGAAATGGCGGCGGGCCTGGGCGGCGACGGCGTTCGCGTCGGCACCCGCGCCGAACTGAAAGCCGCGCTGGACCGCGCCATGGCGACGCGCGGCCGCTTCCAGTTGATCGAGGTGACGATTCCGCGCGGCGTGCTGTCGGATACGCTGCAACGCTTCGTGGCCGGGGTGAAGCGCCTCAACGCCGTGAAATAAGCTAACGCTCATACCGTCAATGACTGCACCCCTGGCAATGAAACAACGCAACAGCGAATTGAACGCCCGCCCCTCCCATCCTCCCCTCGCGGGGAGGCTATCGGTTTGCTCGCTGCGCTCGAATGTGACAGGGCGCACTTAGTCGCGTATTTCAGGTTAATCTTGCCGGATGAGATTGCGCGCCTGCCGTCTGCTGCTGCTGGGTTGCGCCGCGGTGCTGGCGGCGTCCGCGGCGCGCGCCGTCGATCGCGCTGACATCGAGGCGCCGCGCGCCACGGCCGCGCTGGAGCAGGGGCTGGCGGTCGAAACCGGCGCCGGGCTGCGGCGCAATCCGCGCCTGGCGGTCAAGCTCTACTGCGCAGCCGGCATCATGGGCAGCGCCGAGGGCTATTTCCGCATCGGCCGGGTTCTCGCCCGCGGGCCGGCCTACTTGCGCAATCCTGAACTGGCGAATGCCTATTTCGCGCTGGCCGCGCGGCTTGGCCATCACGCCGCGTTCGAACATTTCGACCGGTCGGTCGCCGCTGCGCCGCTGCAGGACGACTGCAACACGCTCGATCTCGGCACCGAGCCCGAGTCCTTCGACCTCGACGGCTACCTGTCCGGCCTGTCGCCGGCCAAGCGCCAGGTCGCCGCCCTGATCCGCCGCCACGCCGAGCGCTACGGCATCGACGTGCGCATCGCGCTGGCGGTCGCCATGGCCGAATCCAACCTCGACGCGCAGGCCATCTCGCCGAAGAACGCCCAGGGCGTGATGCAACTGATACCGGGCACGCAGGAGCGCTTCGGCGTCACCCGGCCCTTCGATCCCGAGTCCAACATCAAGGGCGGCCTGGCCTACCTGCGCTGGCTCAAGGCGCGCTACGCCGGCGACTGGGAACGGGTCGCCGCCGCCTACAACGCCGGCGAAGGCGCCGTCGACCGCCACGACGGCATCCCGCCCTACCGCGAAACCCAGGGCTACGTGCGGCGGGTGCTGTTCTTTGCGGGGTTCGCGGCGGGGGACAGAATTTAGGCGAGGCGGTCGCGACGAGCGCTCGACCTCAGGTTTACTGATATGGGGTCAGAGTGATTTGCGTGTCCGACCCATCGAATTGCCGCGTCGTCAGCGCCGACTTACTGACCCCACGAGCGTTCCAACGCCTGCCTTGAGTTCCGACCCGTCAGGCAACAACTTCCAGCCCGCGCTTCTGCACCAGATGAAGCAGTTTCAGCGCGGTACCCGTCGGCTTTTTCTGGCCGATTTCCCACTTCTGCACCGTCGATAGGCTGGTGTTCAGCAGGCGGGCAAATACTGCCTGGCTGACGCGCGAAGCCTCGCGGATTTGCTTGATCTGCTCGGGCTCCAGCGGTTCGACCGGCGGCAGGCAGAGGCGGCCGAATTCGCGCAGCGTCATCATGTCCATCGCGCCGGCCTTGTGCAGGCCCTTGGCCGTGTCGTGGACGGCCTCAAGAATCGCTGATTTAGTCTTGCGCATCGCAATTGACCTCCATCAATTCACCGGTACGCTGAGCCTTTGACAGCAACGGCGCCGTCGGTCCTTGTTTCCGCGCCCAAGGGTCGAACCATCGGGTCGTGTAGATCGACATGCCTTGTCTCCTTATGCGAAGTGTAGCACCAAGTGCTATGGCGTGGGCGCTATGAGGTCAGCCTGACTTTCACCTTGGAAGGCTGGATCCGCCGTTCCGCCAGCGCCAACTCTTGAACCACTCACCGATAAAGGCTTGGGATGGCGGGTTTCATTGCTCGTCCCTGCTTTCGTCACTTCGCTTTCATATATTGCTTGAGAGCAAGGCATTGCCAATGTGCAATAGCAAAGTTGTTGCATGACCGATGGCGCTATGGCGGCGTCGGGCCAGGCTTTACACTTGCATCATGTGCAATCGTTACGTCTCGCCGCAGCAAGCGGCCATCGAACGCTTCTGGCACATCGGCCGGCAAAACCAGCCGCAATGGGCCAGGGAGATTTTCCCGCGCGCGCCGGGTCCGTTCGTTCGCCCGGGCGCAAGCGCAGCGGAGCGTGAACTGGTGGTCGGGCAGTGGGGCTTGATTCCCTGGTTCGCCAAGACCGCAAAGCTGACTTACTCGACCAACAATGCCCGGTCCGAGGAAGTCGCGACCAAGGCTTCCTACAAGCAGTCGTGGCTGCAGGGCAGGCGCTGCATCATCCCGGCCTGGTCGTTCGACGAACCGAGCTGGGAGACCGGGCGCAACGTGTGGTGGAACTTCCGGCGCGCGGACGGCCAGCCCTGGGGCCTGGCGGGCCTGTGGAACGACTGGACCGACAAGGAAAGCGGCGAGGTGATTGCCAGTTACACCATGCTCACCATCAACGCCGACCAGCACCCGCTGATGTCGCGCATGCATCGACCCGACCCGAAACTGCCGCCGGATCGCCAGGACAAGCGCAGCGTCATCGCGATCGAGCTGGGCGATGTCGATGTCTGGCTGCATGGCTCCATCGACGACGCGAAGGAGTTGTTGCGCGTGCCGCCGGTCGAGGCGATCGAGGCGGCGCCGAAGGACTGAGCGCGACCCGCAGGCGGCGTTTGAGACGGTGGAACTGATCGAGGAAGCCGTGGGCTTGCTGGTTCGCCATCCGCTGATCGGTCGTCCGGTCGAGTTCCCCTTGCGCGAACTGGTGCTATCCCGTGGCCGCGCCGCCTCTCGCGATCCTCCGGCGGCCCGTGCGAGAATTCGTCACTGCGTCCATTTCACGACCCCACAGGAGACATCCCATGATGAAGCTTTACTACGGCCCCGGCGCCTGCTCTTTCGTACCCCATGTCGGAATCGAAGCGATCAAGGCCGCCACGGGCGAGGAAATCGAAACCCAGACGGTGAAGCTGCACAAGGGCGAGCAGCACACGCCGGAATACCTGGCGCTGAACAAGTTGGGCCAGGTGCCGCTGCTGGTGGTCGATGGCAAGCCGCTGAACCAGATCGTGGCGATTTGCGATTACCTCGACCGGCGCTTTCCCCAGGCCGGACTGCTGCCGAGCGAAAGCTGGCAGCGGGCGCAGGCGATCTCGCTGTTCGCCTGGATGAACAACACCGTGCATCCGACCTTCACGCACATTTTCCGGCCGGCCAAGTTTGCGGCGAGCGAAGCCGCCCAGGCCGACGTCCGCAACACCGCCGTGGCGGCGTTCCGCGAGTGCCTGGAACGCATCCAGACCCTGGCGCAGCAGGCCGGCCCCTTCCTGCTGGGCGACCGGCTTTCCTTCGTCGATGCCTATGCGCTGACATTTCTGCGCTGGGGCGGGCTCGGCGGCATCGATCCGGCCTCGCTGCCGGACTACCAAGCCTATGTCGCCCGCGTCGCCGCGCAGCTGCCGGTAGCGGCGGCGATGGCGCGCGAAGGCATCGACCTCGCTACCTACAAGGCGAAATAATCCGCGGTCGCCAAGGACGATTGGAAGGGCGATTCGGGCGATTCGGGCCGGAGTGATTTGCTTCGGTGAGTCCTCGAATCGCATGCCGTGGCGACAGGCTATTTATTCCAATCGGGTCGGCAGCCTTGGCGCGATATTCTGACCTGATCCTGGGGCTTTCTCGTTTATCGCCGGGCTTGCCCGCTGCGCTGTCCCCCGAAATGGGGACATACATGCTTGCTCTCCCGGCCGAGAATCGGCGACAGGTCCGGCATCCGTACCGGGCCCGACGACCATCCACGACAGGAGGACACAGCATGACGCAGCCCCGCATTTCACGCCTGACCGCGAGCATTTTCGCCACCGTCGCTTGTGCGGCGACCACGCCGGCGGCGGCGCAACCCGATCTCGATGCGCTGACGGCGACCCAGGCCGCCGCCGACCTGTGCGCCGGGAAATACACCAGCGAGGCGCTGGTGACGGCGGCGCTGGAGCGCGCCAGATCGCGCGCCGACCTGAACGTCTTCATCACCCTGGATGAGGCCGGCGCCCTCAAGGCGGCCCGGGCGGCGGATGCGGCGCGCGGCAAGGGCAAGGCCTGCCTGCCGCTGGGCGGCGTGCCGCTGGTGGTCAAGGACAACATCGAGGTGGCCGGCCTGCCGGCGAGCGCGGGCACGCCGGCGCTGAAGAACTTCGTGCCCAGGGCCGACGCGCCGGTCGTCGCGAAGCTGCGCCAGGCGGGGGCCATCGTCATCGGCAAGACCAACATGCACGAGCTGGCCTTCGGCATTTCCGGCTACAACGCCGCGTTCAAGACCGGCACGGACTGGGGCGTGAGGAATGCCTACGACCCGGCCCGGATGGCCGGCGGCTCGTCCTCGGGCAGCGCCGCGGCGATCGGCGCGCGCATCGTCGCCGCGGGCCTCGGCACCGATACCGGCGGTTCGGTCCGGATTCCCTGCGCTCTGAATGGCTGTGCCTCGCTGCGGCCGAGCGTCGGCCGCTATGCGCAGGCGGGCATCGCGCCGATTTCGCATACGCGCGACACGGCGGGGCCGATGGCTGTCGCCATGGCCGACGTCGAATTACTCGACCGGCTGATCGCCGGCGGCAAGGCGGTGCGGGCGGCGGACCTGAAGAAAGTACGGGTCGGCGTCGTCGCCTCGACCCTGGCCAACCTCGATGCCGACACCCAGGCGGCGACCGATGCCGCCATCGCCAAAATGAAGTCCGCCGGCGTGACGGTGGTCGCTGTCGAGATGCCGCGGCTGGCCGAGCTGAACGGCGCGATAGGCTTCCCGGTGGCGCTCTACGAGGCCTACGACGACATGGTGGCCTACCTGAAGAAGAGCGGTGCCGGCATCTCCATCGAGGAACTGGCGAAGGGTATCGCCAGCCCCGACGTGAAGGGCACCTACGACGGGCTGGTGATTCCGCGCAAGCTGCCCGGACCCAACAACACGCTGGTCGACGCCCAGCCGGCCTACGCTGCGGCGCTCAAGACCAGCCGCCCGGCGCTGCAGAAGCTCTACCAGGACACATTCCGCCGCCACCGGCTCGATGCCATCGCCTTTCCCACGGTGCCGAAGGTGGCCATCGCCGCGACTGCGGATTCGAGCAGCCTGGCCAACTTCGGCCTGTACATCCAGAACACCGATCCGGGCAGCAATGCCGGCATCCCCGGCCTGCAAATTCCGTTGGCGCTGGGGGCGGCCAGCAAGCTGCCGATCGGCCTCGAACTCGACGGCCCGGCCGGCAGCGATCGCCGGCTGATCGCCATCGGCCTGGCGCTGGAGGGTGTCTTCGGGCGCCTGCCGGCGCCGGCCAGGCGCTAGTCGCGCCTGAGGCGGCCGACCGCGGTGGCGAGCCCGCCGCGGCGGTTCACGCCGAGCTTGAGGTAGCTGCGCTTGAGGTAGGTGCGCACCGTCGACAACTCGACCTCCAGGCGCTGCGCGATCTGCTTGTCGGTCAGGCCTTCGCCGACCATTCGTGCGACGGCGAGTTCGCGCGCGGACAGCGCCGCCATTTCCGGGCCGGCGCTGGCGACGCCGGCGGGGGCGTGCTGCGACACGCGGCGCAGGGCGCCGGCGAAGGCCGGCTCGACCAGGCGCAGCAGGTCGAGCGTGTGGCCGTCGAAGTTGTCGCGGTGCCGGCCGCGCCAGATGCGCAGGTCGCCGATGCTGCGCTCGCCCGCGTAGCTGTAGGAATTGACGCCCCAGTGCAGGCCGTCGCGCGCCAGGAAGTCGTTGAAGAATTCGGTGCCCATAAGCTCGTTCTGCGGCATCACCTGGGTCACCAGCGTCGGTACGCGCCGCGCCTGCAGCTTGAAGGTGATCGGATCGTGGAACTGGAAATGGCTGGCGTAGGTGCCCAGCGTGTCCGCGTTCATGTTGATCGAGACGCATCCGTCGAAGCGCCGCGTCGCCTCGTTCCAGACGAAGGAGGCGAAGTGGTCGGCATGCAGCATGTCGAGCAGGCCGTAGCCGATCCGTTCCCGCACCTCGCGTTCCGCCATGTCTTCGGCCAGCAGACCGAAGAGGCGGGAGAGGGCGCGACTTTCCGAGGCCGTCAGGTACATGCGGACAAGTGTAGGCGAGTGCCGGCGCCCTTGCAACGCAGGACAAGAGTTGGCGCTGGCGACACGGCGGTTGCGGCCAGCGGGTGCAGCAGGCGCGGCGAGCCGGTCAGGATCGGCTTGATCCGCCCCTCATGGCCTTCTTCAGCCAGCGCCCGACGGCATGTATTTCCTCGATGCAAATCGAATGCGGCATCGGGTATTCCTGCCACTCGACCGGGTGGCCGCGCGCCGTCACAAAATCCCTGGCGCGGATGCCCAGTTCGATCGATACCACGTCGTCTTCGCTGCCGTGGGCCGCGAAGATCGGCAGCGCGGCGCCCGCCGCCTGGTCGGGTATCAGCTTCTGGGTCGGAATATAGGTCGATAGCGCAATCACGCCGGCCACGGGCTCGGCATGGGTCAGCGCCGTGGTGTAGGCAATCGCGCCGCCTTGCGAAAAGCCGGCCAGGAAGATGCGCGAGCAGGGCACGCCGCGCTGGTTCTCGCGCGCCATGAGGTCGCGAATCGCCTGCCGCGAGCGGACGATGCCGGCTTCATCGACGGTGCGGCTGCTGCTGTCCAGCGCAATGATGTCGTACCAGGCCGGCATGACGTAGCCGCCGTTGCAGGTCACCGGTATTGGCGGCGCGTGAGGAAAAATGAAACGCACGCCGGGGCCGTCGTCGAGGCCGAGTTCCGGCACGACGGGTGCGAAATCCGATCCATCGGCGCCCAGGCCGTGCATCCAGATCACGGCAAACAGCGGCGCTGCGGCGGTTTCGATCTCGATGGGAGGCAGCAGCGGGTGCATTCGGCTTTCCTTGTGCTTGCGGCGACATCGCTGCGCCGCCGCGGGGCATGCTCAGTGAATCTCGCGGGTTTCGAGGAATTTCACTTCCGGGTGGCGATCCTGGGTCATCGACAGGTTGACGCGATTCGGCGCCAGATAGACATAGTCGCCGGCGCCGTCCAGCGCCACATTGACGCCCGACTTGTCGGCCAGGGCGCGGATCGCCAGGTCGTCGCCGCGCAGCCAGCGCGCCGTGGCGACTGGGTAGGGCTCGAACATGACATCGACGCCGTATTCGAATTCGAGGCGGTGGGCGACCACATCGAACTGCAGCGTGCCGACCGCGCCGAGGATCAGGTCGTTGCTGTGGATCGGGCGGAACAACTGCGTCGCGCCTTCCTCGGCGAGCTGCTGCAGGCCCTTCTGCAACTGCTTCATTTTCATCGGGTTGCGGATCTGGGCGCGGCGGAAATGCTCGGGCGCGAAGCAGGGAATGCCGGTGAATTTGAGGTCCTCGCCTTCGCTGAAGGCGTCGCCGAGCAGCACCGTGCCGTGGTTGGGAATGCCGAGGATGTCGCCGGGCCAGGCTTCGTCGGTGGTGTTGCGGTCCTGCGCCATGAAGGTGATGGCGTTGTTCACGGCCAGGGTCTTGCCGGTCGAGCGCTGCCTGAGCTTGATGCCGCGCTCGAACTTGCCCGAACAGACGCGGACGAAGGCAATGCGGTCGCGATGCTTGGGGTCCATATTGGCCTGGATTTTGAAGACGAAGCCGGTGAACTTCGGCTCGCCGGGCTGCACCAGGCGCGACTCGGTGGCGCGCGGCTGCGGCGGCGGCGAGAGTTCGACCACGGCGTCGAGCAGCGACTGGACGCCGAAATTGTTGATCGCCGAGCCGAAATACACCGGCGTCTGCTTGCCGGCGAGGTAGGCCGCGCGGTCGAAGGCATGCGAGGCGCCGCGCACCAGCTCGACTTCCATGCGCAGTTCCTCGGCCTGGTCGGGGATCAGCTCGTCGAGGCGCGGGTTGTGCAGGCCCTTGATGACCTCGGCCGTGCCCTTCTCGGCCTGCGGGTCGAAGAAGCTGATGCTGTCGTCGTAGAGGTGATAGACGCCGCGAAAGCGCTTGCCCATGCTGATCGGCCAGGTCATCGGCGCGCACTGGATGTCGAGCACCGACTCGATCTCGTCGAGCAGTTCGATCGGCGGCCGGCCTTCGCGGTCGAGCTTGTTGATAAAGGTCAGGATCGGCGTGTCGCGCAGGCGGCAGACGTTCAAGAGTTTGATGGTCTGGGCTTCGACGCCGTTGACCGAGTCGATCACCATGACGGCGGAGTCGACCGCGGTCAGGGTGCGGTAGGTGTCCTCGGAAAAATCCTCGTGGCCCGGCGTGTCGAGCAGGTTGACCATGCATTCGCGGTAGGGGAACTGCATCACCGAGCTGGTGACCGAGATGCCGCGCTGCTTTTCAAGTTCCATCCAGTCCGAGGTGGCGTGGCGGCTGGCCTTCCTGGCGCGGACTTCGCCGGCGACCTGGATCGCGCCGCCGAACCACAGCAGCTTTTCGGTCAGCGTGGTCTTGCCCGCATCGGGGTGGGAAATGATGGCGAAAGTGCGGCGGCGGGCGGTTTCTAGATCGAGCTGGGACACGGCGGCAGGGATATCGGGGCGAAGGGCCGCGATTATACGGCGCCGGGAGTGCCCCAAGGGGCGCAGAGAGTTGGCGCTGGCGCTACGGCGCGCCGGCATTGATCGCCCGCGGCGGACCGCGGCGAAGGGCGGCCGGGCGCCCCGGCGCGCCACGCCACTTCCGTGTCATTACCCGGATCGACTTTGTGGCGGTGTAACATCCGCTTTGCCCTTCCCCCGCAAAACACCAATCGATGCCGCGAGATCAGCTGTTGGACGCAAATCCGGGTTCGCCACGTTCCCGGCTGGGTCTCTGGCCCGCCTGGGTCGCGCTTGCCTGTTCGCTGGGTCTGACGCTGCTTGCCTGGCGCTATGCCGAGCAGGACCTGCAGGTCCAGCAGCGCCGCGAGTTCGATGCCGAGGTCAGCCAGTTGCGGGCCGACCTCAAGGCCAGCATCACCGGCTACACCCAGACCTTGCGCGCCGCTGCCGCGCTGTTTGGCGCCAGCAATGCCGTGACGCGCAAGGATTGGCGCGCCTTTGTCGGCGGGCTCAAGGTGGAGCGCGACTATCCGGCGATTCAGGCCCTGGCCTTCGCGCGCTCGGTCGATGGCGCCGGACTGCCGGAGCTGGTCGCCGAAATGCGCCGCAGTGGCGTGACCGATTTTGCCGTGCGCCCGCCGGGGCAGCGCGAGCGCTATGTGGTGAACGTCTATACGGAACCCGACGACGGGCACAACCACCCGGCGCTGGGCTATGACATGTGGCAGGATGCCGGGCGACGCGAAACCATGCAGCGCGCCCGCGATGCCGGCGAGCCGATGATCACGCGCAGGCTCACGCTGAAAATCGACGAGCAGGCCAATCCGGTGCCGGCCTTCATCATGTACCTGCCGGTGATGTCGAAATCGGGCGCCGAGGTTTACGGCTATGTCTTGAGTCCGTTTCGCATGCCGCATCTGATGGCCGAGCTGCTGCAGCGCAATCCCCGCGCGGTGGCGCTGAGCATCCACGACGGCGCCGATCTGCGTCCGGAAAACCTTTTCTACCGCAGCGGTCCGGCGGATCGTGCGGCGTCGGCAAAGTTCGTGCACAACGAAACCCTGGTGGTCGGTGGCCGGTCCTGGACACTGAATTACGCGAGCCAGCCGGAACTCGAAGGACTGGGCTACATGACGCGCTCGACGCAGGTACTGGCGGGCGGCGTGCTGACCAGCCTGCTGCTGTTCACCATAGGCTGGTCGCTGGCCACCACGCGCGATCGCGCCCTGCGCCTGGCGCGCGACATGACCCGCTCGCTGCGCGAAAGCGAAGATCGCTTCCGGGTCCTGGTGGAGCAGGCGCCCGACGCCATCGTGGTGTACGACCTCGATCTGGGCCACTTCGTGGACGCCAATGCGCAGGCCGAGAAACTCTTTGGCTGCAGCCGCGAGGAACTACTGGCCGGAGGCGTCGAAAGATTCTATGCACCGGGCCTGCACGATGGGAAGACCGCAGCGCAAATTGTCCAGGAAATGCTCGAGCGGGCGATGGCCGGTGACCAGGTGGTGTTCGACCGTACCATCCGCAATGGCCAGGGACAACTGGTGCGCTGCGAAATCCGCCTGGTCCGCTTGCCGGCGATCGGCCATCGGCTGATCCGCGGCAGCTTCATCGACATCACCGAGCGCAAGCGCGCCGAGGCCGATCTGCGCGTCGCCGCGATCACCTTCGAGTCGCAGGAGGGCGTGATCATTACCGATGCTGCGACGGTGATCCTGCGCGTCAATCGGGCCTTCACCGAGATCACCGGGTATTCGAGCGCCGATGCCGTCGGCAAGACGCCGCGCCTGCTGCACTCGGGGCGGCACGATGCGGCTTTTTTCGCCGCGATGTGGGAAAGCCTCGAAGAATACGGCACCTGGCGCGGCGAAATATGGAACCGGCGCAAGAGCGGCGAAATCTATCCGGGGTGGATCAACATCACGGCGGTGAAGGGTGGTCGCGGTACGGTTACCCACTATGTCGCCACTCTTGCCGATATCACCTTGCGCAAGGCGGCGGAGGACGAGATCCGGCATCTGGCCTTCTACGATCCGCTGACCGGGCTGCCCAATCGCCGACTGATGCTCGAACGCCTGCGGCAGGCCCTGACCAGCAGCGCCCGGCACGGCCGCCACGGCGCACTGATGCTGTTCGATCTGGACGATTTCAAGACCCTCAACGACACCCTGGGACACGACATCGGCGACCAGTTCCTGATCGAAGTCGCCTCGCGCCTGGCATCCAGCATCCGCGAGTGCGACACCGTGGCGCGGCTGGGCGGCGACGAGTTCGTGATCATTCTCGAGGATCTCGACGCCGAGGCGCTGGCCGCCATGCAGGCGGAGAGCGTGGCAGTGAAGATCCAGGCCATGCTCAACGAACCCTACCTGCTGGACCTGAGCCTCAGCGGCGGGGAACACAACACGCGCAGCTACCACTGCACGTCGAGCATAGGCATCACGCTGTTCCGCGATCATTCGGTGTCGGTCGATGAGCTGATGAAGCGGGCCGATACGGCGATGTACCAGGCCAAGGAGGCGGGTCGCAACGCGCTGCGCTTCTTCGACCCGGAAATGCAGGCAGCCGTCTCCGCCCGCGCCGTGCTCGATACCGATTTGCGCCGGGCGCTCGACGAAGGCCAGTTCGTGCTGCACTACCAGCCGCAAGTCGATGCGGCCGGGCGCGTGACCGGAGCGGAAGCGCTGGTGCGCTGGCAGCATCCGCGGCGCGGCCTGGTCTATCCGGCCGAGTTCATCCAGCAGGCCGAGGCCACCCGGCTGATCATGCCGCTGGGCCACTGGGTGCTGGAAACCGCCTGCCGGCAGTTGGTGGCCTGGGCCGGGCAGGGCGGCACAGCCCATCTCTCGCTGGCGGTGAATGTCAGCAGCCGCCAGTTCCATCAGGCCAATTTTGTCGACCAGGTGCTGGCGGTGCTGAGCCGCACCGGCGCCAATCCGCGGCGCCTGAAGCTCGAGGTGACCGAAAGCCTGCTGTTGCACGACATCGAGGACATCGTGACCAAGATGACCGAGCTGAAAGTCGCAGGCGTCAGCTTCTCGCTCGACGATTTTGGCACCGGCTATTCATCGCTGTCCTACCTTAAACGCCTGCCGCTGGACCAGTTGAAGATAGACCAGTCTTTCGTGCGCGACGTGTTGACCGACGGCAACGATGCCGCCATCGCCCGCACCATCATCGCCCTGGGTCGCAGCCTCGGCCTGGCCGTGATCGCCGAGGGGGTCGAAACCGAAGCGCAGTTCGAATTCCTCGCCGCGGAGGGCTGCGACGCCTATCAGGGCAACCTGTTCGGCAAGCCGGGAACGGCCGAAAATCTGTTCGCGGCACGCACGGCCGAGGTCTGAATCAGGCCGGCTCGAAGTGCTCCAGCATCAGTTGCACGGTCTGGGTGCCATTCCATTCGTTGATATCGACGCGAAACACGGCATGGATGCGATTCGGCGCAGCGCTGGCGGAGCCATCGACAAAATTGAACTGGATCGCGTCGAAGCGCTGATTGCCCTTCTGCAGCTTGAGCTTAAGATGCTTGTCTTTAAGGATGCGCTGATTGAGCACCTCGAAGCTGTCGGCAAACAGCGGCGCGGGGAAAGCCTGGCCCCAGACTTCCTGTTGCATCAGGCGCACCGCGTCGAGCGAAAAGTAGCCGGATTCGAGCGGTCCGTCGGTTTCCAGGGTGCGCGTCAGTTCGGCCGGCGAGAGTAGTTCGGCGCAGACGGTTTCGAAAGCGGCCTCGAACTCGGCCAGGCGTTCTTCCCTCAGCGTCAGGCCCGCGGCGGCGGCGTGGCCGCCGAAACGCAGCAGCAGGTCCGGATGCTGCTTGGCGACCAGATCGAGCGCGTCGCGCAGATGCAGGCCGGCTATCGAACGGCCGGAAGCCTTGAGTTCGCCGGCATTGCCGCGGGCAAAGGCGAAGGTCGGGCGGTGCAGCTTTTCCTTGACGCGGCCGGCCAGGATGCCGATCACGCCCTGATGCCAGCCCGGATCGAACAGGGTCAGGCTGGCGCGGCTGCCGGCGTCGAGCGAGGCCAGCAGGAGTTCCGCATCCTCGCGCATGTCGGCTTCGATCGTGCGCCGCTCGCGGTTGATGGCGTCGAGCTGCTGGGCGATGTTCATGGCGCGGCTGGGGTCGTCGGTGCATAGGCATTCGATGCCGAGCGCCATGTCGGCCAGGCGGCCGGCGGCGTTGAGGCGCGGGCCCAGCGCGAAACCGAGATCGAAGGTGGCGGCGCGGGCCGACTCGCGCCCGGCGACGGCGCACAGCGCGGCGACGCCGGCCTGCATCTGCCCGCCGCGGATGCGTGCCAGTCCCTGGGCCACCAGGATGCGGTTGTTGCGGTCGAGCGGCACCACGTCGGCCACGGTGCCCAGCGCCACCAGGTCGAGCAGGCCGGCCAGGTTCGGTTCCGGCGCATTGGCGTAGGCGCCGCGCCGGCGCAGTTCGGCGCGCAGGGCCAGCGCCACGTAGAACATCACGCCGACGCCGGCCAGCGCCTTGCTCGGGAAATCGCAGCCGGGCTGGTTGGGATTGACGATCACCTCGGCGTCGGGCAACTCTGCATTCGACAAACCCGCCGGCAGGTGATGATCGGTGATCAGCGTCGCGATGCCGCGGCGCTTCAATTCCGCCACGCCTTCGACGCTGGCGATGCCGTTGTCGACCGTGACGACCAGGTCGGGTTGCCTTGCCGCCGCCAGTTGCGCGACTTCCGGCGAGAGTCCATAGCCCAGCGTGAAGCGGTCCGGCACCAGGTAATCGACCGTGGCGCCCATCATGCGCAGCGCGCGCAGGCCGACCGCGCAGGCGGTGGCGCCGTCGCAGTCGTAGTCGGCGACGATCAGTATCCTGCGTCCGGCGGCGATGCTGTCGGCCAGTAGCGTCGCGGCCTCGCGCGCACCCTTGAGCCGGTCGGGGGCGAGCAGGGCGCTGCTGCGCGTGTCGAGTTCGTCGGGGCTGCGGATGCCGCGCGCGGCGTAAAGCCGCGCCAGCAGCGGATGCACGCCGCCCTGTTCGAGCGCCCAGGTGGAGCGCGGCGGGATGTCGCGAACGCTGATGCGGGTCATGTCGTTACCAATTCGGCCAGGCCGCGCGGTTTGCGCCAGAATTTCCACAAGTCGCGGCGGCTGACCTGCAACTCTGCGGCGGCGAGATCGCCGGGGGCAATCAGGCGCAGGCCATCGAGGCGGCCCCGGCGCAGGGCGTCAAGCGCCGGCGCCAGCCACGCGGCCTCGAAGCGGGTCAGTTCGTCGCGCCAGACGATCGCATCGCCGGTGCCGGCAGAGGGCTCCAGGCTGTCGATCACGGCCAGCGGCGCACCTGCCGCGCTGGCGGGGCAGCCGGCCGGCAGCGCCGCGCCGTCGATCTGCAGCAGGCGGGCGATGCCGCGGGCGACCGGATCGTTGCTCCAGATCGCGTCATGCGCGATGTCGGGCGCGGCAAGCGCGGGCAGCCGGCCGCCGCCCCAGGGCCACAGCGAATTGACCACCGGCTGTCCGGCGGCCTGGCGCGCCTGATTCACCGGATGGGCATGGAGGATCATCTGCGCTTCGTTGAGCGCCTGGCGCCAGGGCGCGTAGGCTGCGTCCGGCGGCAGGGGCGCGGCGGAACGGCCGGCGGCCTCGGACAGGGCCTGGAAGGTGGGCGCGCCGGCCGACAGGCGCAGGTTCCAGTGGCCCGGCGCGAGCACTTCCAGCTCGCCCAGCGCGGCCAGCGTCGGCGCCAGAGCGGCGGCGAGCGCGGCCGCTTCCGCGTCGCTCAACTTCAAGTGCTGCGGATCGTCGACGATCAGGCTGCGCTCCTGGAAGTTCAGCCGCACCGGATCGAGGCACAGCCAGTCCGCCGCCCCGGGGTGATCGCGCAGCGCGAACCAGCGCAGGGCGGCAGCCGGCAGCGGGGCGGCGAGGCCGGTCGCTTCGGCGAGCATGGTGGTGGTGTCGCGGGCCGGGCGCCGACTCAGGCGGCCGCGCCCGAGCAGGGTGGTGAAGGCGGGCAGGGGCAGGTCACAGGTGAGGTCTGCGAGCGCCTGGCGCGTCCAGATAAGGCCAGGCACGATGAGCGTCAGCATGGGCGCATGTTAACATGCGGCGCCAACCCGACTAATCGAATGAACTACGAACTCCTCATCGGCCTGCGCTACACGCGCGCCCAGCCGCGCGAAGGCGCCGCCAACCGCTTCATATCCTTCATCGCGCTGATTTCCATGGCCGGCCTGGCGCTCGGGGTCGCGGCATTGATCGTGGTGTTGTCGGTCATGAACGGCTTCCAGAAGGAATTGCGCGAGCGGATTCTTGGCGTGGTTTCCCATATCCAGGTCAGCGCCGAAAGCGGCGAGCTGGCCGACTGGAGCAAGGTGCTGCAGGGTGTGGCGCAGCATCCGCGGGTCAAGGCCGCGGCGCCCTATGTGCAGGCCCAGGGCATGCTGAGTTACGACGGACAGGTGCGCGGCATGATGGTGCGCGGCATCCTGCCCGAGGCCGAAGACAAGGTGGCCGATTTCGCCCGCTACATGAAGTCGGGCAAGCTCACCCAGTTGCAGCCGGGCGAATTCGGCATCGTGCTCGGCAGCGAACTGGCACGCGCGCTGCGCGCCACCGCCGGCGACAAGGTGACGCTGCTGGCGCCGCAGGGCCTGGTGACGCCGGCGGCGATCCTGCCGCGGGTCAAGCAGTTCCGCGTGGTGGGCATTTTCGAGGCCGGCATGTTCGAGTTCGATTCGGGCCTGGCCCTGATCCACATGAGCGACGCGCAAAAGCTTTACCGCATGGACGAGCGCGTCAGCGGCGTGCGGCTCAAGGTCGATGACCTGTTCGCCGCGCCGCGGATCGGCCGCGAATTGCTGCGTTTCCTCCCGATGGACGCCTGGGTCAGCGACTGGACGCGCAGCCACGCCAATTTCTTCCGCGCCGTCGAAATCGAAAAACGCATGATGTTCCTGATCCTGCTGCTGATCGTTGCCGTCGCCGCCTTCAATATCGTGTCGACCCTGGTCATGGCCGTCACCGACAAGCGCGCCGACATCGCTATCCTGCGCACGCTGGGCGCCAGCCCGCAGAGCATCATGGCGATTTTCATCGTGCAGGGAACGCTGATCGGCATGGTCGGCCTGGCCACCGGCATCGCGGGAGGCGTGGCCCTGGCGCTGAACATCGACGTCGTGGTGCCGGCGCTGGAGCGCCTGCTGGGCCTGCAGTTCCTCGCCAAGGACGTGTATTACATCAGCGAGCTGCCTTCCGACCTGCACTGGTCGGACGTCGGCACCATCGGCGTGGTGTCCTTCGTTCTTACGTTGCTGGCCACCCTGTACCCGAGCTGGCGCGCCTCGCGCACGCAACCGGCGGAGGCGCTGCGCTATGAGTGATCTGGAGAAGGCAGGGCAGGCGCCGGAGACCGTGCTGGAGTGCCACGGCCTGAGCAAGATTTTTCGCCAGGGCGCGGCGCAGGTACCGGTCCTGACCGCTGTCGATCTGAAAGTTGGCGCTGGCGACACGGTGGCGATCGTCGGCGCCAGCGGATCGGGCAAGAGCACCCTGCTGCACCTGCTGGGCGGACTCGACACGCCGACCGCGGGTCGCGTGCTGCTGCACGGCAACGACCTGGCGCAGGTCGGCGAGGCGCAGCGCGGGCGGCTGCGCAATCGCAGCCTGGGCTTCGTCTATCAGTTCCACCATCTGCTGATGGAATTCACCGCCGTGGAAAATGTCGCCATGCCGCTCCTGATCCGCCGCATGGACCGCGCCGCAGCCGAACAGCAGGCCAGCGCGGTGCTGAATCGGGTCGGCCTCGGCCATCGCCTGAGCCACCGGCCCGGTGAACTGTCGGGCGGCGAGCGCCAGCGAGTGGCCGTGGCGCGTGCCCTGGTGACGCGGCCGGACTGCCTGCTGGCCGACGAGCCGACCGGCAACCTGGATCGCGGCGCGGCCGATTCGGTGTTCGGCCTGCTGCTGGAACTCTGCCGCGAGCACGGCGCGGCCCTGATTCTGGTGACGCACGACCTCGATCTCGCGGCGCGGGCGGGCAGGGTGCTGCATCTGCAGGATGGCGTGCTGGTTTAGCTGTTGCGTTGCGTGGCCAGCTTCAGCCGGCCACGCAAGACCGAAGCCTGCGCCACGGCTTCATGCGCTGTGGTGCCGCCGGCGCCGTAGATGCCAGGCGCGGACCAGATAGATCCGCCAGGCCACCCGGATCAGGACATAGCTCGCCAGCGCCAGCCCCAGGGCGAGCAGCACCAGGCCCAGTGCCAAGGGCGCGCCGAGGCCGAGCATCCAGGCCATCAATTCGTGCGTCCAGCCGACGAACCCCGCTTCGCCATACTCGGGCGGCATGACGAAGGGCTTGCCCGGTCCCGGCAGCGCCAGTTGTCCGAGCGCAAAGGCGACGATGTAGAGCGGCACGATGGTGAAGGGATTGCTGAAAAAGGTGGTCAACAGCGCCAGCGGCAGATTGACGCGAAACACCACCGCGCAGATCGCCGCCCCGAGCATTTGAAACGGCCCCGGAATCAGCCCGCAGAACATCCCGGCCGCGACGGCGCCGGCTGCGGAGCGGCGATTGATATGCCACAGCCGCGGATGCAGCAGGGTGTTCTCGAACGGTGCCAGCCAGCGGTTGCCGCGGACTACCTCATGGTCGGGCAGGATCTTGCGGATGCGTTTGCGCATGGCATGTGTTGACGCAGTCCGTCCCGGGTCAGACGATGCGGATCGACAGTTCGCCGACGCCTGCCACGCCGCCGGAAACCAGGTCGCCCCTCACCACCGGGCCGACGCCCTCCGGCGTACCGGTGAAGATCAGGTCGCCGGGGCATAGCTCGAAGTATTGCGAAAGATGCGCGATGGTTTCCGGCACCGACCAGATCAGGTCGGCGAGGTCGCCATCCTGTTTGGTCTTGCCATTGACCGTGAGCCAGACCCGGCCGGCGCCGGGATGGCCGCAGCGGCTGACGGGAACGATGGGCGTGATCGGCGCCGACTGGTCGAAGGCCTTGCCCAGTTCCCAGGGCCGGCCCTTGTCGCGCAAGGCGAACTGCAAGTCGCGCCGGGTCATGTCGAAGCCGACCGCATAACCCCAGACATGGTCGCCGGCGGCCTCCCTGGCAATGTTGCGGCCGCGCTTGCCGATCGCCGCCACGAGTTCGACTTCGTGGTGATAGTTGGCGGTCTGCGGCGGATAGGCGACGTCCATCGTGACATTCGGCGCCACCGGCACCACGGCATCGGCCGGCTTGCAAAAAAAGAAGGGCGGCTCGCGGTCCGGGTCGGAACCCATCTCGCGCGCATGCGCGGCGTAGTTGCGGCCGACGCAGTAGATGCGCCGCACCGGAAAGCTGTCGGCGCTGCCGGCGACCGGCACGGCGGGAATCGGGGCAGGGGGGATGGCGTAGCTCATGGCGGTTCCTGAAATGTCGCAACCATTATCGCTCATCGCCTGTCTCAAACGGCAGGTGCAAGCCTGCCCGCAATCGACGCGGATCGATCGATGTCCATTGCATGGACAAGGTGGCGTCGTGCCCTGCCGACCGGGCAAATCTCCATGCGCCTGAATGCCCTTATCAAAAAAATGGTTTGGACGGCAGGCGCAGTTCGGGCGAAGAATGCGTCAAACCCGCCCGAAGAGGCTGGCCCGACGAAACAAACCGAAGGAGGATCACGATGCGCCAGTATTCCGCCCTGCCCAATCGGCCCTTGCGGCCACGCACCACCGTCCATACCCCCAGCCAGGTCCTGCCGCCCAAGGTCAGCTTTGAAGATCCCGCGATGACGGTGATGACCGATTTCCAGAAGGTCACCGCCTTCACCATCGACCCCGATGTCAGCGTCGACACCGCGGCGCGCGTCATGCGTCGGCGCAAGGTGCATCTGCTGCTGGTGATGAGCGAGGAGAATCATGTTCTCGGCATCATCACCTCGAACGACCTGCTGGGCGAGAAGACCCTGCAATGCATCAACGCCCGCGGCATCTCCCGCGCCGATGCGCTGGTGCGCGACATCATGACCCCGGAGGACAGGCTCGAAGTGATCAGCATGGACGACGTCATGCATGCGCACGTCGGGCATGTCGTGGCGACGCTCAAGTCCAAGGGGCGCCAGCATGCGGCGGTGGTGGACGAGGACGCCGCCGGCAACCAGGTGTTGCGCGGCCTGTTCTCCTGTTCCCAGCTTGCGCGCCAGCTCGGCGAGCCGGTGGAGACCATCGAGATCGCCCAGACCTTCGCTGAAATCAGTCTCGCCCTGAAGACCTGAGCGCAGGAACTTCCGCCCCGTTCCAAGGGGCGGGTCTGGGCGCATGGTTTAATCCCGGCCGTGCGCCCTTTTGTCATAGCCTTTGCCGGCGGTATCTGGTTGCTGCAACAGCAGGCAGTGCTGCCTGGCGCAAGCTGGCTGGCCGCCATCGCTACGGGTGCGGCCGCCTGCGCCTGGCTGGGGCTGGCGCTGCGCAGCAGGCTGCAAGAGTTGGCGCTGGCGACCCGGCGCTTGGTTGCTTCGGCGCTGTGGCTTGCCGTGGGTGTCGCGCTGGGTTTCGTCTGGGCGGCGGGTTTCGCCTATCTGCGCCTGGCCGACGAATTGCCGCCGGCCTTGGAAGGCCGCGACATCGAGCTGACCGGCGTGGTCGCCGGCCTGCCGCAGGCGCTGGAACGCGGCGTGCGCTTCGAGTTCGACGTCGAACAGGCCGCGGCCGGCCTGCCGCCGCATATCTCGCTGGCCTGGTATCGCGGCCGCGACGAGGCCGACGCTGAAGCCTCGCCGCTGATTCCCGTGCGCGCCGGCGAGCGCTGGCGCTTCACGGTGCGGCTGAAGCGTCCGCACGGCAATCTCAATCCGCATGGCTTCGACTATGAAGCCTGGCTGTTCGAGCGCGGCATCCGCGCCACCGGTTACGTGCGTCCGCACAGCGCCGAGCGCATCGATGCCCGGGTGTGGCGGCCGGGTTACGCGGTGGAAATGCTGCGCGAAGCGATACGCGACCGCTTCCACGCCGCGCTGCCGGACGCGCCCTATGCCGGCATCCTGATCGCGCTGGCCATCGGCGATCAGCATGCGATCGATCCCGCCCTGTGGCAGACCTTCGCCCGCACCGGCATCACCCACCTGATGAGCATCTCCGGCCTGCACGTGACCATGCTGGCGGGGCTGGCCTATGCGCTGGTGAACTGGCTGTGGCGGCGTTCGGCGCGCCTGCCGCTGGTCATTCCGGCGCAGCAGGCGGCGACCGTCGGCGGTTTCCTGGCGGCCCTGCTGTATTGCCTGCTGGCCGGCTTCGCCGTGCCGGCGCAGCGCACGCTGTACATGCTCGGCGTGGTGGCGCTGGCGCGGTTGAGCACGCGCGAGATCGCCGGCTCGCGTGTGCTGGCGCTGGCGCTGTTGCTGGTCCTGCTGCTCGATCCGTGGGCGGTGCTGGCCGCCGGCTTCTGGCTTTCCTTCGGCGCGGTGGCGCTGCTGTTCCACATCGGCAGCGGGCGGTTGGGGCCGGCGCATTGGCTGGTCGAATGGGGGCGGGCGCAGTGGGCCGTTACGCTGGGCATGCTGCCGGCCTTGCTGGCCCTGTTCCAGCAGTTCTCGCTGGTCTCGCCGCTGGCCAATGCCGTGGCGATCCCGGCGGTCAGCTTCGTCGTCGCACCGCTGGCCCTGCTCGGCAGCCTGCCGCCGCTCGATCCGCTGCTGTCGCTGGCACATCTGCTGACGGCCTGGCTGATGGTGTTGATCGACTGGCTTGCCGCCTTGCCGCTGGCGATGTGGCAGCAGGCCGCGCCGCCAGGGTGGTCGGTGCTGCTGGCGCTGGTCGGCGGCATCTGGCTCCTGCTGCCGCGCGGCTTTCCGGCGCGCTGGCTGGGTCTGCTGGCCTTCCTGCCGCTGCTGACGGTGCTGCCGCCGCGCCCGGCGCCCGGCGCCGCCGCAATCGCGGTGCTCGACGTCGGCCAGGGATTGGCGATCCATGTGCAGACCGCCGGCCACGATCTGCTGTTCGATGCCGGGCCGGCATTTTCGGCGGATGCCGACAGCGGCAACCGCATCATCGCGCCCTACCTGCGCGCGATGGGTGTGCGCGGGCTCGATACGCTGGTGGTCAGCCACGCCGACAAGGACCACGAGGGCGGTGCAGCCTCGGTGCTGGCTGCGCTGCCCGTGGCGATCATGAAAACCTCGCTGCCCTTCGAGCATGCCCTGTCGGCGCAGCCTGTCCCCCACGAATTGTGCCGCGACGGCGATGCCTGGAACTGGGACGGCGTGCGCTTCGAAATGCTGCATCCCGGCGCCGAGGCGCTTTCGCGCAAGACCAACGACCTCAGTTGCGTGCTGCGCGTGACGGCCGCCGGGCAATCGATGCTGCTGACCTCCGACATCGAGGCGGTGTCGGAACGCGCGCTGCTCCGCCAGCATCCGGCCGAGCTGGCGGCTGCCGCAATGACGGCCCCGCATCACGGCAGCAAGACCTCATCGACGCCGGAGTTCATGGCAGCGGTGGCGGCGCGCGACGTGGTTTTTCCGGTCGGCTACCGCAACCGCTTCGGTCATCCCAAGGAGGACGTGGTGGCACGCTACCTGCAAAGCGGCGCCCGCCTGCATCGCACCGATGCCGACGGTGCCGTCAGGGTCAGCCTGGAGGCGGCGGGCATCGGTTTCCGGCACGAGCGTGCCGAGCGCAAGCGCTACTGGCATGCGCGGTAGACGATAATCCGGGGCCCGAGCTATTGCGGCGCCCATCATGACTCACAGCATTCCCTTTGCCGGCCTGACCCCCGCGCGCATCCTCGACGCGCTGGAAAGCGTCGGCTATCGCTGCGACGGCGCCCTGATGGCGCTCAACAGCTACGAAAACCGGGTCTGGCAGATCGGCATCGAAGACAGCGCACCGGTGGTCGCCAAGTTCTATCGGCCCGGCCGCTGGAGCGACGCCCAGATTGCCGAGGAGCACGCCTTCACGGTGGCCATGGTGGCAGACGAATTGCCGGTGGTGACGCCGCTGGTGATCGAAGGCAGGACGCTGTTCGCCCACGGTGGCTTCCGCTTTTCGGTGTTCCCGAAGCAGGGCGGACGCGCGCCGGAATTTGCCGAGCCGCAGATACTGGAATGGATGGGCCGTCTAATGGCGCGCATCCACATCGTGGGCGCGCGCATGCCCTTCGCGCAGCGGGAGACGCTGGATATCCGGAGCTTCGGCGTCGAAGCGCGCGACTGGCTGTTGTCCAACGCGGTGATACCGCCTGACCTGGCTCCGGTCTGGCAGGGGGTCGCCGATCAGGCACTGGAAGGCGTGCGCGATTGCTATGCGCGCGCAGGCAAGGTCGAACTGCTGCGCCTGCATGGCGATTGCCACGCCGGCAATGTGTTGTGGACCCGGGACGGCCCGCATTTCGTCGATTTCGACGACGCGCGCATGGGACCGGCGATCCAGGACTTGTGGATGCTGCTGTCCGGCGATGCGGAGGAAATGGGGTTGCAGTTCGGCCATGTGCTGGCCGGATACGAGACTTTCCGCGAATTCGACGACCGCGAACTGCAACTGGTCGAAGCCTTGCGCACGCTGCGCCTGATCCATCATTCGGCCTGGCTGGCGCGGCGCTGGGACGATCCGGCCTTTCCCGCGGCGTTTCCTTGGTTCGCCACGAACCGCTACTGGGAGGAACGGATACTGGAACTGCGCGAGCAGGTTGCCGCGATGGCCGAGCCGGCCCTGGTGCCTCGGTGAGCCATCCCCTCCCAGCCCCCTTCCCGGGGAAGGGAGTAACTGTATTTGGCAGGCTTTGCCCGCGAATCTGGAGAAACAAACATGGAAATGCGTGAAGGAAAAGTGAAGTGTCTGAGTGCGGCCGGTTTTCATCACATGGCCTATGTGGAGTGGGGCGATGCGGCGAATCCGCAGGTGCTGGTCTGCGTCCATGGCCTGACGCGCAGCGGGCGCGATTTCGATTTCCTGGCGCAGGCGCTCGCCGCCGACTACCGGGTGGTCTGCCCCGACGTGGTCGGGCGCGGGCGCAGCGACTGGCTGCGCAATAAGTCGCTGTACGCGCTGCCGCAGTACTGCGCCGACATGACGGCGCTGCTGGCCAGGCTGAATGTGGAGACGGTGCATTGGGTCGGCACTTCGATGGGCGGCCTTATCGGCATGGCGCTGGCTTGCCAGCCGGAAACCCCGATCGCGCGTCTGGTGCTGAACGACGTCGGTCCGGTGATCACGGCGACTTCGCTGGAGCGCATCGGCACCTATCTCGGCGCCGCGCCGCGCTTCGACAGCATCGAGCAGGCCGAGGCCTTCGTCCGCTTCGTCTCCGCCACCTTCGGCAGTTTCAGCGACGAGCAGTGGCGGCATCTCACGGTGCATGTGACGCGTACCGCCAGCGACGGCAAGATCGAGTTCGCCTATGACCCAGGCATCGCCCAGTCGTTTCGTGAAATGCTGGCGGCCGGCGATGGCAAGGACGTCGAGCTGTGGCCGCTTTACGACGGCATCGCCTGTCCGACGCTGCTGCTGCGCGGCGAAACCTCCGATCTGTTGACTCACGACGCGGCGTTGCAGATGGCCGGGCGCGGGCCGCGCGCGACCCTGGTCGAAGTGCCAGGAGTCGGTCACGCACCGATGTTCATGGACGCAGCGCAGGTGGCGCCGGTGCGGAGATTCTTGCTCGGCTGATGGCGTTTTTTGGATTGACGCATCGCAGCATCGAAATTTTTGATATCAACATTTTTCGCGGCCTACAATAGGTGCCCGTTCGCATATTTCGGCAATGGATAACTGAGGAGGCATCATGCAAAAATCGTTGCACATCGACGCCAACAAATGCACTGGCTGTCTGCAGTGCGAAATGGCGTGTTCCTACGAGAACCACGGCGTGTTCAACATCTCCAAGTCGCGCATCAAGGTCTTCAATTTCGAACATGCCGGACGCAAAGTGCCCTACACCTGCACCCAGTGTAGCGACGCCTGGTGCATGACGGCCTGCCCGGTCGATGCCATCCGCATCGACGCGACGACCGGCGCCAAGGCCGTGCATGAAGACATCTGCGTCGGCTGCAAGGTGTGCACCATTGCCTGCCCGTTCGGCACGGTGAATTACGTGGCCGAGACCGGCAAGGTGCAGAAATGCGACCTCTGCGGCGGTGAACCGGCCTGCGCCGACGCCTGCCCGACCGGCGCCATTACCTATGTCGATGCCGACTGGACGGGCCTCGACAAGATGCGTCAATGGGCCGGCAAGACCGACACCCAGCCGCGCGCGACTGCATAAGGAGACGAACATGGCATGGAACAGAAAAATACTGCGCGTTGACCTGACCAAGGGCACCTGCAAAGCCGAACCCCTCAACATGGAATGGGCCCAGGAGTACCTGGGGCAGCGGGGACTCGCCACCAAGTACTTCGTCGAAGAAGTCGACCCCAAGGTCGATCCGCTCGCCCCCGGCAACAAGCTGATCATGGCGACCGGGCCCTTGACCGGTACAGTCGCTTCCACCGGCGGGCGCTATTCCGTCATTACCAAGGGCGCACTGACCGGCGCCATCGCCTGCTCGAACTCGGGCGGCTACTTCGGCTCCGAACTCAAGTTCGCCGGTTGGGACATGATCATTTTCGAAGGCAAGAGCCCGAAGCCGGTCTACCTGTCGATCGAGGACGACAAGGCCGAACTCAAGGACGCCGCGCATCTGTGGGGCAAGACCGTGTTCCAGACCGAGGAGATCATCAAGAGCAGCCACCAGGACCCGCAGATCCGCGTTTCCAGCATCGGCCGTTCGGGCGAGAACGGCGTGCTGTATGCCTGCGTGGTCAATGACCTGCACCGCGCCGCCGGACGTTCCGGGGTCGGTACCGTGATGGGCTCGAAGAACCTCAAGGCCGTCGCCGTACGTGGCGCCAAGGGCAGCGGCGGCGCGCTCAAGGATGCCAAGGCCTTCATGGCCGCGACCAAGGCGGCGAAGAAGGTGCTGGCCGACAACGCCGTGACCGGCCAGGGCCTGCCCAAGTACGGCACCCAGGTGCTGATGAACGTGATCAACGAAATGGGCGCGCTGCCCACGCGCAACCACCGCGACGTGCAGTTCGAGGACGCGCGCAAGATTTCCGGCGAAGCCATGCACGAGAAGCGGCCCACCGACGGCAAGACGCATCTGGTCACCAATGCCGCCTGCTTCGGCTGCACGATTGCCTGCGGGCGCATCTCGAAGATCGACGAGAGCCACTTCAGCGTGGTGAACAAACCCGAGTACTGGGGCGCCTCCGGCGGCCTCGAATACGAAGCGGCCTGGGCTCTGGGTGCCGCCAACGGCGTCGGCGACCTCGAAGCCCTGCAATACGTGAATGTCCTGTGCAACGAGGACGCCTTCGATCCGATTACTTTCGGTGCCACCGTGGCCGCGGCGATGGAGCTCTATGACTTGGGCATTCTGACCAAGGAACAGATCGGCATCGAGGCGCCCTTCGGTTCGCCCCAGGCACTGGTCGCGCTGGCGGAAATGGTGGCCAAGGGCGAAGGCTTCGGCAAGGAACTGGGCATGGGCTCGGCTCGCCTGTGCGAGAAGTACGGCCGCCCCGAACTGTCGATGGGCGTCAAGAAGCAGGAGTTCCCGGCCTATGACTCGCGCGGCATCCAGGGCATGGGCCTGGCCTATGCGACGTCGAATCGCGGCGCCTGCCATTTGCGCGGCTACACCGTGGCGTCGGAAGTGCTGGGCATTCCGGTCAAGACCGATCCGCATGTCACCGAAGGCAAGGCCGACCTGGTCAAGGCCTTCCAGGATGCGACCTCGGTGTTCGACTCGGCCGGCGTCTGCGTGTTCACCACCTTCGCCTGGTCGCTGGCCGACCTGCAGCCGCAGCTCGACGCGGCCTGTGAGGGCGACTGGACCATGGAGAAGCTGACCGTGCTGGGCGAGCGCATCTGGAACATGGAGCGCCTGTTCAACAACGCCGCCGGCTTCACCGCCAAGGACGACGACCTGCCGCCGCGCCTGAAGACCGAAGCGGCCAAGACCGGTCCGGCCAAGGGCCTGGTGAATGGCATCGACAAGATGCGGCCGGAGTATTACAAGGCCCGCGGCTGGACGCCGGAAGGCGTGCCGACCAAGGAAACCCTGGCGCGGCTCGGCCTGTAATCGTGTGAGGACCGCAGGGGACCGGCATCGCCGGTCCCCTGCTCGTTTTAAGGAAAGCCCATGAAACACGTCATCATCGGCAATGGCCCGACCGGACTGGTCGCCGCCGAAACCCTGCGTCGCCTGCAACCGGACGCCGAAATCGCGCTGATCGGCGACGAGGCGGAACCGCCGTATTCGCGCATGGCGATTCCCTATTTCCTGATCGGAAAGATTGCGGACAGCGGCACCCATCTGCGCAAAAGCCACGACCATTACGCCCGGGAGCGCATCCACCTCATAGAAGGCCGCGTGGTCAAGGTCGATGCGCCGGCCAAGCAGTTGGAGTTCGCCAGCGGCGAACGCCTGCCCTACGACCGATTGCTGATCGCAACCGGCTCGCAACCGATACGGCCCAAGGTTGCCGGCATGGATCTGGCCAACGTGCATACCTGCTGGACCATCGAGGATGCACGCGCCATCGCGGCCAAGGCCAAGCCCGGCAGCCGCGTGCTGCAGCTCGGTGCCGGCTTCATCGGCTGCATCATCATGGAATCCCTGGCGGCACGCGGCGTCGAGCTGACCGTGGTGGAAATGGGCGATCGCATGGTGCCGCGCATGATGACGCCCAAGGCCGGCGCGATGATCAAGGCCTGGGTCGAAAAAAAGGGTGTCGCGGTGCATGTCAATGCCGCGATCACCGCGATCGAGCAAAAGGATGGTGCGCTGGCCGTCAAGCTCAGTACCGGCGGCGAACTGGCGGCCGATCTGGTGATCTGTGCTGCCGGGGTGCGGCCCAACATCGAGTTCCTGCAGGGCAGCGGCGTCGCCATGGAGCGTGGCATACGCGTCGATGCCGGGATGCGCACCAGCGTCGCCGACATCTATGCCGCTGGCGACGTGACCGAGGCGGCCGATTTTCATACAGGCAAGCCCGAACTCAATGCGATCCAGCCCAACGCGGTCGATCAGGCGCGCATTGCCGCGCACAACATGGCCGGCGGTGAAGCGGTCAGCGGCGGCAGCCTGGCGATCAACGTGCTGGATACCCTGGGCCTCATCTCGACCTCCTTCGGACAATGGCAGGGCGTCGCCAGGGAGCAGGGCGGCGCCGGCGTGGAGCGGGTCGATGAGGACAACTATCGCTACCTGTCGCTGCAGTTCAAGGGCGACGTGCTGATCGGCGCCACCAGCATAGGCTGGACCGACCACGTCGGCGCGCTGCGCGGTCTGGTGCAGACCCAGGCGCCGCTGGGCGAATGGAAGGCGCGCCTGCTGGCCGATCCGACGCAGTTCATGGCCGCGTATCTGGCGACCGCGCAAAAGGCCGCATGACGACGAAGTTTCAGTGAAGGCTAACGCCGGCTTTCTTGGAGTAAAACGCAGTGGCCGTAACCAAAATCACGTTCAAGCTGTTCGCCCACCTGCAGGACTATCTTCCGCCCGAGGCGAAAAAGACGAATGCCCTGGCGCTGGAAATCGACGAGGCAAGTACCGTAGCGCAAATCGTCACGCGTTTCGGCCTGCCGGAGAAGCTGGTGCATCTGGTGCTGATCGACGGCGTGTTCGTGCCGCCGTCGGAGCGTGCGGGGCGGGTGCTGCGCGACGGAGAAACGCTCGCCATCTGGCCCCCCGTTGCCGGCGGATGATATTTCCGCTCGTCTTTGACGCGACGATCACGCGCGAGGATTTTCTCCGCCTGCTGCCGAGAGCGACCGGCGGCCAGCCGTTTCAGGAAGTCGCGGATCGCTTTCGCGGCGAGGGTTGGTCGCTGCGCCTGACGCGGATTCCGCCGCTGGAAATCGGCCTGGTGCGCCTGGAGCGGCATCGCGTCGAGATCGAGTTCGAAGGGCTGACGGCGACGGAGCAGGATCGCTTCATGCGGCGCTTTGCGCAGCACTACCAGCGCGGCGGAGGCTGAACGCGCTCGGTCGAAGAGTTGGCGCTGGCGATGCGGCGACCAGGCGATGAAAGCTGTTAAAATTCTTTTGCGGCGGGTCTCCCCGCATTGCGGGGTGGTGAATCTGGTCAGGTCCGGAAGGAAGCAGCCACAGCCGTTTTCCGCAAGTGCCGGGGGTCAGGCTCGCCGCACCTCCTTTCGATGGACAGCTTTTTGTAATCTTCCCTTACAAACGGCAGCGCGCTGTCACATCGGGCTTACAGCCATCGGTTGAAATGCTTCCTGCCATCAGGCATTTATGACAGGAGCAGACCATGAATCGCAGAAACACACTTATTGCGGGCTTTCTCGCCGCCAGCGCGGTCTTTTTCGGCGTTGCCTACGCGCAGGGACCAGGTTGCGATCCCGACGGCAGGCCGGGCATGAAACGCAGTGCGATGCAGCGCGGCATGATGGACCCGGGTGTCCGCGTCGAGCAGCGCTTGAGCCGGCTGAAAGCCGATCTGAAGATCACCACCCAGCAGGAACCGCTCTGGCAGGCCTTCGCCGAGAAGTCGAAGAACGAGAGCGGAAAGGGCATCCAGGCCATGCGCGAACGCCGGCAGAGCAACCAGCCGCAGAGCGCGCCGGAGCGCCTGGCGCAGATGCAGGGCCTCATGAAGGAGCGTGTCACGGCGATGGAATCGGTGAACGAATCCTTCACCCGGCTCTACGCCGCGTTGACGCCGGAACAGCAGGCCGCCGCCGACAAGTACTTCAGCAATATCGGCCGCCATCGGCACGGCCCGGGTCGCGGGGCACCGGGCGCCGCGGAAGTGCGCAAAGGCTGATTTCAGTTGCCGCAAGGCGGGGCAGCCAGCTTTACAGGCTGCCCCGATTGTGTTGACGGGCCTGATAAAATTGCGCCATGAGCTATCAGGTCCTTGCCCGCAAATGGCGCCCCAAGTCCTTCGCGACCTTGGTCGGGCAGGAGCATGTGGTGCGCGCCCTGACCCATGCGCTGGAGCAGAACCGCCTGCATCACGCCTACCTGTTTACCGGCACGCGCGGCGTCGGCAAGACCACGCTGGCGCGCATCATGGCCAAGGCCCTGAACTGCGAAGCGGGCATCAGTTCCACGCCCTGCGGCGTGTGCTCGGCCTGCACCGCGATCGATAGCGGCCGTTTCGTCGATTACATCGAGCTCGATGCCGCCTCGAATCGCGGCGTCGACGACATGACCCAGTTGCTGGAGCGCGCCACCTACGCACCGACCATGGGCCGCTACAAGGTCTATGTGATCGACGAAGTGCACCAGCTCTCGGGGCACGCCTTCAACGCGATGCTGAAGACTCTGGAAGAACCGCCGGAACACGTCAAGTTCATCCTCGCCACGACCGATCCGCAAAAGATTCCGGTCACGGTGCTGTCGCGCTGCCTGCAGTTCAACCTCAAGCAGATGCCGCTGACGCACATCGTCGATCATCTGTCGCGGGTGCTGGAGGCCGAGGGCGTGGCCTTCGAGCCGGCCGCCCTGCGCCATCTGGCCAAGGGCGCGGCGGGCAGCATGCGCGATGCGCTGTCCTTGCTGGACCAGGCCATCGCCCATGGCGCCGGGAAAGTGGAAGACGAGGCGGTGCGCGCCATGCTCGGCACGGTCGGCGACGAACACCTGTTCGCCCTGCTCGACGGCCTCGTCGCGCAGGACGTCCAGGCCATGCTCGAAGTGGCCAAATTGATGGATGCGCGCAGCCTGTCCTTCGACGGCGGCCTGCAGGAACTGGCGACCTTGTTCCACCGCATCGCGCTGGCGCAGTTCGCCCCTGAAGCGCTGCTCGACGAGGCCGAGCGCAGCCGCCTGGCACCCTACGCGCAAGCGCTGGATGCCGAGTACCTGCAACTGGCCTACCAGATCGCGATCCATGGCCGCGACGAGCTGTCGCTGGCGCCCGACGACCATGCCGGCTTCGTCATGAGCCTGCTGCGGCTGCATGCCTTCCGGCCGGAGCGTGCCGGGGTGGCCGTGGTGAAGCCTGCCGCCGCAGCGGCGCCGGTGCGCAAGCCCGCAGCGGCCGCGGCAGTTCCGGCGGCTGCGGTCCGCCCGGTGGTCGCCGCGCCGCCAGCGCCAACTTCCGAACCACCCGCTGCGTCGCTTTCTGTGCCGGCTGCCGCGGCGGCTGTCGCTGCGCCCGCCGCTGACGACTGGCATGTTCTGGTGGCGCGGCTGCCGCTGACGGGCATGGCCAAGCAACTGGCGCAGCACTGCGAACTGTCGGAACTCACCGAGTCGGTGATCCGCCTGCGCCTCGCACCCGTGCACAAGCATCTGCTCGGCAAGCCGCAGCAGGACAAGCTGCAAACCGAATTGCAGACCTGGTACCAGCGCCTGCTGCGTCTCGAAATCGACGTCGCGGAGCCTGCCAGCGAGACACCGGCCGAGCGCAGCCGCAATCAGCAGCGCGACCGCCAGGAACGCGCCATCGCCTCGATCGAACAGGATCCCTTCGTGCGCGATGTGGTGGACCTGTTCGATGCGAGCATCGACGAATCGACGATCAAACCCGTTTAAGGAGTGCAGGAAAAATGATGAAGGGTGGCATAGCCGGATTGATGAAGCAGGCCCAGCAGATGCAGGCCAACATGGAAAAGGCGCAGGAGCAACTGGCGCAGCTGGAAGTCGAAGGCCAGTCGGGCGCCGGCGCGGTGAAAGTCGTGATGACCTGCAAGCACGACGTCAAGCGCGTCACCATCGATCCCTCGGTGATGGACGACAAGGAAATGCTGGAAGACCTGATCGCGGCGGCGCTGAACGACGCCAACCGGCGCGCCGAGGCGACCACTGCCGAAAAAATGGGCGGCTTTACGGCCGGCTTGAACCTGCCGCCCGGAATGAAACTTCCGTTCTGATGACGCCATCGTCCAGCCTCGACGAACTTATCGAGGCGCTGCGTTGCTTGCCGGGGGTAGGCCCCAAGTCCGCTCAGCGCATGGCATATCACCTGCTGCAGCGCGACCGCAATGGCGCCGACCGACTGGCGCGCGGACTCGACGCCGCCCTGCAGTCGCTGCATCACTGCGCGCGCTGCAACAGTTTCACCGAAGCCGAAATCTGCGAGCGCTGCCTCTCGCCGCGCCGCGATGCTTCGCAACTATGCATCGTCGAAATGCCTGTTGATGCAAACAGCATGGAGCAGACGCATGCCTACAATGGCCTCTACTATGTGCTGATGGGTCGCCTCTCGCCGCTCGACGGCGTCGGCCCCAAGGAACTGGCCTTCGAACGCCTGTTTTCGCGGGCCGCCGACGGCATCGTCAAGGAAGTGATACTCGCCACCAATTTCACCAACGAGGGCGAGGCCACCGCGCATTACCTTTCCGAACTGCTGCATGCGCGCGGGCTCAAGGTCAGCCGCATCGCGCGCGGCCTGCCGGTCGGCGGCGAACTGGAATTTTCCGACGCGGCGACCGTGGCGCAGGCGCTGCGCGAGCGGCGCGACTTTGTGTGACTGACGGCGCCAAACCGCTTGCCGGCATAAAAGTCGTCGAGTTTGGCACGCTCATCGCGGGTCCGTTCTGCTCGCGCATCCTCGCCGAATTCGGCGCCGAGGTGGTCAAGATCGAAGCGCCGGGCGAGGGCGATCCGCTGCGCAAATGGCGCAAGCTGTATCCCACCGGAGACGGCGAAACCTCGCTGTGGTGGTTCGTCCAGGCACGCAACAAGCAGTCGGTGACGCTCAACCTCAAGCATCCGCAAGGAATTGCGATCGCGCACAAGCTGGTGGCCGAGGCCGATATCGTGGTCGAGAACTTCCGCCCCGGGGTCATGGAGAAGCTCGGTCTGGGCTGGGAGGCGCTCTCAGCGATTAATCCGGGCCTGGTCATGGTGCGTCTGTCCGGCTTCGGCCAGACCGGGCCGATGGCCGCCCAGCCCGGCTTCGGTGCCATCGGCGAATCGATGGGCGGCTTGCGCTACATCACCGGCTTTGCCGACCGGCCGCCGGTGAAAACCGGCATTTCCATCGGTGACTCGATCGCCGCCTTGTGGGGCGCGTTGGGTGCGCTGATGGCGCTGCGCCATCGCGAAGTCAAGGGTGGAGCGGGGCAGGTGGTCGATGTCGCCCTGTATGAAGCCGTGTTCGCCATGATGGAAAGCCTGGTGCCCGAGTTCGACGTGTTCGGCTTCATCCGCGAACGCACCGGCAACGTGATGCCTGGCATCACGCCGTCAAATACCCATACGACCAGGGACGGCAAACACCTGATCATCGGCGCCAACGGCGACGCGATCTTTCGCCGCCTGATGCTGGCCATCGGCCGTAGTGACCTGGCGGAAGACCCGCAATTGGCAAGCAACGCCGGTCGTGACATGCGGGCGGCGGAAATATATGGCGTGATTGATGCGTGGGTGGTGGCCCATGACGCCGCAACCATCCTGCGCATCACCGCCGAGGCCCATGTGCCCGCCAGCCGTATTTTTTCCGTCGAGGACATGTTTCGCGATCCGCAATTCCTCGCGCGGCAGATGCTCGAACCAGCGCAACTACCTGATGGAAAAGGCTTTAATATCCCAGGTATCGTGCCCAAGCTGTCCCTCACGCCAGGCGAGACCCGCTGGCTCGGTCCGGCCCTCGGAGAGCATACGGAGTCGGTACTTGGGCGGCTCGGTTATACCCCTGAGGAGATAGTTGGCTTGCGCGCGGCGGGAGTTATCTAGCTGATTAATATGATGTTATTGGCATTGCAGGAGTCAGCGCCGATAAGTTGGCTCAGTTCAGGGCTTTAATCGCTGCGAGAGATTCGCTACAATTGCGGTCTTTCCGAATTCGCATTTTCTGCATTCAGGGACTATCACCATGAGTTGTGACGATACAGTCGATTGCGGTCGACGGCGTCTGTTGGTTGCCACGGCAGCCGCAGGCGGGGTAGCGGGGGTGGCGGTGGCTGTGCCTTTCGTGGCCAGCATGCTGCCTTCCGAGCGGGCGAAGGCTGCCGGCGCGCCTGTGGAAGTTGACATCAGCAAGCTCGCCCCGGGCGAGATGATGACCGTCGAATGGCGCGGCAAGCCGGTCTGGATCATCAATCGCACCAAGGAGCAGCTTGCGTCCCTGGCCAAGATCGGCGAGAAGCTGGCCGATCCGAAGTCGGAAAAGAACATGCAACCGGCCTACGCGAAGAACGAAACGCGCTCGATCAAGCCGGAGATCCTGGTGGCGGTGGGCATCTGCACCCACCTCGGCTGTTCGCCCACCGAGAAGTTCAAGACCGGGGCCGAGTCGGGCATCGATGCCGACTGGCCGGGCGGCTTCTTCTGCCCCTGCCACGGTTCCACCTTCGACCTGGCCGGCCGCGTCTACAAGAGCAAGCCGGCGCCGGACAACCTTGAAATTCCTCCGCACATGTATCTTGGCGACGCCAAGCTTGTGATTGGCGAAGACAAGAAGGCCTGATGCGATGAGCAAAGTGAATGCCATATTGCAGGGGACGCTGAACTGGGTCGACGAGCGCTTTCCGCTCACCTCGAACTGGAAAGCCCACCTTTCCGAATACTACGCGCCGAAGAACTTTAATTTCTGGTACTTCTTCGGTTCGCTGGCGATGCTGGTGCTGGTGATCCAGATCGTCACCGGTATTTTCCTGACCATGCACTTCAAGCCCGACGCCTCGCTGAATGCCTCGGGCGTGCCCGTCGCCTTCGCCAGCGTCGAGTACATCATGCGCGACGTGCCCTGGGGCTGGCTGATTCGCTACATGCACTCGACCGGGGCTTCGGCCTTCTTCGTCGTCGTGTATCTGCACATGTTCCGCGGCATGCTCTACGGTTCCTACCGCAAGCCGCGCGAACTGATCTGGATCTTCGGCATGGTCATCTTCCTGTGCCTGATGGCCGAGGCTTTCTTCGGTTATTTGCTGCCCTGGGGCCAGATGTCGTTCTGGGGTGCGCAGGTGATCGTGAATCTGTTCTCCGCGATTCCCCTGATCGGGCCCGACCTGTCGATCTGGCTGCGCGGCGACTATGTCGTCGGCGACGCGACGCTGAACCGCTTCTTCGCCTTCCACGTCATCGCCGTGCCGCTGGTGCTGCTGGGCCTGGTCGCGGCGCACATCCTCGCACTGCACGAAGTCGGCTCGAACAATCCGGACGGGGTCGAGATCAAGAAGAAGAAGGACGCGAACGGGATTCCGCTCGACGGCATTCCCTTCCATCCCTACTACTCGGTCAAGGACATCGTCGGCGTAGTGGTGTTCCTGATGGTGTTCTCGGTCATCGTCTTCTTCATGCCCGAGTTCGGCGGCTACTTCCTCGAGTACAACAACTTCTTCCCGGCTGACCCGCTGGTGACGCCGCCGCACATCGCGCCGGTCTGGTACTTCACGCCGTATTACTCGATCCTGCGCGCGGTGACCTATCCGCTGTTCGGCATCGATGCGAAGTTCTGGGGCGTCGTCGCGATGGGCGCATCGACCCTGATCATCGCCCTGCTGCCGTGGCTGGATCGCAGTCCGGTGAAGTCGATCCGCTATCGCGGCCCCCTGTACAAGGGCTTCCTCGCCGCCTTCATCGTTTCCTTCTTTATCCTCGGCTATCTTGGCATGCTGGGTCCGACACCGATGCGCACGCTCGTGGCGCAGATCTGCTCGGTGATCTACTTTGCCTTCTTCCTCCTGATGCCGATCTACAGCAGTCTGGACAAGTGCCAACCGGAGCCGGACAGGGTGACCTCGAAATGAAGAAATTCCTTACCGCAATCCTGTTCGCGCCCTTGCTGGCGTTCGGCGCAGGCGCAGAACTGCATCTCGACCGTGCGCCGGACAAGTCCGGCGACATGGCCGCCCTGCAAAACGGCGCCAAGATTTTTGTCAATTACTGCCTGAACTGCCATTCGGCGTCCTACATGCGCTACAACCGCCTGAAGGATATCGGCCTCAACGATGCGCAGATCAAGGACAACCTGCTGTTCACCGCCGAAAAGGTCGGCGAGCCGATGAAGATCGCGATGCAGCGTGCCGACGCCAAGGTCTGGTTCGGCGCCGCGCCTCCCGATCTGACCGTGATCGCCCGTGCCCGCGCTTCCGAATTCGGCAGCGGTGCCGACTGGCTGTACACGTATCTGCGCGGGTTCTATCGCGACGACAAGCGTCCGACCGGCTGGAACAATGTGGTGTTCGAAAACGTCGGCATGCCGCACGTGCTCTGGGAACTGCAGGGCGAGCAGGTGATGGGCGCCGACCACAAGCTGAACCTGGCCAAGCCGGGCAAGCTCAAGCCGCAGGAGTTCGATGCGGCGGTGGGCGACTTGGTGGGCTTCCTGAAGTACATGGGCGAGCCGATGGCCGAGTTCCGCAAGCAGTTGGGTGTGATCGTGCTGATTTTCCTGGCAGTCGTCTTCGTCTTTGCGTACGCGCTGAAACGCGAGTACTGGAAAGACGTTCATTAACTTTGATACGTGAATGCAAACTATGGGGCATCGAGAAATGAACGCACCGCCTGTCCGCAAAGTGGTGCGTGATGCCGATTACTCCTGGGGCACCAGTGCCATGATGAACCTGTATTCGGGTACCACGTGCCCCTTCAGTCATCGCTGCCGCATCGTCTTGTATGAGAAGCAGATGGATTTTCAGGTGATCGACGTCGATCTGTTCAATAAGCCTGAAGATATCGCGATCATCAATCCCTACAACCGGGTTCCGGTTCTGGTGGATCGCGATCTGGTGCTCTACGAGTCGAACATCATCAACGAGTACATCGACGAGCGCTTCCCGCATCCGCAGTTGATGCCGCCCGATCCGCAAACGCGGGCCAAGGCGCGCCAGCTGCTGTTTACGATGGAGCAGGAGTTGTTCAGCCACATCGATGCGCTGGAGAAGAACCTCAAGTCGGCGGACAAGGCAAGGCTGCATATGCGTGACCGGCTGATCGAACTGGCGCCGATGTTCAACAAGCAGAAGTTCCTGCTCGGCGACGATTTCTCCATGCTCGACGTGGCGATCGCACCGCTGCTGTGGCGCCTTGACCATTACGGTATCGAACTGCCGAAGACCGCGTCGCCGCTGATGAAGTTTGCCGAGCGCATCTTCTCGCGCCAAGGATTCATCGACGCGCTGACGCCGACGGAAAAGATGATGCGCCGCTGAGGCGCATCATCCCCGTCCCCAGCTTGATTCATCTTGGCGCTACGCCAATGAAGTCCACCAAACCCTATCTGATCCGCGCCATTCACGAATGGTGCGCGGATCAGGGTTTCACGCCCTATCTGGCGGTCAAGGTGGATGCGACGACGCGCGTGCCGCGCGAATTCGTCAAGGACGGCGAAATCGTGCTCAACGTGGGTATCGAAGCGACGCACCAATTGCAGATGGGCAACGAGGAAATCACCTTTCAGGCACGCTTCGGCGGCAAGGCTTTTCCCGTGGTGGTGCCGATCGAGCGGGTGGCGGCGATCTACGCCAGCGAAAACGGCGAGGGTATGGCCTTCGAGGTCACCGACAAGCTTGCGGCCGATGCTGCTGACATTCCGCAGCAGGAATCACCGCCGGATGCGCCCAGCGAGCGACCCACCGGCAAACCGTTTCTTACCCGCGTCAAGTAAGCCGCTCGCCCTCGGGGCGACGAGGCCTGCGGGCTATTTCGACTCCATCACCCAGACGCCGTCCCAATCGTCGCCAGGCGGATTGGCGATGAAGTGATCGCAGCGCTCGATATACAACTTCGCGGACTTGTCGTGGTCGTTCAGCGCCAGCACTTCGCCGAATTCTCCCTTGGCATCAGTCCATTTCTGCTGGCGGTACTTGACCAGTCCCGACTTGAAATGGCGTAACGCATCGATCATCTGCGGATAGCTTTCCTCGGTGTGGTAGTCGAGGATTTCGTAAATCGCGACCGGCTTGGTCTTGCCCTTGACCACCACCAGGTCGAGTTCGCGGCTGAAATAGGTGCCACGCAACTGCTTGTAGGTGAATTCGCTGATCAGCACGTGGGCGCCGTATTGCTTGCAGGCGGATTCCAGCCGTGCCGCCAGGTTCACTCCATCGCCGATGATGGTGTAGTCCATGCGCTTCTTCGATCCGATGTTGCCCGACACCACGTTGTCGGTGTTGAGGCCGATGCCGATATCCACGGGCATCTTGCCTTCATTCACGCGTCCCTTGTTCCAGGCCCACAACTCGCGGATCATGGCGATCGCGGTACGCACCGCGCGGTCGGCGTCGTCGTCGTGGCCGACCGGGATGCCGAAGGCGGCCATGATCGCATCGCCGATGAACTTGTCGAGCATGCCTTCCTCGCGCTGAATGCAATCGACCATCAGCGTGAAGTATTCGTTGAGCAGCGCCACCGTGCCCTGGGCGCCGAGCTGTTCGGTGATGGTGGTGAAGCTGCGCACGTCGGAGAACAGGATCGTCGCATGCACGCTCTTGCCGCCCAGGCTTTCCGCGCCCGAGGCCAGCATCTGGTCGGCGATGCCGGGGTCCATGTAGCGCGACATGGTCGACTTGAGGCGCTTCTCGTTGGAGATGTCTTCCAGCATCAGCATCGAGCCGATGCGCTTCTTTTCCATCGACAGCAGCGGCAGGGCGGTCAGGTTCACCGAGAGCTTTTCCTCGCCGACCATCAGCTCGGCTTCCATGACCAGTTCGGCGGTCTGCGTCTCGCCCACGCGCTTCAACTTTTCCTGGATCCAGGCATTGCTGCCGGCGAAGAAATCCGCTGCCGGCTGGTGCAGGATCTGCGTCGGCGTCACCTTGAGGATGCGCAGGCCGGCGGCGTTGCAGGTGGCGATCTTCTCGGCCTCGTCGAGCGTGATCACGGCATTCGACATCGACTCCAGCATCGCCTCGTTGTAGTTCTTCATGTTCTGCACGTCGGCAAACAGCTTGGCGTTTTCCAGTGCGATCGAGATCTGCGCGGTGAAGGCGCGCAGGCGCGATTCGTCCTCGCCGGTGAAAGGGCCGCCGCGCTTGTTCAACACTTGCGTGACGCCGATCACCTTGCCGTGTTTGTTGACGATGGGCACGCAGAGTATCGAGCGCGTGAAATAGCCGGTCTTCTTGTCGAAGGCTGGATTGAAGCGCAGGTCGGCATACGCGTAGGGGATGTTGATCGCCTTGCCCGAGCTGAACACGGCGCCGGCGATGCCCAGATGATTGGGCAGGCGGATCTGCACCGACTCCAGGCCCTGGCCGACCTCCGACCAGAGTTCGCCGGTCTTCTCGTCGTTGAGGAACAGGGTCGAGCGTTCGGCATTCAGCAGGCGCGTGGCTTCGCCCATGACCTTCTGCAGCAGCGAGCCGAGCTTGATGTCGGCCGTAACCTCGGAGACGACGTCGATGAACTCCATCTCTTGGCGGCGGATCGCCTGCATGCGCTCGATGAACTGCGCACTTTGCAGCGCCAGCGTGCCCTGGCTGGTCATGGCTTCGAGCAGGTTCAGGTCATGCTTGGTGAATTTTCCGCTGCGCTTGTTGAGCGTCTGCGCGACGCCGATGATTTCGCCCTTCACCGTCTTGATCGGCACGCAGAGGATGTTGTGCGTGGTGAAGCCGGTCTGCTCGTCGATCGAACGGTTGAAACGGTCGTCGGCGTAGGCATCCTGGATGATCAGCGCCTCGCCCGCGGTATACACGTAGCCGGCGATGCCGCTGGTATTGAGGATACGGATTTCGCGCTGGATGTTGCCCTGCGCCACGCGCGAATATAGTTCGTTGGTGTCCGGGTCGTTGAGGAACAGCGAGCCGCGCTCGGCATTCAACTCGGTGGTGGTCATTTCCACCAGCGCCTGCAGTACTTCGTCGAGCGTGCCGTAACTGGCCATGCGGCGCGTGACTTCGAGCAACAGTTCGAGGTGGCGCAGGCGGCGCCGGCCTTCCTGGTCGCGTTCGGGTGTCTTCTTTTTCGCGGGGACGGGCTCCAGGGGTTGGTCCACGGCATTCATGTTCAGCTCCGGCGCAAGGCCTCGATCTGGTCGCGCAAGGCCTGGATGGTGCTTTGCAGCTGTATGCCTTCATCAGCGAACAGGCTGCGCTCGCGATTGATGGAATTGGTCTTGTCGATCTGCGCCAGTTCCAGGCTTTCGCGCAAACCGCTGACGGTTTGCCGCAACTGGGCGATTTCACCCTGGGCGCTGACCAGCGCTGCACGCACGGCATTGTCGGTGTCGCCCCGCGCCCGTTCCAGTTCGTCGCGCAGGGCCGCCGCGGTGGCTTTCAGTTGCTGCATTTCGTTGTGCCCGGCAACGCGTTCCTGCTGCACCGCGTGGTCGCGTTCAGCACGCGAGTGCTCGAGTTCTTCGCGCAAGGCGGCAGCGGTGGCCTTGAGCATGTGGGCTTCCTGGCTGGCGGCAACCCGCTCCTGCTGGATCGCCTTGTCGCGCTCGATGTGCGCACGTTCCAACTCTTCGCGCAGGGCGCCCACGGTAGTCTTGAGTTGGGCGATTTCTGCGGCGTTGGCCTGGGTCACGCGCGCGGTCGTCGCCTGGATTTCCGCGTGCGCCGCTTCGAGTTCCGTGCGCAACGCGATCACCGTGCGCTTCATGTCACGGGAATCGGCCTGCGCCAGGACCAGTTGTTCTTCGAGGGTCGATTCGTCGGCAATCATTATTTGAATAATACGCCTGACTAGACTTGGCGCCCAAGTCAGGAATCGAACCTGAGACCTACCGCTTAGGAGGCGGTCGCTCTATCCACTGAGCTACAAGGGCGCAAGGCGCG
>JACPUD010000076.1 GCA_016192435.1 Rhodocyclales bacterium | reverse complement strand
GCGCCGACGACGCTGGCCGCCGCAGCGCCAACGCCTACTCTTGAAAACTTGTCGATCTCGCGCCCCGATTGCGTGCCGACCGCCAGCGTCATCGCGGCCTGCTGCCTGGCGGGCACGTTGAGCACGAACTCGCCCGAGGCCTCGACCAGCTCGCGCGTCAGCGTGGCCTTGTCGATCACCACGGCGACCTTGGGCGGATCGAAATCGAGCGCCATGTTCCAGGCCGCGGCCATCACGTTCCGCCTGCCGCCGTGCGCGCTGGAGACCAGCACGGTCGGCCCGTGGTTGAGCAGCAGATAGGCCTTGGGCAGCGGTACCGCGACGCGCTTAGTCATGCTGCGTTTTCTGCGGCCGCCCGCCGTGCGGCGAAATCGACGAACCACTGCAGGCTGGCGGGATTGGCCATGGCGTCGGGATTGGCGATCTTTTCCAGGGCATGGCCGAGCAACAGTTTCTTCACCGGCAGCTCCATCTTCTTGCCCGACAGCGTGCGCGGAATCTCGGCGATGTGGAAGATTTCGTTGGGCACATGGCGCGCCGACAGCGCCTGCTTGATGCGCTCCTTCAGCGTGGCGGCGAGTTGCGGCGTCAGCTCATGGCCGGGACGCAGCACGACGAACAGCGGCATGTAGGATTCGCGGCCGAGGAATTCGAGATCGACCACCAGGCTGTCGAGTATCTCGGGCAGTTCCTCGACGGCGCGATACAGCTCGCTGGTGCCCATGCGGATGCCATGACGGTTGATGGTCGCATCCGAACGGCCGTAGATGATCGCGCCGCCGCGCGGCGTGATGCGCAGCCAGTCGCCGTGGCGCCAGATGCCGGGGTACATGTCGAAGTAGCTTTCGCGGTAGCGGCGGTCTTCCGTATCGCTCCAGAAGCGCAGCGGCATCGAAGGCATCGGCGCGCTGCAGACCAGTTCGCCGACCTCGTCGATCAGCGGCCGGCCGGCTTCGTCATAGGCTTCGACCTTGGCGCCGAGGCAGCGGCACTGCATCTCGCCCAGATACACCGGCAGCGTCGGCACGCCGCCGACAAAGCAGCCGGCGAAATCGGTGCCACCTGAGATTGCGTTGAGCCAGAGGTCGGACCGTACGTGGTCGTAGATCCACTGGTAGCCCTCGGGCGGCAGCGGCGAGCCGGTGGAGCCGACGGCGCGCAGGCGCGACAGGTCGGCGACCTGGTTCGGTTCGACCTGGGCCTTGAGGCAGGAGAGGAAGAAGGCCGCGCCGGCGCCGAAAAATGTCACGCCGGTTTCGCCGACGAAGCGCCACAGCGCGTTCCAGTCCGGCCAGCCCGGATTGCCGTCGTAGATGCAGATGGTGCTGCCCATCAAGAGGCCCGTCATCTGGCAGTTCCACATGATCCAGCCGCTGCTGGAAAACCAGTGGAAGCGGTCTTCCGGTCCGAGGTCGAGATGGAAGGCGCCGAGCTTGACGTGCTCGACGACGATGCCGCCGTGGGAATGCACGATGGGTTTCGGCAGGCCCGTGGTGCCCGAGGAATACACCACCCACAGCGGATGATCGAAGGGCACGTGCTCTATTGTCAGCGGCGCATTGCCGGCGGTCGCGGCCGCCCAGGAGCTGCGGTTGGCGAACTCGCCGGGATCGGCCGCGGCGTCGAGGCTGGGCAGCAGCACCAGGTGGTCTATGCTCGGCAGCGCGGCCAGCAGTTCATGGATCAGCTCGCGCCGGTCGTAGGCCTTGCCGCCGTAGCGGTAGCCATCGACCGCGATCAGCACCTTGGGCTCGATCTGGCGGAAGCGATCGAGCACCGCGATGCGCCCCATGTCGGGCGAGCAGGCCGACCAGATCGCGCCGATGCTGGCCACGGCGAGAAAGGCGACGACGGTTTCGGGAATGTTGGGCAGGTAGGCGACGACGCGGTCGCCGCGTGCCACGCCCATGCCGCGCAGGCTCGCCGCCAGGGCGCCGACCTGGCGCTGCAGTTCGGCCCAGGAGAGCTCGCGGTTCTCGCCGGCCTCGTTGCGCGCGACGATGGCCGGGCGCAACACCGTGGCATGGCGCAAGACCTGGTCGACGTAGTTCATGGTGACGCCGGGAAACCATTGCGCACCGGGCATCCGCGCATCGGTCAGGACCGCCGTGCGCGGCGTTGCGGCGGGGATCGCAATATAATCCCAGAGCGCGCCCCAGAAGCCTTCGAGGTCCTCCACCGACCAGCGCCAGAGCGCGTCGTAGTCGGCGAAACGCATCCCGCGCTCTGCCGCCAGCCAGGCGGTGAAGGCCGTAAGCTTGGCGGCGCTTATGGTGGCGGCCGACGGCTGCCAGGCCGGATTTTCCATGCTCGTCTCCCCCGCGTTTTGGCAACCGATTCTATATGTCCCCGGCGACAGCCGGGGACGGTATCCGGGCGATAAGATAGAGTCATGCTCAAGATATTGCTCTCCCTGGCTTGTTGGTGGACGCTGCATGCCGCCGCCGGCGACCTGCCCGCCACCGTGGCGCAGGCGCTCGGCAGCGCCGGCATACCCGTGGCGGCAAGCGCGGTCTGGGTCAGGGAAGTCGACGCCGGCCGGCCGCGTCTGGCGCTGAATGCCCGTGCGAGCCTGAACCCGGCGTCGACCATGAAGCTGCTCACCACCTTTGCCGCGCTCGACCTGCTGGGGCCGGCCTATGTCTGGAAAACCGAAGCCTTTGCCAACGGCATGCAGAACGGCGATGTGCTGGACGGCGACCTGCACCTGAAGGGCGGCGGCGACCCGAAACTGACCTACGACCAGTTCGCGCGCCTGTTGCGCCAGATTCGCGCGCGCGGCATCCGCGAGATTCGCGGCGACCTGGTGCTTGATCGCAGCGCCTTCGCCATCGATCCGACCGACCCTGGCCGCTTCGATGCGCAGCCGCTGCGGCCCTATAACGTCGCGCCCGACGCCCTGCTGCTGAACTTCAAGTCGGTCAGGCTGCAACTGATTCCCGATCCGGCGCAGAGAACCTTGACGATAGCCATGGAGCCGATGCCGACCAATCTCCATCTGGTCAACAAGCTCGTGCTGGGCAATGGCAACGGCTGCGGCGAGTGGCGCGAACGCCTGCGCGCCGATGTCTTCAGCCATGGTCCGAACACGCGACTGGTGCTGACCGGCATCTATCCGACTATTTGCGGCGAGCAGCGCTGGAGCATCGCCGTGCAGGAACACCCGGCTTTCGTGCTCGGCGTGTTTCAGCAGTTGTGGGCCGAACTCGGCGGCAGCCTCGCCGGCGGCGTGCGCGAGGGCCCGGTGCCGGCCGAGGCGCGGGCGGTCGGCGTGCTGCCATCGGCAACTCTTGGCGAGGTGGTGCGCGACATCAACAAGTTTTCCAACAACGTCATGGCGCGCCAGTTGTTCCTGACACTGGGCATGGAGGCCGGGCGCCGCCCGGCCAGCGCCGCCGATGCCGAGGCCGCGCTGCGGGCCTGGCTCGATGCGCGCGGCCTCGGCCTGCCCGAACTGGTGCTGGAAAACGGCGCCGGACTGTCGCGCCACGAGCGGATTTCGGCCGAGGGCCTCGGCCGCGTGCTCGCCGCGGCCTGGCGCAGCTCGGTGATGCCCGAGCTGATGGCCTCGCTGCCGGTCACCGCGACCGACGGCACGATGAAAAAACGCCTCAGGCAAAACGGCGTCGCCGGCCAGGCGCACATCAAGACCGGTTCGCTGGAAGGCGTGCGCAGCCTCGCCGGCTATGTGCTGGACCGGACCGGGCGGCGCTGGATCGTGGTCTTCTTCGTCAATCACGCCAACGCCGGGGGCGCCCAGGCGGCGCAGGACGCCCTGCTGCAATGGGTGTACGAAGGCAGCGGAGCATGAAGCGCTTGGTGCTGCTGGCTACCGGCTTCGCCTACATGGTGCTGCTGATCGAAGCCATCCGCGCCGCCGTGGCCTGGTGGCAGGGCGAACTGGCGCAGCCGGGCTGGAGCGACATCGCGCTGATCGCCGCCCTGCCGCTGCTGGTCTGGATCTGGTGGCGCTACATCTCGCCCTTCGGCCGCGACTGCCAAAAATGCGCGCTGCCGCCCGAGCCGGGCCCGCGCCGGGACAGCTAGTTCCAGACCGTCGCCAGCAGTTGCGGCAAGACCTGCGCCGCGGTGCCGGGCAAGGCCGTCACATGCGGCGTCAGGGCCGTCGGCTGGGGATTGACCTCGATCACCGCGGCGCCGCGGCGCAGGGCGCGCCAAGGCAGGCTGGCGGCCGGCTCCACTTCGAGCGAGCTGCCGATGCAGAGCATGGCGTCGCAGGCATCGACGGCGCTCATCGCGGCATCGAGCACCTGCGGATCGAGCATTTCGTTGAACCAGACTACGTCGGGCCGCAGGCGCGCGCCGCAGCAGGGGCAGCGGGGCACCGGGCCGGCCGCCAGGCGCAACCGGGCGAAATCCTCGCGGCTGGCCCAGGGGTCGCAGTCGCGCCACGCCGCGTAGCCGTCGCAGACGCGGCAGATCACCGGCGGCTCGGCCGCTTCGAACGCGGCGTCCTCATCGATGAAGGGCTTGAGGCGGAAAAGGTTGCCGTGCAATTCGATGACGTCGCGGCTGCCGGCCGCCTGGTGCAGGCTGTCGATGTTCTGCGTGACGACGCTGAGCCGCGGCAGCTTGCCGGCGAGCGCGGCGAGCGCCCGGTGGCCGGCATTGGGCTGCGCCGCGGCGACGGCGGAGGCCAGATGCACATGCCAGTCCCAGACGCGTTGCGGATCGCGGCGGAAGGCCTGCGGCGTGGCAACCTCGACCGGATCGGTGTGCGCCCAAAGCCCGGTGAGCCGGTCGCGGAAGGTCGGGATGCCGCTTTCCGCCGACATGCCGGCGCCGGTGAACACCGCCAGGTGCTGCGCCCGGCGCAGGCGGTCGATCAGGCTGGCGTGCAGAGTGGCTATCATGGGCGATCTCTCCGCCTGCATTGTGCCACCCCATGAAACCCCAACCGCCCGTGCCCTGCCCCTGCGGCCGTCCGCTGTCCTATGCCGCCTGCTGCGGCCGCCATCACGCGGGCATCCCGGCCGCCGACGCCGAATCGCTGATGCGTTCGCGCTACAGCGCCTATGTGCTGGGGCTGGAGGACTACCTGCTGGCGACCTGGCATGCCTCGACGCGTCCCGCGGCGCTGGATCTCGCGGTCGGGCCACAGCCGAAATGGCTGGGGCTGGAGCTCAAGGCGCGAACCGAAGCAGACGACACCGCGACCGTCGAGTTCGTCGCTCGCTGCCGCGTCGGCGGGCGCGCCCAGCGCCTGCATGAGCAGAGCCGCTTCGTGCGCGAGGCGGGACGCTGGTATTACGTGGACGCCGCAACGAACTGAGTTCGACCCCCAAGCGCTAAGTATAGTCATAACAATCAATCAACTAGCCTCAGCGGCCGGCGTCTGAAACAAGTTGTTGCAAATATGCGTTGAACCGATTGCCACCGCCCCCATCTACTGCTGCATAGCAATAACAGACATTCCAACGGAGCCGAACATGAAGTCAGATGCCATCCTGAAGTTTCTCGCTGATTCCCGCCGCTACCTCGACCGCTAGCGCCGACGGTTTTCCCGGCGGCTGGTTTTCCTCCTTCCAGTCGCCCGAAGGCTCCTTGTTCAGGGGCCTTCGCCCGTTAACGAGGACGTGACCCTGGACATCGAAACTCCAGCCATAGAAACCCTGCAACCCAGGAGCCGCAAATGACCCAGCGCGCCATGAGTCTTATGGACGTTCTCGCCCCACCCGGAAACAACTGGCTGAAAGAGCTTTCGCGGCGCAAGACCGACCTGCCGGCCGGCGTGCATATCGTGCGCTTCGGCGACAGCGAGGACGAAGCGGCAACGGATGAGGAAAGCGCCGGCGCCAAGTCGCGGCGCCGGCAGCCGCGGGCTGCCTGAGGATACCGGCGCCGGTTAAAGCAGGCGTTCGATGTCGGCCGCGATGTCCTCGGGCTGGTGCGCCGAGGCATAGCGCGCGACCACCCGGCCCTCGCGGTCGACCAGAAACTTGGTGAAATTCCACTTGATGCCTTCGGTGCCGAGCACGCCGGGCGCGGCAGCCTTGAGGAAGGCGAAGATCGGATGCGTGTCTTCGCCATTGACATCCACCTTGGCGAACATCGGGAAGCTGACATCGTAGTTGAGGCTGCAGAATTCGCCGATGGCAGCCTCGTCGCCCGGTTCCTGCGCGCCGAACTGGTTGCAGGGAAAGCCCAGCACGGTCAGTCCGCGCTCGCCATACTTCCGCCACAGGGATTCGAGGCCCGCATACTGCGGCGTGAAGCCGCAGCCGCTGGCGACATTGACGATCAGCAGCACCCTGCCCTTGCAGTCCTGCATCGACCGCGTGGAACCGTCAAGGGCCCGGGCCGACAGCTTGTAGAGCGCGCTCACTGGACTGCCCTCCCCCCAGCCCCCAGCCCAAGGCAGGGGGTGACGGTGGTTCGCCGCTGCGCAGCGCCGCAGATTGGCTGCGCCGCCCTTGGGGCGGCCCGGCGGGCGGCGCTCATTTCGCCGGGTCGAGCTTGGCCGCGTAGCGTTTGAGATCGGCCAGGCGCACGACTTCGAGCGCTGCGGCCGAGGTGGCTTCGAGCACCACCAGCGGCGCCTTGCCGGCCTCCAGGGCTTCCTGCCAGCGCGCCGAACACAGGCACCAGCGCTCTCCCGGCTTGACGCCGGGGAAATCGAATTCGGGATGCGGCGTCGACAAGTCGTTGCCGCGCGACTTGGAGAACGCCAGAAACTCCGCCGTGGCGACGATGCAGACGCCGTGGTTGCCGATGTCTTCCTCGGTCACCTGACAGTCGCCGGTGCGGAAAAACCCGGTCATCGGGTCGGTGCTGCAGGGCTGCAAGACGCCGCCCAAAACATTCTTTGCCAGATCATGCATGTCGTTCTCCAGAGTCTTCCGGATTATTGACCACGCGCGGCACCGGATGGTTGCGAGGGAGAAAAAAAATGGCCCGCTCGCGGGCCATTTCCCATGCTCGACAAGAGGACTTAGAGACCGGCGTCGTCGCGAAGCGCCGCTGCGGCGCACTTTGTCTTCGGCCGGCCCTGCGGGCCTTAAGCTGCCGATGAAGCCGGCAGCTTAGCCTGCGACGAAGTACCGGCAAAGTTCGCTGCGCGAACCGGCCTTACAGGCCGGCATCGTCGCGGAGCGCCGCTGCTTTGTCGGTACTTTCCCAGGTGAATTCCGGCTCGTCGCGGCCGAAGTGGCCATAGGCGGCGGTCTTTTCGTAAATCGGGCGCAGCAGGTCGAGCATCTGCACGATGCCTTTCGGCCGCAAGTCGAAATGCTTCTTCACCAGTTCGGCGATGGTCGCGTCGGCGACCTTGCCGGTGCCCTGCGTGGTGACCCAGACCGAGGTCGGCTCGGCAACGCCGATGGCGTAGGAAATCTGCACCAAGCACTTGCTGGCCAGCCCGGCAGCGACGATGTTCTTCGCCACGTAGCGGCCGGCATAGGCGGCGGAACGGTCGACCTTGGACGGGTCCTTGCCGGAAAAGGCGCCGCCGCCGTGGGGCGCCGCGCCGCCGTAGGTGTCGACGATGATCTTGCGCCCGGTCAGGCCGCAGTCGCCCTGCGGGCCGCCGACGACGAAGCGGCCGGTCGGATTGACCAGGTACTTGATCTCGCCCTTGACCAGTTCCTTGGGCAGGATGGGCTTGATGATTTCCTCGATCACGGCTTCGCGGATCTCGGGCAGTTCGATGTCCGGCGCGTGCTGGGTGGAGATCACCACGGTGTCGATCGAATGCGCCTTGCCGTCCTGGTAGCGGATCGTCACTTGCGACTTGGCGTCGGGGCGCAGCCAGGGCAGGCGGCCGTCGCGGCGCAGCATGGCCTGGCGCTCGACCAGGCGGTGCGACAAATAGATCGGCAGCGGCATCAGCACCGGGGTTTCGTCGCAGGCGTAGCCGAACATCAGGCCCTGGTCGCCGGCGCCCTGGTTCAGATTGTCGTCGTAGGCCTTGTTCACGCCCTGGGCGATGTCGGGGCTCTGCTTGTCGTAGGCCACCAGCACGGCGCAGCCCTTGTAGTCGATGCCGTATTCGGTGTTGTCGTAGCCGATGCGCTTCAGCACATTGCGCGCAACGCTGATGTAATCGACATTGGCATTGGTTGTGATCTCGCCGGCGAGCACCACCAGTCCGGTGTTGCACAGCGTCTCGGCGGCGACGCGGGAATGGGCATCCTGCGCCAGGATGGCGTCGAGGATGGCATCGGAAATCTGGTCGGAGACCTTGTCGGGATGTCCTTCCGAAACCGATTCGGAAGTGAAGAAGTATTCTTGTGCCATGTGTCCTGCTCCAGAAACAAAAACGCCCCACAATTGGCGAGGCCAGCTATGGGGCGAGAGCAGGCGACGCTTTAGCGATATTTGTTTTCCGACCGCCGCATTTCCCCGGGGGTCTTCTCCGCCTCGCAAGTTGTCTTTTTAACTCGGCGGAACAGCGCGCATTGTAGGTCCGGACCGTGGCGGGCGTCAATCCGGACGAATTCGATGACCTTGCGCTGCGGTGGGCTATTCCCGACCGCGACGCCCCGGCTGCTTGCCGACGCTGCCTAGCGCGTCGGGTGGGCGAAGCCGCGCCTGGAGCCGGCGATGAAGTCGGCGACTTCGCTCACGGCGGCGCTGCCCATACCGCGCATCTCGGCCAGCGCCTGTTCCAGCGGCACGCGCGCATACAGCAGGCGGTAGGCCTCCTTCAGCGCGGCTATCTCTTCCTTGCCGAAGCCGTTGCGCTTGAGGCCGACCAGGTTGAGGCCGCGGGCGCGGCCCGGATTGCCGTCGGTGATGCAAAAGGGCAGCGCGTCCTGCACCACCTTGGCCGACAGCCCGATCATCGCGTTCCTGCCGATGCGGCAGAACTGGTGCACGGTGACGGCCGCCGAAATGAAGGCGCGGTCATGTACCACGACTTCGCCGGCGATGCCGGCGGTATTGGCCATGACCACGTTGTTGCCGACCACGCAGTCGTGGGCGACATGGCTGTAGGCCATCAGGAAGCAGCCGTTGCCCAGGCGCGTGACACTGCCGTCGCGCGAGCCGCGGTGCACCGTGACGCCCTCGCGCAGCCAGTTGTCCTCGCCGATCTCGGTGTAGGAAACGCAGTCCGCCTTGAACTTGAAGTCCTGCGGATCGCCGCCGATCACGGCGTGCTCGGCGATGCGGGAACGCGCGCCGATGCGCGTGTGGCGCTTGACCACGGCATGCGCGGCGACTTCGCAGGCGTCGCCGAGCACCACGTCGTCCTCGATCACGGCGAAAGGGCCGACGCGGACGCCGGCACCCAGTTTCGCGTCGGCAGCGATTACGGCGCTGGCGTGAATTGTCATGCGAGCGCCTGGCGGATCGCGCCGACGATGTGCCGGATCTGCTCGTCCTTCAGCATCGGCGAGATCGGCAGCGAAAGGCAACGCTGCGCGACGCGTTCGGTGACCGGCAACTTCACGTCGCCATGGGTCGCGGCGAACATTTCCTGCCGATGCAGCGGCACCGGGTAATACACGGCGCAGGCGATGCCGGATTCGGTCAGCACCTTCTGGATCGCGTCGCGCTGATCCGAAAGTATCGTGTACTGGTGATAGACATGGCGCCCGTGGCCGTCGGCAAACGGCGTTTCGACCAGGCCCGCAAGCTGCACGTTGTAAGAGTTGGCGATGGCGATACGGCGCTCGTTGAAATGGTCGAGGCGCTTGAGCTTGACGCGCAGGATCACGGCCTGGATTTCGTCCAGGCGCGAGTTGTAGCCCAGCACATGGTGGTGGTAGCGCACGCGCGAGCCGTGGCTGGCCAGCACGCGCATTTCCGCCGCGAGCCGGTCATCGTCGGTGAGCATCAGGCCGCCGTCGCCGAAGGCCGAGAGATTCTTCGACGGGTAAAACGAAGTGCAGCCGATGTCGCCATAGGCACCGGACTTGCGCCCCGCGTAATCGGCGCCGAAGGACTGCGCGGCATCCTCGATCAGCTTGAGACCGTGCTTGGCGCACAGTGCCTTGAGCGGTGCCAGCTGCACCGGCTGGCCGAAGATATGCACCGGCACGATGGCACGGGTAGCGGGCGTGATCGCGGCCTCGACCTGGGCGAGGTCGAGGTTGAACGTGCGCGGATCGATATCGACGAATACCGGTTTGGCGCCGCACATGACGACGGTCGAGGCCGTGGCAACGAAGGTGAAGGGCGTGGTGATGACCTCGTCGCCGGGGCCCAGGCCGATGGCGCGCAGCGCGATCAGCAGCGCATCGGTGCCCGAGGCGCAGGCGATCGCGTGCCCGGCGCCGGCATAGGCGGCCGCCTCGGCCTCGAAGGCCTTGACGTTGGGACCGCCGATGTACTGGCAGGCGGCCAGCGCCGCGCACACGGCGGGTTCGATTTCGTCCTTCAGCAAGGCGTATTCGGCCTTGAGGTCAAGCATCGGAATGTTGTTCATGGACATGGGCTTCAGGCAATGGAATTCTGGCGCGCGGCAATCATGCGGTCGATCTCCAGCGCGATGGCCAGCGCGTCGCGGCCCTCGCGGCCGCTGACCACCGGCGGCGTGCCGTTCCGCACGGCGGCGACGAAGGCCTTGATCTCGGTCATCAGCGCGTCGCCTGGGGGCTGCTGGAAGGTTTCGGTATCGATCGGCTCCTCGCCTTCGACCAGCGCCTCGCGTCGCTTGCTGATGCCGATGCGGCGGTCGCCGAAATCGACCGAAATGTATTCGTGGTGCTGGAACACGCGCAGGCGGCGCAAGGATGCGGTCGAGGTGCGGCTGGCGGTCAGGTTGGCGACGCAGCCGTTGGCGAATTCGATACGCGCGTTGGCGATGTCGATGCCGTCGGTCAGCACCGAGACGCCCGAGGCGCGCAGGTCGGTCACCGGGCTATTGACCAGCGGCAGGATCAGGTCGAGATCGTGGATCATCAGGTCGAGCACCACCGAGACGTCGATGCCGCGCGCCTTGAACGGCGCCATGCGGTGGGCCTCGATGAACACCGGCCGGGTGAACTTGTCCTTCACCGCGAGCCAGGCCGGATTGAAGCGTTCCAGGTGACCGACCTGCAGTACCAGGTGTTTCGCATCGGCCAGCGCGATCAGTTCGTCGGCCTGCGCCACGCTGACCGTGATCGGCTTTTCCGCCAGCACATGGACGCCCGCGGCGAGGCAATCGCGCGCCACGGCATGATGGGTTTCGGTGGTGCTGGCGACCGAGATCAGGTCCACCTTTGGCTCGGTGCCGAGCAGTGCGCGGTAGTCGGTGAAAGCCGCGACGCCCAATTCCTGCGCCACGCGCTGCGCGGTCTCGGCATGGGCGTCGACCACGCCGACCAGCTCAACGCCCTCTCCGGCGGCGCTGAGCGCGGCATATTTCTGGGCATGGAAGCGGCCGAGATAGCCGACGCCGATTACGGCAGCACGAAGTGGCTTGGACATGACGGGGAAATCAGGCGAGTGGTCCGCGGGGCAAACAGTAGGCGATAATTCTACTTGCTTTGGCACCTTCCCATTCTTCGATGCCCTCCCTGTTCCCCGTGGTATTCAAGGCGCTGGCCCGTTTGCCGCTGCCGCTGCTGCACAACCTCGGCGCGCTCGCCGGCTGGCTGGCGTGGCTGCTGTCGGCTACCTACCGGCGCAATTTTTCGGTGCATATCGCCCAGGCCGGCCTGACTCAGGCGAAGTCTGCGGCGATCGCCGAAGCCGGCAAGGCGCTGCTGGAATTGCCGAAGATATGGCTGCGACCGCAGGCGGAAATCATCGAGCGCGTGGTCACGGTGTCCGGCTGGGAACTGGTCGAAGACGCCTGGCGCGCAGGCCGCGGCATCCTGTTCCTGACGCCGCACCTGGGCTGCTTCGAGATCACCGCGCAGTACTACGCGGCGAGGAAACCGATGACCGTGCTCTACCGCCGGCCCAAGCAGGACTGGCTGGCGCCGCTGATCGAGGAGGGGCGCGGCGCCAATCTCAAACTGGCGCCCGCCGACCTGTCCGGTGTGCGCCGCCTGCTCAAGGCGCTGAAAAGCGGCGAAGCCGTCGGCATGCTGCCCGATCAGGTGCCGGGCAAGGGCGAGGGCGCCTGGCTGCCCTTCTTCGGCCGCCCCGCCTACACCATGACGCTGGCCGCGCGCCTGGCGGAAACCGGGGCCACGGTGCTGCTGGCCTATGGCGAACGCCTGCATTACGGCGCCGGCTTCCACCTCAAACTGTTCCCTTTGTCCGCGCCGCCGGCCGGCGACCTGACGCAGCGCGCGACGCAGCTCAACCGCGAACTGGAAGCGCTGATCCGCCAGTGCCCCGAGCAATACCTCTGGGGTTACAACCGCTACAAGGTGCCGGCCGGCGCCGAGCCGCCGCCCGGCGCCGATGCGCTCTCATAATCCGCTCCACACCAGTGCAATTCCGGATATCAGCAACAGGCTGAAAATGAGTTTCTGAAACCCCTGGTTCGTGAATCGCCTGAAGATTCGCGATCCAAGCCACGCGGAAAGGATGATCGGCAGGGAGGCCACCAGAACCAGTTGCAGGCTGCGCGTGTTGAACAGCCCGGCGGCGAGGTAAGAGCCGAGGATCAGGAGCTGGACGCCGATGAAGAAAGACTGCGAGGTTGCGCGCTGGGTTTCCTTGTCCCAGCCGCGCAGGGCGCACCAGAGGATGATCGGCGGGCCGGGAATTCCCGTCGCACCGCCCAGAATTCCGGCCAGCAGCCCGACGCCGCCGTCGGCGCGTGCGCCGCCCCAGCGGAATACGGGCAGTTCCTTGATTCCCAGCATGACGCTGCAATAGACGATCAAGACGATGCCGATGCTGGCGCGAAAAGCGTTGGCGTCGAGCAGCGGCAGCAGCAGCACGCCGGCCGGGACGCCAAGCACCCCGCCGATCAGAAAGGGCGTCGCGCGCCCGGCCCGAAGCTTGGTCCCGACGCTGGATAGCGAGGTGATCTGCCCCAGCAGCGAGGTGAGGACGACGGTGGGCGCCAGCACCTGCGGCTCGATGGTCCAGGCAAGGAGCGAGGTGGCGACCAGGGCGAAGGCGAATCCCGAAAGGCCCTGGATGAACCCGGCCAGCGTCGCGACCAGAACCACCTGAACAATGACTGAATCCATGGCGGTCCGATGCCTTACTGCAGAATTGGCGACGCGGCTGGTGATGCGATGAGTTGCCCGACTTGCCGTGCCGGTATCCATTCTTGATTGGTCGGCAGCATCACGGTAGCGGAACAGCTGGTTCAGCCATGACAGTCGGCATCGCTTGTCTGAATTGCCACGCTTACCATCTTTGCTATGGCCTGCGTCAGCTTGTGCCGATATTCGCTTGGATGCGGCCAGTTCAGGTCGCGGTCCGTATGCATCGGTGGATCCGAGAGAAATCCGACACACAGGAAGGGCGTTGCAGTCTCGATCGGCAGAGTCACCAGATCCTGGGTGGCGCTCTCGAAATCCGGTTGATCGCGGTGCAAGCTGAAGTTGATATGAATGGCCAACTGCGGGCGTCGGGCAAACACGTCTGCCGGCTCCGGTCCATAGATGCAGGCGGACGCGCTGCCACCTCCATAGCCGAAATTCAACTGGATCACCTTGAGTTTCATTTACCCGCTCCCTGTGCTTAATCCATAGGTTCGTGATCGTGGATCTGCAGGCCCAAGCGAGTCTTGCTCGTCTCGGCGATTTGCTTCGCGCGCCCGGTCATTTCACCAGCAGGCGTTTGATCTTGGCAAAAGAAAACAGGCCTCGCAAACGTTGATCATTGCGTTCTGTCGTCTCCATCACCGGCAAGTGTGTTACCCCGGTTGCATGAAATATCTTCAACACGTCCCCGCGGTCGATTGCTCGATATCCTTGACGTCTGCCACACGCCAACCGGAAATGTCTTGCATGATGTCTCTCACCCGCACGTCGCCCAGGCTGCCGCCCGCAAAATGGACATACTGTTGCGGCTTCTCGCCCAGAATGTCATGGGCGGTGAGCATCCCCAGAACAGCCCGTTTCTTCTCGTCGATGACGAAGGCGCATCTGACACCCGCGTGTTTCAGGTGCTTGAGCGCCTCATCGATGGTCTCGTCTTCCGACACCGTCACCGAGGGGCGTGAGCGGAAATCGATCATCACCGACATTGCCTGATCGCCCTCGCATGCATACCAAGGGTCCGCTCCGGGAATGGGCAAGCTGGCGCAATCAACAGATTTCAGGGTCAACACGGCAGCTGACATCATTTTCCCTTCTTGTATTGAGCGAATCTACTGTTGGACTCACGTGTTGTGGGTTGAGGCGGTACGGCCGCCAAGCGTCCTAGCCGGGTTGGGGCGCATGGGAGCCGGCCTGCACGACCGTCACCGCGATTACATGGAACACGTCCTCGCTGCTGCAACCGCGTGAAAGGTCATTGGCCGGCTTGGCCAGCCCCTGCAGCAGGGGTCCGATGGCGACGGCGCCGCCGATGCGCTCCGCCAGTTTGTAGCCGATGTTTCCCGCTTCGAGGCTCGGGAAGATCAGTACGTTGGCGCGACCCTTGACCCTCGATTCCGGCAGTTTGCGACTCGCGATGTGGGCAACGATCGCGGCGTCGAGCTGAACGTCGCCGTCGATGCACAGACCGGGCCGCCGGGCCTTGACGCGATTCGTGGCGGCGACCACCTTATCCACGGCGGCGTGTTTTGCGCTCCCATCGGTGGAAAACGAAAGCATCGCCACCCGCGGCTCTTCCATCAGCAGGCTGCTCGCACTATCGGCTGCCGCCAGGGCGATTTCGGAAAGCGCTTCGGCATCGGGATCGACCACCAGGCCGCAATCGGAAAAGATCAGCCCCCCCTTCAGCGAATGGAAGGGTTCGCACAGCATCATCAGAAAAAAGCTGGAGACCAGCTCGATGTCCGGATTGACGCCGATTACCTGGATCGCCGTGCGGACAACGTCGGCCGAGGTGCGTACCGCTCCGGAGACGGTGCCTTCGGCCAAGCCCAGGCGAACCAGCAGGTTGGCGCAGACCAGGGGATCCCGCGCGCTTGCCTCGGCCTGGGCCATGGTCAAGCCCTTGTGGCGTCGCAGTTCGTAGAGGGCTTGTGCCAGTTCCCGCTGGTTTGATGCGTGCGCCGGATCGTGGAAATCGATGCCGGTGAGCTTCAAGCCCTCCGTGCGGGCGGTCTCCGTGATGCCGGCGCGGTCGCCCACCATGATGATGCGGGCCATGCCTTCCCGTGTCGCGCGCACCGCCGCCGCGAGAATGCGCGGATCTTGAGCTTCGGACATGGCGATGCGAACCGGCGCCTCGCGGGCTCGATCCATGATCCGGTGGAGCGCTTTCATCGGTCTGTTTCCTCACGTGGCGTGGTGACGAGTGAAAAAAAACCGGAACCACGATAGGGGCCGCATGGTTCCGAAAAAGCTCAACCCGGAGGAGAGAGAGGGTGAGCGAAGAACATCGATGGACGTTGCCGGCATCGCCGCGAGATCACCGCGGCAAGGCGGCAATCCCTGCGGCATTGCCTCGCCTCAGACGTAGTCCCTGTACTTTTCGAGGTGGCGCACCGGCTTCGACAGCGCATCGCGGCGGAAGGGATCGCCGAGTTCGCGGGTACACATGATTTCGATGATGCAGGTCTTGCCCTGGTTCATCTGCAGGTCGATAGCCTTCTTCAGCGCCGGGCCGACGTCTTCCAGCTTGTCCACCGTGATGCCCTCGGCGCCCATGGCCCGCGCGATGCCGGCGAAGGACTGGTTGTCGAGTTCGCCGGCGACGAAGCGGCGGTTGTAGAAGTCGACCTGGTTCTTCTTCTCCGCGCCCCACTGGCGGTTGTGGAACACCACGGCGGTGACCGGGATGTCGTGGCGCACGCAGGTCATGGTTTCCATCAGGCTCATGCCCCAGGCGCCGTCGCCGGCATAGGAGACCGCCGGACGGTGCGGAGCGGCCACCTTGGCGCCGATGATGGTGGGGAAGGCGTAGCCGCAGTTGCCGAAGCTCATCGCGGCGAACATGCTGCGCGGCTTCTCGAAGCGCAGGTAGCTGTTGGCCACCGAGTTGATGTTGCCGATGTCGGTGGACACCATGACGTCGGGCGGCATGGCCTTTTCGAGCTCGCGCAGCACCTGGCGCGGATGCAGGTAGCTGCCGCCGCTGAACGTTGTCTCGTTTCCGTTCGCGGCTATCATGTCGAGACTGAAGGGATCGCGCTCGTGGGTCCATTCGTCGAGTTCCTTCTCCCACGCCGCTTTCTCGGCCTTGATCGTCGCCGCGCGCTCAGCGCGGCTTCCATCGCAGGCCAGCGTGCGGTTGGCCAGGCGCTGGGTCAGCGCAACGGCGGCGGCCTTGGCATCGCCGCAGATGCCGACGGAAATTTTCTTGACCAGGCCGAGCATCTTGTGGTCAGCATCGATCTGGATGATCTTCGCCTTGCTCGGCCAGTAGTCCATGCCGTGCTGCGGCAGGGTGCCGAAGGGGCCGAGACGCGAGCCCAGAGCGACCACCACATCGGCCTGCGCCATCAGCTTCATCGCCGCCTTCGAACCCTGGTAGCCGAGCGGGCCGCACCACAGCGGATGGCTGGCGGGGAAGGAGTCGTTGTGCAGGTAACTATTGACCACCGGCGCGCCGAGGCGCTCGGCCAGCGCCTTGCACTCCTCGACGCCGTCGGCCATGACCACGCCGCCACCGGAAATGATGACCGGAAATTTGGCGTTCGCCAGCAGTTCGGCCGCTTCATTGAGGCTTTGCTCTCCGCCGGGTCCGCGATCGAGGCGGAAGGGCTGGGGAATCTCGCAGGTGATGTCGCCGTAGAAATAGTCGCGCGGGATGTTGAGCTGGGTCGGACCCATCTCGCTCATGGCGCGGTCGAAACAGCGGCCGGTGTATTCGGCCATGCGCTTGGGATTGTTCACATGGCCCTGGTACTTGGTGAATTCCTCGAACATCGGCAACTGGTTGGCTTCCTGGAAGCCGCCGAGGCCCATGCCCATGGTGCCGGTCTCCGGCGTCACGATCACGACGGGGCTGTGCGCCCAGTAAGCGGCGGCGATCGCCGTCACGCAGTTGCTGATGCCGGGGCCGTTCTGGCCGATGCAGACGCCGTGGCGACCGGACACGCGCGAATAGCCGTCGGCCATGTGGCCCGCGCCCTGCTCATGCACCACCGGGATCAGGCGGATGCCGGCCGGGGCGAAGATGTCCATGGCGTCCATGAAGGCCGAACCCATGATGCCGAACATGTCGGTCACGCCGTTGGCGACCATGGTTTCGACGAAGGCTTCGGAAGGGGTCATGCGGGTCGGGCCTGCGGGCACCGTGCGCTGGTCGGGCTTGCTCATGGTCTGCGTGTTCTCCGTGATGGGAAACTAATAAATCGGTACCAAAGGTTCCGATATTCAAAATTAAGCTCGACTTTAGGCCGGCAAAAGTTGAAAGTCAACAAATATTGAAACATATTGTACCGATAAATGAAATCCGATATGATGGGCCGACCATGAATCAACAAATATCGACTCCCCCGCCGGAACCGCTGCGCATCGACGGCGACACCCCGGCCCTGCGCCTGTTCGCCCTGCTCGAAGTCATCGCCGGCCGCGACCAGTTCTTCAACCTGCAGGGCCTGGTCGACGAGACCGGCCTGCCCAAGCCGACCGTGCATCGCATGCTGCAGCAGCTCGAAGCCGCCGGCATGCTGCAGCGCGAGAGCGACGGCCGCCACTACAGCACCGGCCTGCGCCTGCGCCGGCTGGCGGAGAACCTGCTGCTCAACAACACCGTGCATGGCGCACGCCATGCCGTGCTGCGCAAGCTGGTCGAGGAAGTCGGCGAAAGCTGCAACATCACCGCGCTGTCGGGCAGCGAAGTGCTCTACCTCGACCGCGTCGAAACCGTCGCACCGCTGCGTTTCTACCTCCATCCGGGATCGCGCGTGCCGGCCCACTGTTCGGCCAGCGGCAAGCTGTTCCTGGCGCAGATGAGCGCAAGCCAGCGCAAGCGCCTGCTGGAACAGGTGCCGCTGGAACGTTACACGCCGCGCACCATCACCGACCCGGCCCTGCTGGAAGCCGAAGTCCGGCGCGTCAAAGGGGATGGCTACGCCTGCGACGACGAGGAATTCCTGCCCGGCCTGTTCTGTGTTGCCATGCTGGTGCCGGCCGCCGACGGCGGCCGCTCCAATACTGGCATCGCCATTCAGGCGCCGGTGATGCGCCTGTCGCACGACCGGCTCGGCGAACTGCTGCCGCCGCTGCGCCGCGCCGTTGCGGCAATTGCCGCGATCGATGCGGCGGCCCAGCCGGGCGCATTGCGTTCCGGCACATGAGCGCGCCGCAGGTGCGCCGGCAAACATCCGGAGCCGCGCAGCGGCGAACCGTAGTCACCCCCTTCCCTGGGGAGGGGATCGGGGGGAGGGTTGTCTATGGCTGATCTGGCACAGACAGGTCCCGACCGCGAAGTCTCGGTACGCGAGACCTTCGGCATCGATGTCGACCTGAGGGTGCCGGCCTTCAGCGAGCGCGACGACCACGTGCCGGAAATCGACACGGTGTACCGCTTCAACCCCGAGGTGACGCTGGCCATTCTCGCCGGCTTCGCCAACGATCGCCGCGTGATGCTGCAGGGCATGCACGGCACCGGCAAATCGACCCATATCGAGCAGGTCGCGGCGCGGCTCAACTGGCCCTGCGTGCGCATCAACCTCGACGGCCACATCAGCCGCCTCGACCTGGTCGGCAAGGATGCCATCGTGCTCAAGGACGGCCTGCAGGTCACCGCCTTCCAGGAAGGCATCGTGCCCTGGGCGCTGCAGCGGCCGGTTGCGCTGATCTTCGACGAGTACGACGCCGGGCGGCCCGACGTGATGTTCGTGATCCAGCGCATCCTCGAACGCGATGGCAAGTTCACCCTGCTCGACCAGAACCGCGTGATCAAGCCCCACCCGGCCTTCCGCCTGTTCGCCACCTCGAACACGGTTGGCCTCGGCAACCTCTCCGGCCTCTACCATGGCACGCAGTTGCTCAACCACGCCCAGATCGATCGCTGGAACATCGTCGCCACACTCAATTACTTGCCGCACGCCGAGGAGGTCGCGATCGTCCTGGCGCGCGTGCCGGGCAAGGACAACGAACGCGGCCGGCAACTGGTGAGTTCGATGGTCGCGGTGGCCGACCTGACGCGCAAGGGCTTCGCCGTCGGCGACCTGTCCACGCTGATGTCGCCGCGCACCGTGATCAGTTGGGCGGAGAACTGCGAAATCTTCGGCGACCCGGCGCTGGCCTTCCGCCTCTCATTCCTCAACAAGTGCGACGATGCCGAGCGCCCCATCGTCGCCGAGTATTACCAGCGCTGCTTCGGAGCGGAACTCGACGAATCCTGGATGCACTCGGCGCATTCAGGATGAGCTTGAAAAGCATTTGGTCCGCAGATTTCGCAGATTGGCGCAGATGGATCGGGGCCTTGTTTGGTCGGGCGTACCAAACGCTGGGTGAGTCCCAGGCACTGTCCGCTTGGCTATTCTCTCTGCGTAATCTGCGTCATCTGCGGATTGAACTGAGGTTTTAAGGATGAACAGCGTCGTCCGCCAGCAGCAACAGGTCGAGGAACTCTGCGCCGCCACGCTACGCGCCATGACCGGCGACGGCGAACTGCATTACGCCGGGCAGCGCCTGCAGCGCGGTTCGCACGTGGTGCCGACTTACGCGCCGCACCTGCGCACCAATGCCGCCGCTGACGACTTCGCCGCCTGCCGCGCCAGCGCCGACGGCATTGCGCTGCGCCTGCTGCACAGCGATGCCGACCTGCATCGGGTCCACTGCCCGTCCGATCCGGTGGAGCGGCTGATCTTCGAACTGCTCGAGCAATTGCGCGTCGAAACCCTGGTGCCGGACGCCATGCCGGGCATGGCCGGCAACCTGCGGCAGCGCTTCGCGGCCTGGTCGCGCGCCTTCCACGAATCGGGCCTGACCGACAGCAGCCTGGGCATCCTGCTCTACACCGTGACGCAGATCTGCTGGTCGCGCCTCCATGCATTGCCGGTGCTGGAAGAGGACTTGATCGAGACCACGCGTGCGGGCATTGCGCCGGTGATCGGCACCCCGCTGGCCGGCCTGCGCCGCACGCGGCATGACCAGGCGGCCTTCGCCCTGCATGCGCTGGCCATCGCCCGCATCGTCGGCGAGCGCGTACATGCCGAGGACGAAGACAGCCGCAGCGAAAGCGACGCCGCGAGGGACGCGGCAAAGCGCAGCTTCGCCCTGCTGCTGGATTTCGACCGGGACGAAGCCGAAACCTTCCCCGCCGCGAATTCCGGGGAAAGCAAAACGTTCAAGGAAAGCGAATCAGGCTATCGCGTGTTCACCACGCGCTTCGATGTCGAAGTGAATGCCGCCAGCCTGGTGCGCACGGCCCTGCTGAACGAGTATCGCCAGCGCCTCGATGCGCGCGTGGCGCACCAGGGCATCAACCTCGCGCGTCTGGCGCGGGTATTCGCCGCGATGCTGACCACGCCGGAACGCGACGGCTGGCGCTGCGACGAAGAGGACGGGCGCATCGACGGCCGCCGCCTGGCGCAACTGGTCGGCTCACCGGCCGAGCGCCGCCTGTTCCGCCAGGAGCACCTGAGGCCGCGGGCCACCTGTGCGGTCGGCATCCTGATCGACTGCTCGGGCTCGATGAGTGGCCTGGCCGAAACCCTCGCGACCCTGGTCGACATCCTGGTGCGCGCATTGGACATGGCCGGCGTCGACAGCGAAGTGCTGGGCTTCACCACGGGCGCCTGGAACGGCGGCCGTGCCTGGAAGGAATGGCAGGCCGCGGGCCGTCCGCCGCAGCCGGGGCGGCTCAACGAGGTCTGCCATCTGGTGTTCAAGAATGCCGGGCGCAACTGGCGGCGCTCGCGTGCCGACATCGCGGCGCTGCTCAAGGCCGACCTGTTCCGCGAGGGCATCGACGGCGAGGCGGTGGACTGGGCCTGCAACCGCCTGCTGGCGCGCACGGCGGAACGGCGCATTCTGCTGGTGATTTCCGACGGCTGCCCAATGGACAGCGCCACGGGTCTGGCCAACGACGCCTTCTACCTCGACAATCACCTGCAGGAAGTCGTGGCGCGACGCGAGCGCCAGGGCAAGGTGGAGATACTCGGTCTCGGCGTCGGACTCGACCTCAGTCCGTTTTATCGCCGTGTCGCCAGCGCCAACTTTGCGCAGGGACTCGACAACCAGCTGTTCTTCGACATCGCCGGCCTGCTGCGCAAGCGCTAGCAGGTTCCGGGTCAGGGGTCGGCGGGTTCGAAGGTGCTCGCCATGTCAGCTGCGGCGCGCTGCAGGCTGGGCACGAACTCCAGCGCGCGGCCGATCGACAGCCGCGCGACCGGTGCCTGCAGGGCCACGCTGGCGATCATGCGGCCTTTCGCATCCATGACCGGCACGGCGATCCCGATCACCCCGGCCTGGAATTCTTCGTTGTTGGTCCCGACCTTGGTGACGGCAATGCGCTCGATCTGCGATTCCAGCAAATCGATATCGGTGATGGTGTTGTCCGTGTAGCGCTTGTAGACCAGCGACTCCAGCATGCGCCGGCGCTTGGCCCTGGGCATCTGGCTGAGGAACAGCTTGCCGCTCGACGTGCAATGCAAGGGCACCCGCGAACCGGGCTTGAGGTCGGCCTTGAGCGGCCAGTCGGTCTCGATGCGGTCGATGTAGATGATCGCGTCGCCGCCGAACATCGCCAGATTGCAGGTCTCGCCGATTTCGTCCACCACCCGGCGCAGGATCGCGCGGCGCTCTGCGCGCACCGAATTGTTGGTCATCACGTCGACGCCGAAGCGCGCCAGACGGCGACCGACGCCATAGGTCTTGCCGGTCGGCTCGCGCTGCACCAAGCCGGCACCTTCGAGCAGCGACAGGATGCGAAAAGCCGTGGGGCCGGGCAGGCCGGACTGCTCGACGATCTCGGCCAGCGGCACCGGACGGTCCGCGCGGGCCACGAGTTCCATGATCGCGAAGGCACGCAGTGCAGCGGCAGAGGATTTTGTGCTGTCGTTCATAGGGAGCATTGACCTGGGACTGTGAGGAGCATACACGAAGCGCAAGCAACGGAATAGAAATTCTACGTTTAACGGAATGAATTGTTCCAATTTTGAAGAAATTCGTTGACATCCATCGAATGCTTGTCCTACAGTAGATAAAACGGAATCAAAGTTTTCATTTTCTGATAATTGTGAAGCGGGTCAGTAGTCCGCCATCACCTGGAGACCAATCGTGGCAAGCAAGCCGGCAACGCAAGAAACAGCTTCCGCAAGCGCAGATGTCGTCGCCGAGTTGATCGCCCGCGCCCGCGTCGCCCAGCGCCGATTCGAACAGTGCGGCCAGGAGCAGGTCGATGAGGCGGTGCTTGCCGTCGGTTGGGCCATCATGGAGCCGGGACGCAATCGCACGCTGGCGGCAATGGCGGTACGCGACACCGGACTGGGCAACGTCGAAGACAAGATCCAGAAGAACTACCGCAAGACCCTCGGCCTGCTACGCGACCTCAAGGGCGTCAGGACGGTCGGCGTGATCGCCGAATACCCGGAACAGGGCCTGATCGAAATCGCGCGCCCGGTCGGCGTCGTGGTCGCCATCACGCCCTCCACCAACCCCGGGGCGACACCGGCCAACAAGATCATCAACGCGCTCAAGTGCCGCAACGCGGTAATCGTCGCGCCTTCGCCCAAGGGGTTGTCCACCTGCGCCGCGCTGGTCGGCTACATCCATGCCGAGCTGACGAAGCTCGGCTTGCCGCTCGACCTGGTCCAGTACCTGCCGGCGCCGATCACCAAGGAAGCCACCCAGGCGCTGATGACGCAGGCCGACCTGGTGGTGGCCACCGGATCGCAGAACAACATTCGCGCCGCCGCGACCTGCGGCACGCCGGCCTTCGGCGTCGGCGCCGGCAATGTCGCCGCGATCGTCGATGTCGGTGCCGATCTCGATGCTGCCGCCGCCGCGATCGCCGCCTCGAAGACTTTCGACAACGCGACCAGCTGCTCCTCGGAGAACAGCGTCGTCATCCTCGATCAGGTATATGCGCAGGCGGTCGCCGCACTTCAGGCCGTGGGCGGCGTCATGCTCAACGCTGAAGAGAAAGCCCGGCTGCAGGGGGCAATGTGGCCGCAGGGCAAGCTGTCGAGTGCGGTCACCGCGCAGAAGGCCGCCAAGGTTGCCGAACTGACAGGCCTGCACGATGAGCGATTTCAGCGCGCCCGCTTCCTGATGGTCGAAGAAACCGGCACCGGCCCCGCCTATCCGTTTTCCGGCGAAAAGCTGTCGCCGGTACTGACCGTGTATCGGGCGCGCGACTTCGACGACGCCTGCCGCCTGGTCGGTGACATCTATGCCTTCCAGGGTGCCGGCCACTCGGTCGGCATCCACTCCGGCGACGACGCGCACATCCTGCGCCTCGGCCTGGAGCTGCCGGTCGCCCGCGTCATCGTGAACCAGGCGCATTGCTTCGCCACCGGCGGCGCCTTCGACAACGGTCTGCCGTTTTCGTTGTCGATGGGTTGCGGCACCTGGGGCGGCAACAACTTCTCCGACAACATGACTTACCGGCAGTACATGAACACCACCCGCATTGCCCGCAAGATCACGCCGCGCATGCCGAGCGACGAGGAAATCTTTGGCGACTACCTGCGGCGGCATGGTGCCTAGGCAGACTTTCCCCAATCCCGACAGAGCCTCTGCCACCATGCAAAGAACCATCCGCGACCATGTGGACCACCAGGCGGCCGAGAGGCCCGAGGCAACCTACCTGATCGCTCCCGAAAGCGCGCGCAGCATGAGTTTCGGCATGCTCCAGCGCGCCTCGCGCCGCCTCGCGCACAGCCTGCTGGCGCGCGGCATCGAGCCCGGCGACAAGGTCGCGCTGCTAATGCCGAACGGATATCAAACCTGCCGCCTGTTTATCGGCATCATGTACGGCGGGTTCTGCGTCACCCCGATCAACCTCCTGGCCCAGGCCAGCCAGCTGGCCTACGTGCTCGAGCATTGCGACGCCCGCCTGGTCTTCGTCTCGCCCGACCAGCTCGGTCGCCTGAACGAAGCTCTGGCCGCCGTATCGCGCCCGATCGAAGTGGTGGTCTGCCATCCGGATGTCGAGGAATTCATCGAGGGTAGCGACGCCGAGGCTGGCCTGCCGCCGCTCTCCGAGGATTCCGCGGCATTGCTGATGTACACCTCGGGCACCACGGGCAAGCCGAAAGGCGTCGTGCTGACCCACCGCGCGGTGATTGCCGGCGGCGAATATGTGTCCCGCGCGCATCAACTGACCGCGACGGATCGCGTCATGGCCGTGCTGCCGCTGTATCACATCAACGCGCAGATCGTCACGGCCACCGCGCCGCTGGTGCATGGCGGCAGCCTGGTGCTGCCGCAGCGCTTCAGCGCCTCGACCTTCTGGGAGACTGTCGCCGCGCAGCGCTGCACCTGGGTCAATGTGGTGCCGACCATCATCGCCTACCTGCTCAACGGCGCGACGCCGAAAGAAAAGGGCCTCGACACTTCCGCGGTGCGCTTCTGCCGCTCGGCCTCGGCGCCGCTGGCGCCCAGCCACCACCGGGCCTTCGAGGACAAGTTCGGCATCGGCATCATCGAGACCATGGGCCTGACCGAAACCGCGGCACCCTGCTTCACCAACCCGCTCGACCCGGCGCGGCGCAAAATCGGCAGCCCGGGCCAGGCCTACGGCAATGCGGCGAAGATCATCGATGCCACGGGCAAGACGCTGCCGCCTTGCCAGCCCGGGGAAATCATGATCCGCGGCGACAATGTCATGCAGTGCTATTACAAGAATCCCGAGGAAACCGCGAAGAACATCACCGCGGACGGCTGGCTGCATACCGGCGATCTCGGCTATCTCGACGAGGATGGCTTTGTCTTCGTCACCGGCCGCCTCAAGGAACTGATCATCAAGGGCGGCGAAAACATCGCGCCGCGCGAAATCGACGAAGCCCTGCTCAAGCATCCGGCCCTGCTCGAAGCCGCCGCGGTCGGCATTCCCGACGACAACTACGGTCAGGAAATCATGGCCTGCGTGGTGCTCAAACCTGACCAGACCTGCTCCGAGGCGGAGTTGCGCAGCTATTGCGAGGCAGTGCTGGGCAATTACAAGACACCGCGGCAATTTCGCTTTGTGCAGGAATTGCCGAAGGGACCATCGGGCAAGGTACAGCGGCTGAAGTTGCTCGATCTCGTCGGCCAGGCAACGCCGCAGACCATGCCGTTAACATAACCAAGCAGCAAAGCGCCGCAGGCGCTCAACATAATCAGGTCGCAGGCAGACCATATACAGGAGGAAGACCAGCATGAAGAGCATTTCCAGCATTGCGAAAAACACCCTCGTTGGCGCCGCGATCGCAGGCAGCCTTTTCGGTGCGGTTCAGGCCCAGGAGAAGTTTCCTTCGCGGCCGATCGAAATCATCGTTACCTTCGGACCCGGCGGCGGCGCCGATGCCATGGGCCGCAAGATGTCGCAGTTGCTCGAACCGGTGCTCAAGGTGCCGCTCCCCGTATCCAACATTGCGGGTGCCTCGGGCAACGCCGGTCTCACCAAGCTGACGACCAACCCGGCCGACGGCTACACGGTCGCCACCATGATTGCGCTGAGCGTGTCTTCCTGGGCCGCGGGACTGGGCACCGCCAAACCCGACGATTTCTCGGTCGTCGCCGTCACGCAGAACTCGCCGTCGATGCTGTTCGTGCCGATGGACAGCCCGCTCAAGACCTTCAAGGATCTGCTCAATCACGCCAAGGCCAATCCCGGCGCGTTGAAGGTGGCCACCTCCGGCTATGGTACCCAGGACGACATCACCCTGATGTACTTCACCTCCCAGGGCTACAAGATGACCAACGTGCCTTTCGCCAAGCCGGCCGAGCGCTATTCCTCGCCGCTGGGCAAGCACACCGATGCCATCTATGAGGAACCCGGCGATGTCGCCCAGTTCATCACCGGCAAGCAGTTGCGGCCGCTGGTGGTCTTCGACGACGAACGCCATGCCTCCTTCCCCGATGTGCCGAGCTCGAAGGAACTGGGTTTCAACATCAGCGACCTGCCCAACTTCCGCACCATCGCGGTCCCGGCCAAGACGCCCAAGGATCGCGTCGATGCCCTGGCGGCGGCGGTGAATACGGTCATGGATAGCGCCGAATGGAAGAAGTTCTGCGCGGAGACCTATACCTGCGTCACCAAGAGATACACCCCGGCCGAAGGCGGCGCCTACGTCAAGGCGTTCTACGTCACCACGCAGAACTACCTGAAAAGCATGAAGAAGTAAGCAGCACTCCGCCCACTCTGCCCATCAGGAAATCAGGATGATCTACAACCGCCAACCTATGATCCATGCCGTCTTCGCCGAGCTGGTGGCGTTGATCGCCCTGATCCTGGGCCACATCATCGTCGACAACCCGCAAATGGTCCAGGGCATGGCGCGTGGCCTGGCAACACCGCTGACCTGGCCGAAACTGATGCTAGCAGGCGTCGGCATATGCGCTCTCGGCTGGGCCATCGAGCAAGGCTGGAAGGCATTCAATGTCCTGCCGCCGCCGCCGAGCGCGGCGGAGGAGGCGCTCGAATTTGGCGACGTCGGCTTCGAGCAGGAAAACGATGATGCTCCACTGCTTCCGATCGTCTTCGGGCTCTCGCTGGCGATGGCCTATGCCTTCGTGATCCCCTGGGTAGGCTTCACTGCGGCGACGGTGGTGTTCCTGCTGCTGTGGTTCCTGGTCGGCGGCATCCGCAAACCCCTGCAACTGATTTCAGTAACGCTGATCGGCACCGTGGTCCTGCTCTACGTTTTCGTCAAGCTGGCATTGATGCCGCTGGATCGCGGTCAAGGTGCATTTGGCGAACTCACCATCGCGCTGTTTCGACTGCTCGGCATTTACTAAGGATCTTCGCGATGGATGCATTTTCTCTGCTGGCCACCGGGTTGGCCACGGTGCTGCAACCCGGCCACTTCATGATGATCGTGATCGGACTGGCAATCGGTGTGGTCGCCGGCGCGTTGCCCGGCATCTCCTTCGTCAATGCCATGGCCATGGCACTGCCCTTCACCTACATGATGTCGCCGCTCGACTCGATGTCCTTCCTTGGCGGCATCTATGCCGGCGGGGTGTTCGGCGGATCGATCTCGGCGATCCTGATCAACATACCCGGCACACCGGCCTCGCTACCGGCCTGCTGGGATGGCTATCCGATGACCAAGCAGGGCAAGTCGGGGCGGGCGCTGACCATCGCCATCGCCGCATCGGCCACGGGCGGCATCGTCAGCGCTCTGCTGCTGACCTTTGGCGCGCCACCGTTCGCCAAATTCGCCCTGCAGTTCGACCAGCCGGAATTCTTTGCGGCGACCTTCCTTGGGCTGGTCAGCATTATCGCGGTCGCGAAATCGGCGCCATGGGTCAGCTTCCTGTCGCTTTTCATCGGCCTGGCGATCGGCACGGTCGGCGTCGATCCGCTGTACGGCGTTCCGCGCCTGACTTTCGGCGCGACCAATGCGCAGAGCGGCATCAATTTTGTCGTCGTCATGATCGGCCTGTTCGCTCTCGGCGAAGTGGTGGAAATGCTGGCCAAGTCCGAGGCGGCGACCAAGGTCATGGGCAAGATACGCTTCGAGCGCCCAAAGTTTTCGGAAATGTGGGCGCTGCGCTGGTCGGTCATGCGCGGCACGGCGATCGGCAGCGTGATCGGCATGATTCCGGGCGCCGGCGCCACGGTCGGCGCGGTCATCGCCTATGGCATCGAGAAGCAGGCGTCGCCGCGCGGCGCCGAGTTCGGTACCGGCGTGCCGGATGGACTGACCGCACCCGAAGCGGCGAAAAACGCCACCACGGGTGCCGCGATGATCCCGCTGCTGACGCTGGGCATCCCGGGCAGCGCGGCGACGGCGATCATGATGGCGGCCCTGGTGCTCAAGGGAGTGACGCCGGGACCCATGCTATTCAGCACCCAGACCGACCTGGTCTATGCGATCTTCGCCTCCATGCTGCTCGCCAATATCTTCATGATCGCCGCCGGGGTGGTGATCGCGCGCGGATTTTCGCATTTCATGAAGGTGCCGCCGGCGATCCTCAGCGGCTTCATCGTCGTGCTCAGCGTGCTCGGCGCCTACGGCGTGCGCAACAACATCTTCGACGTCTATGTCTGCATGGTCTTCGGCGTGATCGGCTACCTGATGAAGCGCTACAACTTTCCCGCCGCGCCGCTGATCCTGGGCGTAATTCTCGGCCCATTGGCCGAACGCTACTTCCTGACCTCGCTGGCCAACTACGACGACAACATGCTAATTTTCATACAGCGGCCGATCAGCGCCTCCATCCTCGGCATGTCCGTCGCGTTCATCGCCTGGGCGGCCCTGCCGGGCCTGATCAAGAAGTACCGGCAACGCAAGGCTGCCCTGCAGTCATAGCCAGACAATTGTTCGATCTACTGCTGCAGTCGACACGCCCGTCGAAATCAGCCCCATTTACACATTTTGACGCCGCCGATCCGGATTTCGTTTCATTAGTCGCCTTTCCCATCGAATTGTCTTGCCATCGGGGATGGATATTGGGAATAGTTCGCACCTGCAATATTGAAACATATCGTTTCATATTCATATCGATGAAGTGGCTCCTTGAAGCCGCTACTGGGCAGGGGGAAGCGGCAAATGTCTTACGTTTTCGACTACATCGTAGTCGGTGCCGGATCGGCCGGATGCGTCCTGGCCAGCCGGCTGTCCGAGGATCCCCAAAATAGCGTCTTGCTGCTCGAAGCCGGCGGCGAAGACTGGAATCCCTGGATTCACATCCCGGTCGGTTACTTCAAGACCATGCATGACCCCAAGCTGGACTGGTGCTATCTGACCGAACCGGACCCGGGCATCGCCAATCGCCAGTTGCAGTGGCCACGCGGCAAGGTGCTGGGCGGATCGAGTTCCCTCAACGGTCTGTTGTACATCCGCGGCCAACGGGCGGACTACGATCACTGGGCGGATCTGGGCAACCCGGGTTGGCGCTACGACGATGTGCTGCCCTATTTCCGGAAGTCGGAAGACCAGCAGCGCGGGGCCAACGACTATCACGGCGTCGGCGGGCCGCAGAAGGTTTCGGACCTGCGCCTGAATCGCCCGATTGCCGACCACTTCGTCAAGGCTGCCCAGGAAATCGGCATTCCCTTCAACGACGACCCGAACGGGGCGGAACAGGAAGGCGTCAGCTATTTCCAGCAGACGGCACACAAAGGGCTGCGCTGGAGCACGGCAAAAGGCTTCCTGAAACCCGCGCGCAAACGTCCGAACCTGCGGCTTGAAACCCGCGCCCAGACCACTCGCGTGCTGTTCGAGGGCCGGCGTGCCGTCGGGGTCGAGTTCATCCAGGGCGGAGAACGGCGGCGGGCGACGGCCCTGGCGGAAATCATCCTTGCGGCCGGCGCCATCGGTTCGCCGCAGATCCTGCAGTGCTCTGGCATCGGCCCCGCCGGACTGCTGCAGCGGCTGGCCGTGCCGATGGTGCTCGATTTGCCCGGCGTCGGAGAAAACCTTCAGGATCACCTTCAGGTCAGGCTGGTGTTCAAGACCCGCGAGCGCACGCTGAACGATGAGGTCAACAGTCCGCTGAACAAACTGTGGATCGGCATGCAGTACATGCTGTCACGGACCGGCCCGCTGACGCTGGCAGCGAGCCAGGTCGCGATCTTCACCCGCTCCGGCCCCGATGTGGCGCGGCCGGACATCCAGTTCCACATGCAGCCCCTGAGCGCGGACAAGCCGGGTGAAGGGGCGCATCGCTTTTCCGCCTTTACGGCGTCGGTCTGTCAGTTGCGCCCCTTCAGCCGCGGACGCATCGCAATCAAGTCGGCCGATGCGCTGGACTACCCGGCGATCCATCCGAATTACCTGTCGGACGAACGCGATTATCCGGTTGTTATAGGCGGCATCAGGATGGCCCGCCGCATTGCGCAGGCGCCTGCGCTGGCGCCGCACATTGTTTCCGAATTTGTACCGGGTGCCGGGTTCCAGGCGGACGAGGAATTGCTGGATGCCGCAAGACGCTACAGCCAGACCATCTATCACCCGGTCGGCACCTGCAAGATGGGCGATGACGCCCTGGCGGTGGTCGATGCGAGGCTCAGGGTGCGCGGCATTTCCGGATTGCGCGTGGTCGATGCGTCGATCATGCCGGAGATCGTCTCGGGCAACACCAACGCGCCAACAATAATGATTGCCGAGAAGGCCGCCGACATGATTCGCCAGGATGCCGGCAAACAATGAATTTAGAAATTGCCCATGAGGCAATGGTGGAGTCCTTATGGCCCGACGGGTCTGAGGTCCGGTTTATCCAACAACGGAGGAGGCAATGATGGCGACTTTGATGCGGAAATTATTGATGGGGACTGTCGCGGCTATGCTGGTCGCCGCCGGCGGCATGGCGCAGGCCCAGCAAGTGACGCGGATGAAAATCCAGACCGCGGTTCCGACCGCGAGCATCTACTACGACCTGATGAAGCGCTTCGGCGACCGCGTGGACAAGATGTCCAACGGCCGCATCAAGATGGAAATCCTGCCCGACGGCGCGGTGGTCAATGCTTTCGAAATTCTCGACGCGGTAGACAAGGGTGTGGTCGATGGCGGTTTCGCCTGGACGCACTACTGGTCGGGCAAGAACAGCGCGGCAGCCCTGTTCTCGAACCCGGCGGCAGGCTCCGGCACCGGCATGGACCAGATCTCGCACATGGCCTGGCTCTCGCAGGGCGGCGGCAATGCGCTCTACGAAAAGCTGTATGAGTCGGGCCTGAAGATGAACATCAAGCCCTTCATGATGCAGCCGATGGGTCCCGACCCGTTCGGCTGGTTCAAGACGCCGATCAACTCGATCGCCGACATGAAGAAAATGAAATACCGCTCGCCTCCCGGATTGACGGGTGAGGTTTTCAAGGAAATGGGCATCAACGCAGTGGCCATGCCGGGCGGCGAGATCGTTCCGGCCGCACAGCGCGGCGTAATCGACGCAGCCGAATGGATCGGTCCGGCGGACGACATGATCCTCGGCTTCCATAACGTGTTCAAGCACTACTACCTGCAGGGTCTGCATCAGTCCTCGGACATCGGCGAGATACTGATCAACAAGACGGTCTGGAACAAGCTGCCGGCGGACCTGAAGGCGGTCATCGAGGGCGCCGTGATGGCGACCATCACCGAAACCTATGCCTTCAACGTCGATCGCAACGCGAAGGCCCTGGAGAAGCTGCAGAAGGATCACAAGGTCATCGTGCATGACACGCCGAAGGAGTTCTTTGCCGCCTTCCTCAAGGCCACCAACATCGTGTACGACCGCGAGGCGGCGCGCAATCCGCTGTTCAAGGAGGTGCTGGAATCGCAGCGCGCCTATGCCAAGGTCGTGGTGCCTTACTGGACCAAGATCAACGGCCTGTATTACGGTCTCGGCGCCGAGGCGGTAGCCCACAAATAGTCGCCGCCAAGCGCAGCGGTGCACGGCGCGAGCCGGGCACCGCATTCAACCTGCTGGAATACGCTCGGATACAGGACTCATGACCGGACATCCCTCAAAACTGCTGCGCATCGCGCACGCGCTCGATCCGATCGCCATATGGGCGGGCAAGCTGACCGCCTGGCTGATCATCCCCATGGTGCTGTCGCTGGTCTACGAAGTCGTGGCGCGCTACGTATTCGATTCACCGACGCTGTGGGCCTACGACATGACCTTCATGCTCTATGGCGCCTTCTTCATGCTCGGCTCGGCCTATACGCTGCAGCGCAAGGGGCACATCCGCACCGATTCGCTCTACGGCGGCTGGTCGCCGCGCACCCAGGGCATCGTCGATGCCATCTGCTATCTGGTCATGTTCATGCCCTTCGCCGCGATTTTCCTCTGGTTCGGCTGGGGATATTTTGCCAAGGCCTTCATGACCGGCGAGCGCTTCGTCAGCAGTCCCTGGATGCCGGTCACCTGGCCCTTCAAGGCGGCGATGCCCTTGACCGGATTGCTGCTGGCGATCCAGGGCGTTGCCGAATTCTGCAAAAGCCTCGATGCCGCGATCAGCGGGCGCTGGCCGGAAGGTGCCGGACAGATCGGCCTCGGTCGGGAGGCGACATGAGCAACGAAATCTTCGGGCTGCTTGCCCTGGCGGCCCTGTTTGGCATCATTTTCATCGGCTTCCCGATCGCCTTCACACTGGGTGCCGTGGCGCTCGGCACCGGCTTCATCGCCTACGGCTCGATGGTGTTCGATCTCGCGGTACTGCAGACCTTCTCGGTGATGAAGGACACCGTGCTGGCCTCGATCCCCTTCTTCCTGTTCATGGGCTTCCTGCTAGAACAATCGGGCCTGATGGAACGCATGTTCACCGGCATCCAGCAGTTGCTGGCCGGACTGCGCGGTTCGCTGTACCTGGCGGTGCTGATCACGGCGACGATTTTCGCCGCAGCCACAGGCATCGTCGGCTCCTCGGTGACCCTGCTCGGCGTCATGGCCGGGCCGGCGATGATCAAGAGCGGCTACGACACCAAGATGAGCGCGGGAGCGATCGCCGCCGGCGGCACGCTGGGCATCCTGATTCCGCCCTCGGTGATGCTGATCGTCATGGGCCCCGTGGTCGGCGTGCCGGCCACAGACCTGTTCGCCGCCGCGGTAATTCCGGGCCTGCTGCTGTCCACCATCTTCACCATGTGGTGCCTGGTGCGCTGCTGGCTCAATCCGGCGCTGGGCCCTGCGCTGCCGCCGGAAATGCGTGCGAGCTCGATGATGGCGGTAGTGAAGGATCTGGTGATCGGCGTGGTGCCGGTGATCGTCGTCATCATCGCCACGCTGGGCGTGATCCTGATGGGCATCGCGACGCCGACCGATGCCGGCGCGGTGGGATGCGCCGCCGTGTTCATCCTGACGCTGCTCTCGCGGCGCATGACGCTGGCCAAGATACGCCGCTCGGCGTTCCAGACGCTCGAGGTATCGAGCATGATCCTGATGCTGGTCACCGCATCGAATCTGTTCGGCGCGGTGTTCTCCCGCCTGGGCAGCGCCGAGTACCTGGCCGGCCTGCTGACCAGCCTGGCGCTGCCGCCGACGCTGATGCTGATCGTGATCCTGGGACTGATTTTCATCCTCGGCTGGCCGCTGGAATGGGTGCCGATCGTGCTCATCGTGGTGCCCATCGTGCTACCCATCGTCCAGGCGCTGAACATCGACCTGATCTGGTTCTGCACTCTGGTCGCGATGACGCTGCAGACCGCCTGGCTGTCGCCGCCGGTGGCGCTGTCGGCCTATTTCCTCAAGGGCGTGGTGCCGCAATGGGAACTCAAGGACATCTATGCCGGGATGTCGCAGTTCATGGTCCTGCAACTCATCGGCGTCGGGCTGGTGATGGCGTTCCCGAAACTGGCGACCTGGCTGGCCGGCGTCAATTGAACCGCGCCATGCGAAACTTCGCGCGGCAATGCAGCCGAAGCAAGCCGCCGGCGCTCTACCATCGAAAACCGGAGAGGATCAAACATGCTAGCCAAAGACGTCATGACCACGGCGGTCCTCACCGTGACACCCGATACGGATGTCGGCGAGATCGCGCAAATCCTGCTTGACGCCCATATCAGCGCGGTTCCCGTAATCGCCGCGGACGGCAATCTGATCGGCATCGTCAGCGAAGGAGACCTCATCCACCGCGCCGAGGCGGAAACGCGCCGCCGGCCGTCCTGGTGGCTGCGCCTGCTTGCGACGCCCGGGGAGGCGTCGCAGCAATACTTGCGGGAATTCGGCCGGCGCGCGCGCGACGTAATGTCCCGCGACGTGATTACCGTCGCGCCGGATACCCCGCTCACCGACATCGCCGCCATGCTCGAGAAATATCACATCAAGCGCGTGCCGGTGCTGGAGCACGGCAAACTGGTCGGCATCGTCAGCCGCGCCAACCTGCTGCGCGGCGTGGCGACGTGGCAAAAGCCCAGCGGGGTTCGCGTCGAGGACTCGGCCCTGCGCAGCCTGTTGCTGAAGGCGCTGAGCGAGGCCGACCTGCCGATGCACCTGATCAATGTCACGGTCACCGATGGCGCGGTGGAACTTTGGGGCGTGGTCGACTCGGAGTTGCAGATCGAAGCGGCGCGCGCCGCGGCGGAAGCCACGGTCGGCGTGCTGCGGCTGGAAAACCACCTGGTGCGCAGAGGCTGACCACGCCGGGCCGAAATCCGTGCGCAAGACAAACCTGCAAAAAGCAATTGATCCGCAGATTTCGCCGACTAACGCAGATGGATCAGGGCGTTACTTGGTCGGGTCGTACCATCTGTCGGGTGCGCCATGGGCACCGGCCACTGCTTTATCTGCGTCATCTGCGTCATCTGCGGACTGAACTCAGATTTTTAGCATTAACGGTATGCTGAAATAGAGTTCGGCGCGAGCCATCACCGGCGAAGACCGGGCGACAAGGAAAAATCCACCGAGGAGGCGGAACATCAAGCGAAGCAAGACCCTGGCGGGTCAATATCACACGGCGGCATGGGTCGAGTCCGGCGCGGATCTGGCGCAGGAGGGCGGGGACGAGGAAACGAGCGAGGACATCCGGCGCCTGCGGCCGCTGACCGTCCTCGAGCATCTCAGCGAAGCCTCGCAGCCGCTGACCCTGGCGCAACTGGCCGCCGTGATGCGGGTGCCGAAAAGCACCCTGATGCGCCTGTTGCGGGCGATGGAAGCCCAGGGTTATCTGCTGCACATGCCGGCCGAACGCGGCTATGTGCCGGGAACCCGTTCGAGCACCCTCGCCCTGCGCATGCTGCGCGGCTCCAACATCCGGCGCGATTGTCGGGCGGTTCTCAGGAACCTGGTGCGGGAACTCGGCGAAACCTGCAACCTGACCGTACCGGATGCCGGACGCGTGCTCTACGTGGAGCGCATCGACACGACCGCGCCGCTGCGCATGCATCTGCAGCCCGGCATCTGGGTGCCGATGCATTGCACGGCCAGCGGCAAGCTGTTTCTCGCGTCGATGCCGCTGCTGGAAAGGCGCAGCATCCTCGACCAGATGCCGCTGACGCGGCATTCGCCGCGCACCATCACCGATCGCCGGGAACTCGACGCGGAACTGGATCGAATCGCCCGCCGCGGGGTGGGCATCGACAACGAGGAATTCGTCCTCGGCATGGTCGCCGTGGCAGTGCCGGTGAGCGGCGAGGACGGCAAGCTGGTGGCGGCGGTTGCCTGTCACGCGCCGACCGCACGCCGCTCGCTGGATGAACTGCTGAACAGCGTTGCGGAGTTGCGCACGGCGGCCAACGCCATGCAGCGCATCCTCTGCCCGGCAAAATACTGACCGTGCGCCGCCAGGGCTGAACGCCCGAAACTGCGATCTTCCAATCGTCGCGCAGCAGACTCGCGGGATAATCGCGCTTTTGCCGCCGAATGGAAGTTCCGATGTCTGCACATGACGCCCGTTGCCCATTTGCCCGGCCAGTCCCGGCCGGCCTGCAGTGACGCGACTGATCCTCACCCTCATGTGGCTGCTGCACTGGCTGCCCCTGCCCGTGCTGGCGGTCTTTGGCCGCCTGCTCGGACTGGCGCTCTACGTGCTGGTGCGCGAACGGCGGCAGGTCACCCTGACCAACCTGGGCCTGTGCTTTCCGCAGCTATCGCCGGCCGAAAAGTCGGCGCTGGCGCGACGGCATTTCATGGCCTTCGGCCGCAGCTTCCTCGAACTCGGGCTCTGGTGGTGGGCCTCGCCCGCGCGCATGCGGCGCCTGGTGCGGCTCGCAGGCGCCGAGAAACTGGCTGACTACAAGGGCCGCCCGGTGATCCTGCTGGTGCCGCATTTCGTCGGCATCGACGCCGGCGGCATGCGCCTCGCGCTGGAACTGGAGCGAGGGCTGGTGGCGATTTACACCCACCAGAAGAACCGCGTCTTCGAGGCGGCGATGAACAAGGGCCGCTGCCGCTTCGGCAACTTCGAGATGGTGTCGCGCCAGGAAGGCACGCGCCGCGCGCTCAAGGCGGTGAAGGCCGGCCGCGTTTTCCACTACTCGCCGGATATGGATTACGGCCCCAAGGAGTCGGTCTTCGTACCCTTCTTCGGCGTGCCGACGGCCACCATCACCGGCCTGTCCCGCCTGGCCCGGCTCACCGGGGCGACCGTGATCCCGCTGGTGACGCGCATGGAGCATGGCGGCTACGTCGCCACGGTCGGCGAAGCCTGGGCGGACTTTCCCGGCGCGAGCGAGCTTGCGGACGCGCGGCGGCTGAATGCCTTCATCGAAACCGAAGTGCTGCGCTCGCCGGAACAGTACTACTGGCTGCACAAACGCTTCAAGACGCGGCCGCCGGGGGAACAAGGGCTTTATTGACCCCAATTTCAGAAAGTTGGCGCTGGCGACACGGCGTATGCTTGCCCCATGAGAATCCGCTTCACCAAAATGCACGGCCTCGGCAACGATTTCGTCGTGCTCGACGCCATCAACCAGGACTTCGTGCCGACGCCGGCGCAGGCGCGCTGGCTCGCCGACCGGCACTTCGGCATCGGCTGCGACCAGATCCTGGTGGTCGAGCGCGCCACCACGCCCGGCGTCGATTTCCGCTACCGCATCTTCAACGCCGACGGCGGCGAGGTCGAGCAGTGCGGTAATGGCGCGCGCTGCTTCGTGCGCTTCGTGCATGAGCAGGGACTGACCAGCGCGCGCGAGATCCGCGTCGAAACCCAGTCCGGCCTGATCACGCCGCGCCTCGAAGCCGACGGCCAGGTCACCGTCGATATGGGCGTGCCGCGCTTCCTGCCGGCCGAGATTCCCTTCGACAGCGACAGTGACGCCGCTACTCAGCCGCTATTCGTCGACGCGGCGTGGATCGACATCAGCGTGGTCTCGATGGGCAACCCGCATGCGGTGCAGGTGGTGGCCGACGTCGATGCCGCGCCGGTCGCCGTGCAGGGCCCGCTGATCGAGTCGCACCCGCGCTTTCCGCGCCGGGTCAATGCCGGATTCATGGAAGTGGTCGACCGCCATGCGATCCGCCTGCGCGTCTATGAACGCGGCGCCGGAGAAACGCTGGCCTGCGGCACCGGCGCCTGCGCCGCCGTGGTGGCCGGCATCCGCCGCGGCCTGCTGGATACGCCGGTGCGCGTCGCGACGCGCGGCGGCGAACTGTCGATCGCCTGGGCCGGCAGTGCCGGCGACGGCGCCCATCCGGTGCTCATGACCGGCCCGGCGACCACCGTATTCAGCGCAGAAATCGAAATCCCGAACAACCTCACTGAAAGCTGATATGAAATCGGAAGACGTCGCCCGCTACCTCCACGATCACCCGGAATTCTTCGACCAGTACGCCGATCTGCTGACCTTGGTCACGCTGCCCGATCCGCACAGCGGGCGCGCCATCTCGATCACCGAGAAGCAGCTGTTCAACCTGCGCGACAAGGTGCGCACCCTCGAATCGAAACTGGTCGAGCTGATCAGCTTCGGCGAAGAGAACGACGTCATTTCCGGCAAGGTGCATGGCCTGGCCGTGGCCCTGATCGCCGCCGGCGACCTGGCCGGCGTGGTGCGCGCGCTGTATTCGCATCTGGGCGGCGCCTTCGCCGTACCGCACGTGACGCTGCGCCTGTGGGGCATCGGTTCCGGCGACGGCCATGAATTCGCCGCCGTGGCGGAAGGCGTCAAGGACTTCGCCGCGCGCCTGCAGCAACCCTACTGCGGCACGACCAAGGAACAGCAAGCGCTGGCCTGGTTCGGCGAGGCTGCGGCGAATCTGCGCTCGATGACCCAGTTGCCGCTGCGCGACGCCGCCGGCAACTGCTTCGGCCTGCTGGTGATGGCCAGCGACGAAGCGGACCGCTTTTATCCGGAACTCGGCACGCTCTACCTGGAACGCATCGGCGCCATGGCCGCGGCGGCCCTGCTTAGAACCGCCGCCTGAGGATATGGACGGTTCGGTCGAGCAGTTTCTCGCCGAACTGGCCCTGCAACGCCGCGCCAGCCCACATACCATCGCCGCCTATCGGCGCGACCTGGAGCGCCTGACGGTCCTGGCCGGCGAACTCGCACCCGCCGCGCTGCAAACGCCGCAGCTCAGGCGCGGCCTGATGCAATTGCATGCCCGCGAACTCGCGCCGCGCTCCATCGCGCGCACCCTGTCGGCCTGGCGCAGCTACTACAGCTGGCTGGCGCGGCGCGGCGCCATCGCACTGAATCCCGCGACCGGCCTGCGCGCGCCGAAACGCCCGCGCAGCCTGCCCAAGGCGCTGGGCATCGACCAGATGGCGGCCCTGCTCGACGTCCCGACCAAGAAAACCACGACCAGTCCGACCCCGGATCCGCTGCAACTGCGCGACGCCGCGATGTTCGAGCTGCTGTATTCCTCGGGCCTGCGCCTGTCCGAACTGGTGAGCCTCGACTGGCCCGGCGGCCTCGATCTGGCTGCCGGCGAAGTCACCGTCACCGGCAAGCGCGAGAAGACGCGCAAGGTGCCGGTCGGCGACCAGGCGCTGGCCGCCTTGCGGGCGTGGCTGGCGCTGCGCCCGCAATTCGCGCCGGACCATCAGCCGGCCCTGTTCACCGGCCGCCACGGTACCCGGCTGACGCCGCGCCAGGTGCAAAGCCGCCTCGCGCAGTGGGCGCAACGCCAGGGCGTCGGCGTCCATGTCCATCCCCACATGCTGCGCCATTCCTTCGCCTCGCATGTGCTGCAAAGCTCGGGCGACCTGCGCGCGGTGCAGGAAATGCTCGGCCACGCCAGCATCGCCGCGACGCAGATCTACACCCATCTCGACTTCCAGCACCTGGCGAAGATCTACGACACGGCCCATCCGCGCGCGAAGAAGGCCTGAAGGGACGGCGCGCGCCGTTAACGTGAAGCAGCCAAATATGCGCGCCCGGTGATTGTCGAGCGCAGCGAGCGGATCAGTAGCCCCCCGTGAGGGGGGATGGGGGGCGGGCGACCAATTCGCCTTTGCGTATTTTCATCATCTGGGGTGCCGTCATTGGAGGCATGAGCGTTTGGGCGGCACCCGGCCGCCGGTCTAGAATGCAGGCCCAGCCCCATTCATGCATCCCGCCCTGCCATGTCCCTGCGAATCGGAATCAACGGCTACGGCCGCATCGGCCGCTGCTTTCTGCGCGCGCTGCAGGAATCCGCCCTGCGCGACCAGTTATCCGTGGTGGCCATCAACGAGCCGGCCGACATCGAGAGCATGGCCTACCTGACGCGCTTCGATTCGACCCATGGCCGCTTCCCCGGCAAGGTCGAGGTATGCGGCGAAACGCTGTGCATCGACGACTGGTGCATCCAGGTGTCGCACGCCCGCGCGCCGCAGGAGGTGGACTGGCGCGCGCTCGAGCTCGACATCCTGGTCGAGGCTTCCGGACAGTACGCAAGCCGCCGCGAGCTCGACGCCTTTCTCGACGCCGGCTGCCCGCGCATCCTGCTCTCGCACCCGGGACACAGCGCCGAGGACGTCGATCGCACCATCGTCTTCGGCAGCAACCACGAAACCCTGACGGGAAGCGAGCGCATCGTCTCCGCCGCGTCCTGCACCACCAATGCCATCGTGCCCGTGCTGGCGATGCTCGACGCCGCCTGCGGCATCGAGCACGCGATGATGACCACGCTGCACTCGGTGATGAACGACCAGCCGCCGATCGACGGCTATCACCATGCCGACCTGCGCCGCACGCGTTCCTCGATGCAGTCGATCATCCCGGTCGCCACCGGGCTGGCGCGCGGCGTCGCGCGCCTGCTGCCGCAACTGGCCGACCGGGTCGAGGCCAAGTCGATCCGCGTGCCGGTGACCAACGTCTCGGCCATCGACCTGGTGGCGACGCTGACGCGCCCAGGCACGGTCGCCGAAATCAACGCCAGCTTGCGCCGCGCGGTCGAGCAGGGCTTTCCCGGGCAGATCGCCTACACCGAGGAAGCGCACGCCTCGGTCGACTTCAACCACAGCCCGCATTCGGCGATCATCGATGCCAGCCAGACGCGCATGAGCGGGCCGCAATTGGTGAATCTGCTGATCTGGTTCGACAACGAATGGGGCTTCGCCAATCGCATGCTCGAACTCGCGGCTTTCTGGGGGCGCCGGATGCAGCCGGCAGGCGCGCTTGCCCCGGCCGGGCGCCGTGTCGCCAGCGCCAACTCTTGAACCCGGCCCGGCCGGATCAGCCGCCCGTCAGCGCGCGCAGCCCGAGCAGCACCGCCATGCCGGCGATGAAGGGCAGCCACGGATTGCGCGACAGCAGCGCGGCGGCCACGGCGGCGATGACGCCGGCCAGCTTGGGATTCAGCGGCGCGAAAGCGCCGCCGGTCACCAG
>JACPUD010000068.1 GCA_016192435.1 Rhodocyclales bacterium | reverse complement strand
GACGGCTATCCCTTCATCGATCTGCACATGCGCCAGCACCAGCGCTTTTTCGAGTACTTCAACGAGTTGCGGCGCGAAATCGACCAGGGCGAGGACGATCGCGTGTATCTGGGCTTTCGCGTCAAGCGCTTCCTGACCGGCTGGCTGATCAACCACGTACTCAGCGCCGATCGCCATTACGGCCACTACCGGCGCAGCATCAACCAGAAACCAGTGAATTTGTAGGTCCCGCAGGCACGTGCCGGGGGAAGATGCTATGCTTTTGCTGCACCGCACCAACCCCCGAACGGGATAACCAAAAAGCCGCTGCGGAGCGCCGCCATGCACAATGAACGACACTACCTGCACACCCTTTTCGAGCCCGAATCGATAGCCATCGTCGGCGCCTCGGAGACGCCCAACTCGATCGGTGTCACCCTGGTGCGCAACATGCTCGACTCGGGCTACAAGGGCAAGCTGTTCTTCGTCAATCCGAAGCATCCGACCGTGTTCGGCCAGACGAGCTATGCCGCGGTGGATACCATTCCCCAGCGCCTCGACATCGCCGTGATCTGCACCCCGGCCGCAACCGTGCCGGACATCGTCGATGCCTGCGGCCGCGCCGGCTGCAAGAACGTCATCATCATCGCCGGCGGCTTTGCCGAGGCCGGACCGCGCGGCGCGGCGCTGGAACGCGCCACGCTGGAAAACGCCCGACGCCACGGCATGCGCCTGCTCGGTCCCAACTGCCTGGGCATCATGCGCCCGGGCAGCCAGATCAACCTGACCTTCGGCCACGGCTTCGCCCACGCCGGCACCATCGGCCTGATTTCGCAATCCGGCGCGCTGTGCACGGCGATTCTCGACTGGGCCCTGCCGAACAAGGTCGGCTTCTCCAACGTGGTTTCGCTCGGTGCCGAAAGCGACGTCGATTTCGGCGAAGTGCTCGACTACATGGTCTCCGACCCGCGCACCGAGAACATCTTTCTGTACATCGAGGGCATCAAGAATGCCCGCCGCTTCATGAGCGCCCTGCGCGCCGCGGCGCGCTGCAAGCCGGTGCTGCTGATCAAGGTGGGCAAGCACCCGGCCGGCGAAAAAGCCGCGCTGTCCCACACCGGGGCCCTGGTCGGCGCCGACGACGTGTTCGACGCCGCGCTGCGCCGCGCCGGCGTGGTGCGCCTGGCCAACGTCGGCCAGATGTACGCGGCGGCCTCGGCCCTGTTCTCGCATTTCCGCCCGCGCGGCAAGCGCCTGGCGATCATCACCAACGGCGGCGGCCCCGGCGTGATGGCCGCCGACCATGCCGCCGACATCGGCATTCCGCTGGCCCAGCTCGATCCGGCCACCTTCACGCGGCTCAACGAACTGCTGCCCGCGACCTGGTCGAAGTCCAATCCGATCGACATCCTCGGCGATGCCGATCCGACGCGCTACGGCCTGGCGCTGCAGGCCTGCATCGACGACGACCATGTCGACGGCGTGCTGGTCATCCTGACGCCGCAGGCGATGACCGACCCGACCCAGGCGGCGCGCACCGTGATCGAGATCGCGCGCCAGAGCGACAAGCCGATGGTGACCTGCTGGATGGGCGAGGAACAGGTGGGCGAAGCGCGCAAGCTGTTCCAGGGCGCGGCGATTCCGACTTTCCGCACGCCGGAGCCGGCGGTGGACCTGTTCTCGCACATTTCCAACTACTACCGCAACCGCCAGTTGCTGATGCAGACGCCGCCCTCGATCTCCGAGCAGGCGCCGCCGCGCCTGGAATCGGCCCGCCTGGTGATCGAGACCGCGTTGATGGAAGGGCGCAAGGTGCTCAACGAAATGGAATCAAAGGCCGTGCTTGCGGCTTTCCGGATTCCCATTGCGCAAACCGTGGTGGCGCGCTCGGCATCGGAGGCCATGGTGCTGGCCGAGGAACTCGGGCTGCCGGTGGTGATGAAGGTCGACTCGCCGCAGATCGTGCACAAGACCGATTCCGGCGGCGTGCGCCTCAACCTCAACAGCCTCGCCGCGGTGCGCGACGCCTGGCTGGAAATCATGGACGAGGTCAAGCGCAACCGCCCCGACGCGCAGATCAACGGCATCGCCATCGAGCCGATGATCCAGAAGCCCAACGGGCGCGAACTGGTGGTCGGCATGATGCGCGACAAGATCTTCGGCCCCACCATCGTCTTCGGCCCCGGCGGCACCAGCGTCGAGGCCTACAGCAGCGACCGCGCCGTGGCCCTGCCGCCGCTCAACTCGGTGCTGGTGGCCGACATGCTGGCCTCGACCCGCACCACCGCAAGACTCGGCGAATTCCGCAACATGCCGCCGGTCAACATGGATGCGATCGAATCGGTGCTGCTGCGCGTTTCATCGATGGTCTGCGAACTGCCGTGGATCAGCGAAATGGACATCAATCCGCTGATCGTCGACGAGCACGGCGCGGTGGCGGTGGACGCGCGGATCACGGTCGAAAACACGCCGATCACCGCCGGACGCTACGACCACATGGCGATCCATCCCTATCCCTCACAGCTGAAATCCAGCTTCCAGGCCAAGGACGGCACCCTGGTCACGATCCGCCCGATCCGGCCCGAAGACGTGCGCATGGAGCAGGAATTCGTCAAGGCCCTGTCGCCCGAAGCGCGCTACATGCGCTTCATGAACACCATCCGCGAGGTCTCGCCGGCGCAACTGATCCGGCTGACGCAGATCGACTACGACCGCGAAATGGCCTTCGTCGCCATCATCGACGCCGATGGCGCCGACAAGGAAATCGGCGTGGTCCGCTACGCCACCAACCCGGATGGCGACTCCTGCGAATTCGCCATCGTGGTGGCCGACGACTGGCAAGGCAAGGGCCTGGCGCGCCGTCTCATGGGCATCCTGATCGATACGGCGCGCAGCAACGGCCTGCGCTACATGCACGGCGACTTCCTCGCCGAGAATTCGCGCATGCTCGCCTTCGTCTCCAGCCTGGGCTTTGTCCTCTCGACCCATCCGGAAGACTCCGGCCTCAAGCGCGGCGTGCTGGTGCTGAACTAGACCGTCGTCGACATCCCCGAGAGTTGACGCTGGCGGCACGGCGAGCGCCGGCGGAAGCACCCGGAAACCCTCCCTTTATTGATTCGCCGCAATATCCACAAATATTTTGCGGCTATCATTTTGCTCGAACTGGTGGCCTGGGCCACCAGGCCCGCGACGATGCCGCGCCCCTGCTGCCTGTCGCGTGCAGCCATTTTCAGGATGCGAATCATGAACGCGCCCCCTGGCGAACACGAACTGGACGACCTGCGCACGGCCCTGGAACAGGAAAAAGCGGCACACGAGCGCACCCGCAACGAACTGGCACTGACGGAACTGGCCTACCGGCTGTTCGTGCCCAGCCAGTTCATGAAACTGATGGGCGCCAACAGCATCCTCCAGGCACGGCTCGGCCAGCACGCCGACCAGCCGCTGACCGTGCTGTTCTCCGACATCCGCGATTTCACCACGCTGTCGGAATCCATGACCCAGCAGGAGAATTTCCGCTTCCTGAATTCCTACCTGGGCGAAGTCGGTCCCATCATCGAGCGCTTCGGCGGATTCATCGACAAGTTCGTCGGCGACGGCATCATGGCCCTGTTCCCCGGCGGCAGCGACGACGGCCTGCGCGCCGCCATCGGCATGTTGCGCAATCTCGATTCCTATAACGAAGGGCGCCAGCGCGCGCGCTATTACCCGCTGCGCATCGGCGTCGGCCTGAATTCCGGGATCACCATGCTGGGCACCATAGGCGCGCAGAATCGCATGGAAACCACCGTGATAGGCGACACCGTAAACCTCGCTTCACGACTGCAAACCATCACCCGGATCTATGGCGCACCGCTCCTGATCAGCGAGCACACGCTGTACGGACTGGCCGACGCGTCGCGCTACTCGATCCGCCTGATCGACCGGGTGCGGGTCAAGGGAAAAGTCCATCCCCAATCGGTCTATGAAGTATTCGACGCAGACCCCGACGAACTGCGCGAAGCCAAGCTGCGCACCCAGTCCCTGTTCGGCCATGCCGTCGCCTGCTATCACCTGCGCGACATCGAGCGCGCGCGGTCCCTGCTGCAGCAATGCCGCGACGCGGGGCCGACCGATTCGGTGGTCGAACTGTATCTCGAACGCTGCGAGCGCTATCTGGCCAGCGGCGTGCATGAAGGCACCGGCGAGCTCGACCTGATCCCCGAGTGGCGCGAGGAATTCTCCATCGGCGTGACGGAAATCGACGCCCAGCACCGGCAACTGCTGGAGCAGATACGGCGTCTTTCCAACTGCATCCGCAGCGGCAGCCACGTCGAAGTCAACGAAGTCCTCGACTTCCTCGGCCGCTATGTCGTCCGTCACTTCGGCGACGAGGAACACCTGATGCGTGATTCGCACTACCCCTTCCTCGAACAGCATGTGCATGAGCATCGCACCTTCCAGACCTATTACCTGAAGCTGCGCGACGAGATCGAAAACGGCAGCAGCGACCCGACCTACATCAACTTCCGCATCCAGTTGCTGCTGGTCGACTGGCTGATCAACCACACCACCAAGACCGACCGCCACCTCGGGTGCTTCCTGCGCAATCCCGCGGTGCTTGAGCCGGAACCGGGTTTCGTGCATTAGGCCCGGGACGAGGCGCGACGGCATGGAATCCTTCGCCTGGGGCGACTACTTCGTTACCGGTCTGGCGGAAGTCGATCGACAGCACCATCATCTGGTGGACGTCATCAACCGTTACGGCGAACTGCTGATGCGGCGGGAAGGCGCCCTGGCCGCCGATACCGAAGTCGTATTCGGTGAACTGGCGGCCTATGCCGACTATCATTTCCGCGAAGAAGAACAGCTGATGGAGCGCGGCCGGATCGACCCGCGCCACGTCGCGCGGCATCGCCAGGAGCACGCCAGCTTTCTGCAGGATGTGACGCGCATGCACAGCGTAATGTCAGCCGCGGACCGCAGCAATGCCGAATCCCTGCTGCTCTTCCTGACCCATTGGCTGGCCTACCACATCCTCGGCTCGGACCAGATGATGGCCCACCAGATCGCGGCGATCGCAGCGGGCGCGACACCCGAGGATGCCTACCGCGCCGACGCCTGGCACCAGGATCCGGCCACCGCGGCCCTGCTCCACGCGCTCAATGGCCTGTTTCACCAGGTGTCCGAGCGCAACCGCGCACTGTTCGAACTGAACCAGACGCTGGAAGCCAAGGTCGCCGAGCGCACGCGGGAACTTTCCCTGGCCAACCGGCGCCTTGAGGAAATCGCCATGACCGATGTCCTCACCGGCCTGCCCAATCGTCGCCAGGGCCTGCTCAGCCTGGAACACGAATGGAACGTCTCGCTGCGCCACAAGACGCCGCTGGCCTGCATGATGATCGACGCCGACGGCTTCAAGGCGATCAACGACAGCTATGGCCACGACGCCGGCGACGCGGTGCTGCGCCGCTTGTCGCAGCGACTGCGGCAGGCAGTGCGCAGGGATGACGTCGTCTGCCGCTTCGGTGGCGACGAGTTCCTCATCATCTGCGCCCGCACGCCGTTCGACGGCGCCATGCAGATGGCAGAAAATCTCCGCCACGCAGTCAATCAGATGCGCGTGCCGGCGGGCGGCGGCGAATGGCGTGGCAGCGTCAGTATCGGCGTCGCCCTGCGCGATGACGGAATGAAGGAAATCGAGGACCTGATCAAGCTCGCCGACGAGGGCGTCTATCGCGCCAAGCGCGAAGGCCGCAACCGCGTCGCCACGACCTGCCCCGCAATCGCGGCCTGAGCGCCGCGCGCGGTATCATCGCGCAGTCCTGCCTTGCCTTCGCAGCGCTTGCGAGCCGCCATCGATCATGACCGACACAACGACCTCTAGCCCGAGATGCCCGTGGTGCGGCGACGACCCGCTCTATGTCCTCTATCACGACACCGAATGGGGCGTGCCCTGCCACGACGAGCGCACGCTGTTCGAGTTCCTGATCCTCGAAGGGGCGCAGGCCGGCCTGTCGTGGATCACCATCCTCAGGAAGCGCGAGAACTATCGGCGCGCCTTCGACAACTTCGATCCGGCCCGCATCGCACGCTACGGCGAGCAGGACGTGGCGCGGCTGCTGGGCGATGCCGGCATCGTCAGGAACCGGCTCAAGATTGCCGCGAGCATCAGCAATGCCCGGGCCACCCTGGAACTCTACGAGCAGGGCGGCAGCCTCGACCAGTTGCTGTGGGCCTTTGTCGATGGCCGCCCGCGCATCAACCGGCGCCGCAGGCTGGCCGAGATTCCCGCCATCACGCCGCAGGCCGAGGCGCTGTCGAAGGAACTCAAGCGCCGCGGCTTCCGCTTCATCGGCCCCACGGTGGTCTATGCCCACATGCAGGCGACCGGCATGGTCAACGATCACCTCGTCTCCTGCCCGCGCCACGCCGCGCTCGGCGGCTGATTCCCCGGGCACGGGCCTTGTCTGGTTACAATGCCGGCATCCATAGCCACCTGGTCTTCTGCTCACCTCGCGCATGCAAGTCGGCCTCGAAACCATTCGCGAAATCCTTGAACGGCACCTGCAGGAAGAGGATATCGATCGCCTGTTGCGCGGCCTCGACGATGCAGGCAGGGCGCGGCTGTTCCACCGCCTCAGCGAACAGTTGCGGCGCACCTCGGCGCTGGCCGACATCGCCAACCGCGTAACCGACAGCCTGTCCCTCGACGTGCTGTTCCCGCGCCTGATGGCGATGGTCACCGAAGCGCTGAACGCCGACCGCAGCTCGCTGTTCCTCTACGACGCCGAGGCCGACGAGCTGTTTTCGCGCGTGCTGCAGGGCGATACCATCGGCGAGATCCGCTTCCCCAGCCATGTCGGCGTGGCCGGCACGGTATTCGCCGGCGGCGAGGCGGTGATCATCGCCGACGCCTATGCCGACCCGCGCTTCAACCAGGAGGTCGACCGGCACACCGGCTACCACACGCGCAACATCCTCTGCGTGCCGATCCGCAACAAAAAGCGCGAGGTGATCGGCATTGCCCAAGTACTGAACAAGCGCAACGGCGACTTCGATGCCGAAGACCGGCAGTTGCTCGAAGGACTTTCGCTGCAGGCTTCCGCGGCCCTGGAGAACGCGCACCTGTTCGAGAAGGTCGAGCGCCAGCAGCGCGAGGAAGCCATGCTGCTCGAAATCAGCAGTTCGATCGTCTCCGAGATCCACCTCGATCCGCTGCTGATGAAAATCATGACGGCGGCAACCACGTTGCTCGACGCCGACCGCGGCAGCCTGTTTCTTTACGACCCGGCCAGCGACGAATTGTTCTCCCGCGTCGCCGACGGCATTGCCGGCGCCACCATCCGTTTCCCGGCGCAAGCCGGCATTGCCGGCGAATGCTTCAGCAGCGGCCAGGTGATCAACATCGCGGATGCCTACGGCGACCCCCGCTTCAATCCCGAGTTCGACCACCACACCGGCTACCGCACCCAGAGCATGCTGTGCATGCCGATCGTCGCCCGCGGCGAACGCAAGATCGGCGTCATGCAGATCCTGAATCGCAAGGGCGGCAAGTTCGGCAGCGCCGACGAACGCCGCCTGCGCGCCTTCTCGGCGCAGGCGGCGGTCGCCATCGAAAACGCGCAGCTGTTCGAGGAGGTAAATGTCGCGCGCAACTACAACGAGGCCATCCTGCACAGCATGAACAATGCGGTGCTGACGCTCGACGCCGACGGCATAGTGCGCAAGGTCAATGAATCGGCGTTGCGCCTGCTGCGGCGCTCCGGCACCGAGCTGCTCGGCCACCGCCTGGACGAACTCTTCCCCGGCCGCAACCGCTGGGTGGCCACCAGCCTGGAGAAGGTGCTCGCCTCGGGCAAAACCGACATCACGGTCGACACCGACCTGCTGGTCGAGGGCAGCGAAGCGGTCTCGATCAACCTGGTCACGGTGGCGCTTACCAGCACCAGCAACGAACCGATTGGCTACATGCTGATGATGGAGGACATCACGCGCGAAAAGCGCCTGCGCAACACCATGTCGCGCTACATGAGCAAGACCGTGGTGGACAAGCTCATGGAAAGCGGCGAAGCGGAACTGGGCGGCACCGGGCGCGACGTCAGCGTGCTGTTTTCCGACATCCGTGGCTTCACCTCGATCTCGGAACGCCTCGGCGCCAGGGAGACCGTGGCCCTGCTCAACGAATACTTCACCGACATGGTGGATATCGTCTTCGCCCACGACGGCGTGCTCGACAAGTACATCGGCGACATGATCATGGCGGTGTTCGGCTCGGTGCTGCAAAGCGACGACGACGCCAGCAATGCGGTGATGGTCGGCAACAGGATGCTGACCGCGCTGCACCAGCTCAACCGGCGGCGCGTCGCGCGCGGCGGCGAGCAGATCAAGATCGGCGTCGGCATCAGCACCGGCAACGTGGTCGCCGGCAACATCGGCTCGTTGAAGCGCATGGAATACACGGTGATCGGCGACCGGGTCAACCTGGCCGAACGCCTGGAAGGCGCCAACAAGTTCTATGGCACCTCGATCCTGATGTGCGACGCGACCTGGGCAGCGATCAAGGACCACGCCGCCGCGCGCGAGATCGACCTGATCCGGGTGCGCGGCAGGGCCACGCCAGTGGCGATCTACGAAGCGCTCGGCCACCATTCGGAGGACAGCTTTCCGCACCGCGCCGAGGTGCTGCAGGCCTTCAGTGCCGGCCTCGCGCTCTATCGCGAACGCGACTGGGCCGCGGCGAAGAGCTGTTTCCGGCAGGCGCTCGAGGCGCATCCGGAAGACGGGCCGTCGAAAATCTACCTCGAACGCTGCCGCATCTATCGCGACCATCCGCCGCCGGACGAATGGGACGGGGTGTGGACCCTGCCCGGCCGGTAACCCGCAGCGCCTGCCGCCTGAACCAAGGAGCCGCAACCTCATGGAACTGTCGACACTGCTGGCGCACCATGCCCGCTACCGCCCCCACGCCACGGCGGTCGTGTTCGAAGAGCAGCGCCTCGACTACCTGAGCTTCAGCGCCCGGGTCAATCGTACCGCCCACCTGCTGACCGGGCTGGGCGTGAAGAAGACCCAGCGCGTCGCCACCCTGCTGCCCAACACCCTGGAACTGCTGGAGCTCTACTGGGCCTGCGCCAGGATCGGCGCCGTGGCGGTGCCGCTGTCGCCGCTGCTGACCGGCGTCGGCCTGTCCAGCCTGATCAACGACGCCGGCGCGGTCTGCCTCGTCACCCAGAACAGCCTGCTGCCGGTGGTCGCCGCCGTGCTGCCCGAATTGCAGACCCTGGCGCCCGGACGCATCCTGCTGATCGACGGCGCCGAACCGCCCTGGGGCGACTACGCGGCGCTCGCCGCGGCGGCCCCGGACGGCGAGCCTCCCGCCGCCGACGTCGGTCCCGACGACTTGTTCAACATCATGTACACCTCGGGCACCACCGGCCTGCCCAAGGGCATCATGCACAGCCATCGCGTGCGCGCCATGTACGCGCTGCTGCTGGGCGCCGCCTGGCGCATGACGCCGGAGTCGGTGGTGCTGCACACCGGCGCCATCGTCTTCAACGGCGCCTTCGTCACCCTGATGCCGGCCTTCCACCTCGGCGCCACCTACATCCTGCAGCGCCAGTTCGACGCCGCGGCCATGCTCGAAACCATCGACCGGGAAAAGGTCACGCACATCATGGTGGTGCCGGCGCAGATCATCGCCCTGCTCGACTCGCCGGATTTCGATCCGGCCGGGCTGGCCTCGCTACAGATGATCCTCTCGCTCGGCGCACCGCTGGCGCAGCCGCGCAAGGACCAGTTGAACCAGTTGCTGCCCGGCCGCTTCCACGAGCTCTACGGCCTCACCGAAGGTTTCGTCACCATCCTCGACAAGACCGATGCCGTGAGGAAGGCCGGTTCGGTTGGCTGCCCGCCGCCCTTCAGCGCGGTGCGCGTGGTCGACGAGGCCGGCCACGAGCTGCCACCCGGCCAGCCCGGCGAGATCGTCGGCCGCGGGCCCTTCGTCATGCAGGGCTACTGGGGCAAGCCGCAGCTCACCGCGGAAACCCTGCGCTTCGGCTGGATCCACAGCGGCGACATCGGCTATCTGGACGACGAAGGTTATCTGTACCTGGTCGATCGCAAGAAGGACATGATCGACTCGGGCGGGGTCAAGGTCTATCCGCGCGACATCGAAGACGTCGCCAGCCGCCATCCGGCAGTGGCGGAGGTCGCCGTGTTCGGCATCCCGCACGAGACCTGGGGCGAGACCCCGCTGGCCGCCGTAGTCTTGAAAGTTGGCGCTGAGGCGACGGTGAGCGAGCTGCGCGACTGGATCAACGAGCGCGTCGCGGCGCGCTACCAGCGCGTGCAGGAAGTCGTGGTGCTGCCCGCCTTCCCGCGCAACGCCGCAGGCAAGACGCTCAAGCGCGAGCTGCGCGACCCTTACTGGGCCGGACGCGCCAGGCGGATCTAGCGCCCCGCCACGAAAGCTGCAGTTCCGGCTGAAGTCGGCCAGGGATGGATGGCCTGGTGGAATCCTGATGGATCGCTTGGTGAAAGCCTGATGGTTGGCTTGGTAAAACCCTTGTAAGGTTGACTTCAGTCGGCCGGGGAACGATGGCGTTGTAGGGCGGACTTCAGTCCGCCGGTTTACGATGGCGGACTGAAGTCCGCCCTACAGTCCGCCCTACAGTCCGCCCTACAGTCCGCCCTACAGTCCGCCCTGTCGCCCGCCCTGCCGCACCCCCGGCGCGCCGACCTTGCGGCCCATCGCCAGCACCGTCAGCACCGCCAGGATCTGCAACAGCGCCACGCCCGGCAGCACGCCGTCGCGGCCGCCGGCATCGAGCAGCATGCCGAAGGCCAGCGGCCCCAGCGCGAGGCCGACATCGAGCCCCGAATAAACGAAGCCATAGACGCGGCCGAAGGCCGGCGAGGCATTGCCGCCGGCCAGCGACTCGGTGGCGACGCGGCGCACCAGCAGGTCGCGCGAAGGACCGGCGAGGCCGACGCCGATGCCGATGCCGACCATCAGCGGAATCACGCTCCAGGCCGGCGGCAGGCCGCTGGCCAGCACCGAGGCGAAGACCGCGGCGCCGACCAGGGCGCCGCCCACCGTGCGCTCGTGCGCATGAACCCGCACGGCAACGAAACCGCCGGCCACCATGCCGGCCGCCGAGCCCAGCAGGTAGCCCGTCAGCGCGGCGACACCGGCCGCCGCCGTCAGCCCGTAGATGCCGCCCAGCACCGGCACCGAGAAGCTCTGCAAGCCGCCGAAGGCTGCCGTGACCAGCAGGAAGAACATGAAGGCCAGCCAGATCGCGGGCAGGCCGAGAAAGCCGAAGATGGTCGCGCTCGCCGTGGCGCCAGCGTCAACTCTTGGCCGCTCGTCGTCGAGCAGCGGCCGCGCCAGTTGCAGGGCGGCCACCGAACCCAGGGCCACCAGCGCCGCCGCGACGCCGGCGCCACGCCAGCCGGCCCAGGCCAGCGCGGTGCCGGAGATGGTCGCGCCGAGGGCCCAGCCCAGATTGCCGGACAGGCCGTGCACCGAAAACGCGTAGCCCAGGCGCGCCGGCGTCACCTTCTTGTTCAGCAGCGAAAAATCCGCCGGATGGAATACCGAGTTGCCGACCCCGGCCAGGGCCACCGCCAGCAACAGCATCGAATAATTGACCGCCGCCGCCAGCGCCAGGCCCGAGGCCGCCAGCAAACTCACGCCGGCCATCAGCACGCGGCGCGCGCCGTAACGATCGACGACGATGCCGGCCAGGGCCTGGCCGACGCCGGAAATGGCAAAGAACACGGTCATCAGGAAACCCGCCTCGGTGTAGCCGAAACCGAAGTCCGGCATCAAGAGCGGAAACAGCGGAGGTAACAAGAGGTGAAACAGATGCGAGGTGGCGTGGGCCATGCCGACCAGCGCAATCACGGCGGCATCGGCGCGAACGGGAGCATTGGGGGTCATCAGCCGATGCTAACCGAAATCTGCGACAGCCCTGACCGCCGGCGCGATCCCGGCCGCCGCAAACCGCCGGCGGCGCGTCTGTTCCTGAATCAGCGATACGGCGCGCCGAAGCCCGGCACGACCTTCTGCCACTCGACGGCACAGACGCCGACGTAGGGGTGGTAGCCCAGCGGATTGGCGCAGAAGTACCAGTAGGCCCCCGGCGGCGGCATCGGCGGCAGCAGCACCACCGGCTGCGGCGGCAGGTACCAGGGGTAGATGATAGGTACGCCCGGATGCGGCTTGTGGTGGTGATGATGACGGTGCCGGTGCGCGTCGTGACGATGCCGCTGCGCCTCGTGGCGCACGGTCGGCTGGCCGGCTCCATGGCGCTCGTGGCGCTGCCAGCGCTCGCCCGCCAGGCCTGCACTGCTCAGGCACGGCAGCAGCAGCAGCATGGCGAGTCCGTAAAGTGGAAACCTCATGTCGCCTCCCGGTCAGCGGGCGGAAACTCCCGGCGGCGGCGGCGGATTTCCCGGCGGCGGCGGATAGGCGCTGCCTGCCGGCGCCGCAGGAGCACGCTGAAGCGACCCTTCCAGCTGGCTGCGCTGGGCCGCGGTGACCGGCACCCGCTGTCCCTTCGCGTACATGCACTGGACATAGGCATGGTCATAGCTGTGCTGGCTGCCGTAGCCTGAACTCTGGGCCGCGCCGGCGCCCGCCAGGCTGCCCACCAGCAAGCCGGTGCCGGCGCCGACGCCGACGGCGTCGCGTCCGCCGATCGCGGCACCGGCAACGGCGCCGACGGCGGTACCGACCACGGCGCTACGCACGCCGGCGTCGGCCGCGGCCTGATTCGCGCTGCTGCCGCCGATCTGGTCGTGGGCATAACGGCGGCATTCGGCGTCGTCGCTGCGGAACTGCTCGAAGCTCTTGCCGCTTCCGGGCAGGGCCATCACGCTCGGGCCATCCGGCAGCGACGCGCATCCGGCGAGCAGCAACAGGCCCGACACCGCGGCGAGAGAAGAAGTTGATGATTTCATGGCGGCGACTCCCGATAGGCCTCAGGGTTGACCCGGCGCCTGCGGTAATACCCGTTGCCATCCGCCCGGGCACTCCTTGACGTAGGGGTAGTAGCCACCCGCCGGAGCGCAGTAGTACCAGTAATTGCTTGCCTCGACGCCCCCGGGCGCGGAAGCTACCGGGGGCTGTTCGATATACACCTGCGGGACGGGGCGCTCGACCACGATCGGCGCATAGTAGGGCGGCGGGTAGTAGCGCGGGCCCCAGAAAGGCCCCCAGTAGGGGCCGACGATCACGCTGAAATGCCCGTGGCTACGATGATGATGGCCCCGATGGCCTCCCCCCGCATAGCTGATGCCGGTCGCTCCCAGCAGCAGAACCACGATGAGCAATTTTGTGAGTTTCATGGCAACTCTCCTTTCCCGGGGCTCGCAGCGGCCCGGATATCCGGCCGCCTGCCCACCCTTGGCGATGAGTTGATTGGACTCCACGCATGTAATTGAATTGCCCTGAACGCGCAGCGATTTGTAAAAAATCGTTACCCGCGGCCGATCCGGCCGCAATCCGCTTCGCCGCGTTGCGCGGCGCGCGCGCCGGCATGGAATGCGGCGAACGAGGCCTGGTCAGGCTTTTGCCGGTGGCGGACGCCGGGGTTCGATATGGCGGCGCAATCAGGCGGCGAATTCCTCATCCCTGAGTTCGCCTGCGGCAAGCGAGAGCATGGCCAGCGTCGCCTCGGCTTGCATCGCCACCAGGCGATGGCCGTTAAGGGCAAGGAACAGGCCGACCGACAGGAAGGCCGCGCGCTTGTTGCCGTCGACCAACGGGTGATTCTGCGATATCCCGGCGCCATAGGCGGCGGCCAACTCCGCGACATCCGGATCGCCATAGGCCGCAAGGTTTTTCGCCCGAGCCAGCACGGAATAGAGCAGTCCCGCATCGCGTATGCGCGCAGCACCGCCGTGCTCGGCGACGCTCTCGGCGTGTAACAGGAGCAGCGCCTGCTTATCGACCCAGCGCCAGCTCACTTGGCGAGCGCATGGAAGCTGTCGCGAAACTCGCGCATGAAGTCCCGCCCGGCCGTCACCTGTTCCTCCAGCGCCGGATCATAGGGCGTGACCACATAGCCTTCGGGGGTCTCGGTCAGAAAGATCGACTCCCCCTTTTCCAGCTTCAGGTTGGCCAGCACCTCTTTCGGCAGGATGACGCCGACGGAATTGCCGATCTGGATAAGTTTGAGGACGTGCATGGCAGGCTCCAGCGCAGTTATAACGGTTGTTAAACTGCGCCGGAGCCGTGCCGCTTTCAAGCCTTCTCGAAGCTCAGTTGTCCCTTGCTCGCGCCGACCTTGACGCGGTCCTTGGGACCGAAGCTGCCGTCGAGGATCAGCCTTGAGAGCGGGTTCTCGATGCGCTCCTGGATCGCGCGCTTCAACGGCCGCGCGCCGAACACCGGATCGAAGCCGGCCTCGGCCAGCAAGGCCAGCGCGGCGTCGGACACTTCCAGCGCCATGTCGAGCTTGGCCATGCGCTTTTCCAGATACCTGAGCTGGATCTTGGCGATGCCCGCGATGTTCTTCTCGTCGAGCGCGTGGAACACCACGATCTCGTCGATGCGGTTCACGAACTCGGGGCGGAAATGCATTTTGACTTCGCCCATCACCGCCAGCTTGATCACCTGGTAGTCGTCGCCGGCCATGGTCTGGATCATCTGGCTGCCGAGGTTGGAGGTCATTACGATGACGGTGTTCTTGAAGTCCACGGTGCGGCCCTGGCCGTCGGTCATGCGGCCGTCGTCGAGCACCTGCAAGAGCACGTTGAACACGTCCGGGTGGGCCTTCTCGACTTCGTCGAACAGGATCACCGAATAGGGCTTCCTGCGCACCTGCTCGGTCAGGTGACCGCCTTCCTCGTAGCCGACATAGCCCGGCGGCGCGCCGATCAGCCGCGCCACGGAATGCTTTTCCATGAACTCGCTCATGTCGATGCGGATCAGGTGATCCTCGGCGTCGAACAGGAACTCGGCCAGGGCCTTGCACAGCTCGGTCTTGCCGACGCCCGTGGGGCCAAGGAAAAGGAAGGAGCCGTAGGGCCGGCTTTCCTCCGACAGCCCGGCGCGCGAACGGCGGATCGCGTCCGACACCAGGCGCACAGCCTCGTCCTGGCCGACCACGCGGCTGTGCAGCTTGTCTTCCATTTTCAGCAGCTTCTCGCGCTCGCCCTGCATCATCTTGCTGACCGGGATGCCGGTGGCGCGCGAGACGACCTCGGCGATCTCCTCGGCGCCGACTTGCGTGCGCAGCAGGCGGTGTTTCGCCGTGTCCTCAGCGCCAACTTTCTCGGCAGCCTTCTGTTGCGCTTCGAGCTTGGGCAGCGTGCCGTACTGCAGTTCGGCCAGCTTGTCGAAAGCGCCCTGGCGCTGCAGCTCGGCCATCTGCCCCTTGATCTTGTCGATCTCTTCCTTGATGTGCGCCGAGCCCTGCACCTGGGCCTTCTCGGCGCGCCAGATCTCGTCGAGGTTGGCGTATTCGCGCTCGAGCTTGGCGATCTCGTCCTTGATCAGCAGCAGGCGTTTCTTCGAGGCCTCGTCCTTTTCCTTCTTGACCGCCTCGCTCTCGATCTTGAGCTGGATCAGGCGGCGGTCGAGCTTGTCCATGACTTCCGGCTTGGAGTCGATTTCCATCTTGATGCGCGCCGCGGCTTCGTCGATCAGGTCGATGGCCTTGTCCGGCAGGAAGCGGTCGGTGATGTAGCGGTGCGACAGTTCTGCCGCGGCGACGATAGCCGGGTCGGTGATGTCCACGCCGTGGTGCAGCTCGTATTTCTCCTGCAGGCCGCGCAGGATCGCGATGGTGGCCTCTACCGAGGGCTCGTCGACCAGCACCTTCTGGAAGCGCCGTTCCAGCGCGGCATCCTTCTCGATGTACTTGCGGTATTCGTTGAGCGTGGTGGCGCCGATGCAGTGCAGTTCGCCGCGCGCCAGCGCCGGCTTCAGCATGTTGCCGGCATCGATCGCGCCCTCGGCCTTGCCGGCGCCGACCATGGTGTGCATCTCGTCAATGAAGAGGATGATGCGGCCCTGATCCTGCGCAACTTCCTTGAGCACCGCCTTGAGGCGTTCCTCGAACTCGCCGCGGTACTTGGCGCCGGCCAGCAGACCGGCCATGTCGAGCACCAGCACGCGCTTGCCCTTCAGGGTCTCGGGCACTTCGTCATTGATGATGCGCTGCGCCAGGCCTTCGACGATCGCGGTCTTGCCGACCCCGGGTTCGCCGATCAGTACCGGGTTGTTCTTGGTGCGGCGCTGCAGGATCTGGATGGTGCGGCGGATCTCGTCGTCGCGGCCGATCACCGGGTCGAGCTTGCCCTGGCGGGCGCGCTCGGTCAGGTCGAGGCAGTATTTCTTCAGCGCCTCGCGCTGGCCTTCGGCTTCCTGCGAGCCGACGTTCTCGCCGCCGCGCACGGCCTTGATCGCGTCTTCCAGCGCCTTGCGATTCAGGCCGGCTTCCTTCAGCAGGCGGCCGCACTCGCCCCCGCTTTTACCATCTGGCTGGGTCAGGGCCAGCAGGAACATTTCCGAGGCGATGAACTGGTCGCCGGCCTTCTGCGCTTCCTTGTCGGTGACGTTGAGCAGGTTGGAGAGGTCGCGGCCGATGCTGACCTCGCCGCCGTGGCCTTCGACCTTGGGCAGGCGCTCCATGGCCTTGGCCAGCGCCGCCTTGAGGCCGCCGACATTGACGCCGGCGCGCGCCAGCAAGGACGTGGTGCTGCCGTCGTCCTGGTTGAGCAGGGCCAGCAGCAGATGCTGCGGCTCGATGAACTGCTGGTCGTTGCCGACCGCCAGGCTCTGGGCGTCGGAAATGGCCTGCTGGAAGCGGGTGGTGAATTTGTCGATGCGCATGGCGAATGCCTCAGAAAGATGTCATTGCGCACAACATGGGGATTGCGCCGCCGATTTCAATCCTCGGACGCGCAATGGTCGGCCAAAACGCCTAGCGGCGGCCCTGCTGGCTGGCGAAATACACCGCTTTGCGCGCGCGCATGACTTCGCCCAGCGGGCGATGTTCCATCAGCGCCGCCCAGGGATCGAAGGCGGCCGCCTCGATGGCCGCCGCCAGGGTCTGTCCTTCGGCCGTCTGCGGGTCCTGCGGCGGCAGGGTCAGCACGCCGACCGTGACATAGGGCGCGACAGCCTCGGGCCAGTCCACCGAAGCATCCTCGATCGGCGTGCGCGCTTCATCGACGAAGAATTGCAACTGCAGCCTGAATTGCAGCGGCCCGCGCGCCAGGCGGGCCAGAAAATCCCCCGCCCAATCGGCTTCGGCGCCCGGCTTGGCCTCGTCGCCCGGCGGCAACAGGCGCACCCGCGCCGCAAAGGGGCCGCAGGCGATCGGCGCCGCCGAGTAGAAGGGCGCGGTGGCAAAGCCCGAAAAGGGCTTGTTGAAGGTTTGTGCGAAGCGCTTCATCATGCCCAGAGCACCGAGGAAACCGTAGCGCGAGACCAGGTAGCCGAGCAGGGCGCCGGGGCCCTTGCTCAGGTTCTTGACCAGACCGACGAATTCATCGGCGCCGGCAAAGGCGAAAGCCGGATGGTTGATCAGCAGGAAATCCTGGCAATCGGCCGGACCCGAACCCAGCGCGCCGGGACTGCCGAGGTCGCCAAGGCCGCGGATCTTGATCGCAAAGCCGCGTATGTCGGGCTTGCGGTCGGCCTGGACGTCGGTGCCGCCGTTCGACAGCCGCACCCAGGCCGGGTAACTGCGCGGCGCGCCGAACAGGCCGTGACGCGCATGGCCCGGCAGATCGGCGAGCACCGTGAAGCTGCCCTGCAGCCCCAGCAACTGCTTGCGATGCAGGGTGCGGCCGGTGCCGAACTTCGCCGACTTGCGCGCCTGGATCGCGGCGAAATCGCGCGCATAGGCGCCATGGCGTTCGGCCTCGTCGGCCGCGATGCGTTCCTGCCATTGGGTGCTGGGACTTGCCATGTCTGTCTCCCTTGTCTTCCGGAAATTGCCTGACGCTCACGCCGCCAATGAAGCACCCCTGACCATGAGGCAACGAAAAAGCGAACTGGTCGCCCGCCCCCCAATCCCCCTCACGGGGGGCTACTGATTGGCTCGCTGCGCTCGAATATCACCAGGCGCACTATTTGTGTCTGTCACACTAAGCCAGCAGCAAGGCCAGCAGGCCGAGCAGCGCCGGTCCGGCCTGCAGATACATGATGCGCATCGTCACCGTGAGCCCGCCGTAGATCCCGGCGACGATCACGCAGGCCAGGAAGAACATCTGGATGTGGGTTGCGGCGGCGCCCGGATAGACCAGGCCCCAGAGCAGGCCGGCAGCGAGAAATCCGTTGTAGAGCCCCTGGTTGGCGGCCAGCACGCGCGAGCTCGCCGCCTTCTCGGCCGTGTTGCCGAAGATCCTGAGCCCTTTCGGCGTGGTCCACAGAAACATTTCGAGGTAAAGGAAGTACAAATGCTCCAGGGCGACGAGCAGCACCAGGGCCATGGCGACAAGCTTCATGATTAATCCTTTGCCATCTCAACTTATTCCATGCAGTATGAATCACCCGGCGCGCGGAAACAACACCCGGCGCCGCAAGCGCCCGCGTTGACCCAGGTCAGCGTCGCGTAAGCCATTGGTGTTAAATTGAATCTTTCAAAGCAATCACAGGAGAGCATCATGGCAGGCAAGACCGAACAATTCAGCGAACTGCACCGCAAGAACATGGAAGCTGCCATGCGCCTGGCGCAGCTTTCGATCGAAAATTCGCAGCGCATCATGGCCCTGCAATCCGAACTGGCCCGCGAAATGTTTCAAAGCGGCGTCGAAGCCGCCAAGGCGCAATCCGGCGCCAGCGACCCGCAGACCATGATGCAGTTGCGCACCCAGTACGCCCAGGAAACCACCCAGCGCATGGTCGCCGCGGCGCAGCAGATCGCCGAAATCGGCAACGCCGCACGCGCCGAGTTTTCCCGTCTGGTCACCGAGCAACTGGCCTCCGGCAGCCAGGACATGACCGATTCCCTGCAGAACTTCATGAAATCGCTGCCCGGTCAGACGCCGAACATGATGGAATCCTTCCAGCAGGCCATCGCCACCGCCAACCAGGCCTTCGAGCAGATCACCAAGGCCTCCACCGCGGCCATGGGCAGCGTCGGCGAAACGGTGAAGAAGGCTGCCGCCGGCGCCAAGCGCAAGTAAGCGCGGAACCCGGACTGACGACGGCTGGGCGCGCAAGCGCTCGGCCGTTTTTTGTTGGTGGCCCGCCGCCGTCATCGCAAGGGCCCGGGCCACCTGGCGATTTATGCCTGGGTTATTATTACGCGCCGCGCCTGGACGCGGCATCCACTGCGCGGCATGACGCCGCAGCCGGGATTGAAACCGCAGGAGAATCCATGCCAGCCCATCTTCGCCACGCCCTCAGGAAGCTCCGCGCAGTTCTCCTACCGGCACTTGCGCTGCTGACGTCCACGCCGGCCTATCCGGACGCGCGCAACCTGGCGCCCGGCTTCAGCAGTTTGCCCAAGAGCGCCAAGGTTCTGATCATGCCACCCGACGTTGAGCTGTTCTCGATTTCGGGTGGCGGCGTCGTGGAACCCAAAGCCGACTGGACAGCCGCGGCCCACACCCACCTGCAGGCCGCGTTGAGCGGAAAGGCTGCGGAACTTTCCCTGCAGACGCAGGAACTCCCGGAAAAGGATGCCGACGAATTGGCGGAAATCAGCTCCCTGCACGCCGCCGTGGCGCGGTCCATCGCCTTTCACCACATGGGTATCGGCAGCTTTGCGCTGCCGACCAAAAACGGCAAGCTCGACTGGTCGATGGGCGAGGCGGTAAAACCGGTGCATGAGAAATCGGCCGCCGACTATGCCCTTTTCATCTGGCTGCGCGACAGCTACGCCAGTTCCGAGCGCAAGGCGGCGATGATCGCCCTGGCCTTGCTGGGTGTCGGTATCGGCGGCGGCATGCAGATCGGCTACGCCTCGCTGGTCGATCTGCGCAGCGGCCAGGTGGTGTGGTTCAACCGCTTGCTGCGCGCCGATGGCGATCTGCGCGAGGCCGCGCCGGCAGCCGAAACGGTCAAGGCCCTGCTCGACCGCTTTCCCGACTCGAAATGAAGCGACGGCAGTTGCTGGCCGCCGGCTGCGCCTGCTGCGCCAGCGCGCTCGTCCCCCGCGCCTGGGCGCAGGAGACACCTGACTACCTGGCGCCGCAACGCTTCCAGCGGCCGGACCTGGCCACCGACGAGGGCGGCCTGTGGGCCATGATGGACCGCGAGGAAAAGGCCTTGCGGCGCAGTCCCCTGGTGCTGCGCGATGCCCGCCTCGCCGGCTACGTCCAGGACATCGCCTGCCGCCTCGGCGCCGCGCATTGCCCCGATATCCGGGTTTTCCTGGTGCGCACGCCGCAGTTCAATGCCAGCATGGCGCCCAATGGCATGCTGCAGATATGGACCGGCCTGCTGCTGCGCATGGAAAACGAGGCCCAACTCGCCGCCGTGATCGGCCACGAAATCGGCCACTATCTCCAGCGCCACTCGGTCGACCGCCTGCGCGACATCAAGTCGAGGGCGGCTGCCGGCCAGGTGCTGGCGCTGTTCGGACTGGCCGGTGCGATCGGGCAATTGGCGGTATTGGCCGGCGGCTTCGCCTACAGCCGCGACCACGAACACGAGGCGGACCGCATCGGCGCCCACCTGATGCATCGCGCCGGCTATCGGGTGTCCGAGTCGGCGGCGGTCTGGAACAATCTGCTGGACGAAGCCAGGGCCAGGGAGGGCGACGAACCCAGCGCCACCAGCCCCCTGTTCGCCAGCCATCCGGCGCCGCCCGAGCGCCGGAACAACCTGGCGCAGCTGGCGCAATCGATGCCGGGCGGTACCGATGGCAAGGACCGCTATGCGGAGCATACCGGGCACCTGATCGACGAATGGCTGCAAGACGAAATCAAGCGCGGCCAGTATGCGGAGAGCCTGGTCCTGCTGTCACGGCGGATCGACACGGGCGGCGCGGCCGGCCTGATGCGATATTACCGGGGTGAAGTCCATCGCCTGCGGGGCCTGGCCGGCGACCACGACCTGGCCTGGAGCGATTACCAGCTTGCCGTCGCCGACGCCGATCCGCCGCCGCCCGCCTTCCGCGGCATCGGTCTGGTGGCCCGCCAGCGGGGCCAGATGAGCGAAGCCCGGCACGCATTCGCGCGCTACCTCGACCTCGCGCCGGAAGCACCGGATGCGGCATTGATCAAATCCTATCTTGCGGAACTCAATTCATGAAGAATCTGCTCATCCTCAGCCTGGCATTGCTGCTCGCCGCGTGCGCCTCCGTCAGGAAAGTCGAATCCGGGGCTAATCCGGTGGGCGAGCGCATGTCGATCAACGTCGATGGCAACTGGAACCACCTCGACTTCCCCGGCATCAAGCCGGCACAGTTGTGGACCATGGAAGGCATCACCATCGACGAACTGATGGTCTATTCCGGCATCCGCGACGGCCAGGTCATGCATTCGGAGTCCGCGGCGAGCGACAAGCAGAAGGATTTTGCATTTCGCAAAGCCATGCAAACCGAGGAAATCGTATCGATGCTGGAAGGCGTCCTCAGTCGCGACGGCTCGACCTTCAAGTTGCGCAAGCTCGAACCCTATGCCTTCGGCGGCAAGAAGGGCTTTCGCTTCGAATTCGAGCGGATACGCAAGATCGACAATGTGCAGATGCGCGGCCTCGGCTTCGGCGCCGTCGACAGGGAAGAGCTGTTCGCCCTCGTCTACCAGGCGCCGCGCCTGACTTTCTTTCCGCGCCACGAGGCCCGCGTCGAGGCCATCGCCAAGGCCGTCAGCATCAAGTAGCTTGCGGCCGGCGGCTTTTCATTTCCAGCGCCCGGCGGCGTGGTCGTCGCTTTCGCGCGCATCGACCCAGCGGCCGCCCTGCGGGGTTTCTTCCTTCTTCCAGAACGGCGCCCGCGTCTTCAGGTAATCCATGATGAACTCGCAGGCGGCGAAGGCTTCGCCGCGATGCGCGGAGGCGACCGCGACGAAGACGATGCGATCGCCGGGTACCAGGCGGCCGACGCGATGGATCACGCGCACGCCGTAG
>JACPUD010000067.1 GCA_016192435.1 Rhodocyclales bacterium | reverse complement strand
CGCCGCCGCCCGCCGGCCGCTGGTGGCACGGTCTGCGCCGGTCGCCGCTGCTGCTGGCAGCGGTGGTGATCGCAATCGTCGTCGCGCAGTGGATCGACACTCGCCTGGAAGTCTCCAGCCTGCAGCAGGAACTCGCACGACGCCTGGGCGAGGGTGACGCCGTGGCCAGGGAGGGACGCACCCTGGCGCGCCAGAGCCAGGAAGCCATGGCGGCGCTGCAGGCCAAGGTCGGCGCGCTCGAAGCCAAGCTGGCCGAAACGCAGAGCCAGGCCGTGGCGCTGGAGGCCATGTACCAGGAGATTTCCAGCACCCGCGACGAACGCCTGCTGGCCGAGGTCGAACAGGCCGTCGTCATAGCCATGCAGCAGTTGCAGTTCGCCGGCAATGTCGAGGCCGCGCTGATCGCCTTGCAGGGCGCCGACGCCCGCCTCGCGCGCTCCGTGCAGCCGCAGTTCCTGCCGGCCAGAAAGCTCATCCTGCGCGATATCGAACGGCTCAAGGGCACGCCCGGGGCCAATATCAGCGGCCTGTCGCTGAAGATCGAAAGCGTGGTGGCCGCCGTCGACAGCCTGCCGCTGGCCTTCGAGCAGCGTCCCAGGGCCGCGGCAGCCAGGCCTGTGCCTGCGGCCAAGCCGGCCAGCGCCGATTACTGGCGCGAGCTGGGGGCTGACCTGTGGCGCGAATTCCGGCAACTGGTGCGCATCGAGCGCATCGACCACGGCGACCCTGCGCTGCTGGCGCCGAACCAAAGCTATTTCCTGCGCGAGAACCTCAAGCTGCGCCTGCTCAATGCGCGCCTGGCACTGCTCGCTCGCGACGGCAAGGTCTTCCGCGAGGAGATCCGCCAGTCGCGCGAACAGCTAGAGCGCTACTTCGACGGCCGTGCCAAGCCGGTCCAGTCAGCTCAATCGACCCTGGGCACGCTGGCGACGACCGATGTCAGTTTCGATCTGCCGGGACTGGCCGAAACCCTGACGGCGCTGCGCAATCTCAAGTTCGCCCGCGAGCGCAGCGCTGGCGGCAGCGTCCGGTAGCGGCGTCATGCGCGCCGTGTTCTGGCTGCTGATCCTGGCTGCACTGGCGGTGGGGCTGGCGCTCGCCGCGCGCTACAACGACGGCTATGTGCTGCTGGTGCTGCCGCCGTGGCGCGCCGAGGTCTCGCTCAACCTGTTTCTGCTGCTCAGCGCGGTCGGTTTCTTCGTCATCTACCTGCTGGCGCGCGCCGTCAGCCACACCCTGGCCTTGCCGCGCGCGGTGGCCGATTTCCGCCGGCGGCGGCGGCAGGAAAACGCTGCGCGGGCACTGCGCGACGCCTGGCGCCTGCTGCAGGAAGGGCGTTACGGGCATGCCCTGCGTTGCGCCGAGAAGGCTCAGCTCGATGACGATGCGGCCGCCGGCATGCTGGCCCTGGCCGGCTGGCGCGCCGCGCATGCCCTGCGCGACGCCGGGCGAGTCGCGGAATGGGCGGCGCGCATGCGCAGCCATGACAGCGCCGGCCTGCAGGCGGCGCGGCTGATGACCGAGGCCGAATTTGCCCTCGAAGAACGCCGCTTCGAGGACGCCCGCGACGCCCTGCAAGCTTTTGCCGCCCGTGAGGGCAGACATATCGCCGCCTTGCGCCTGAGCCTGCGGGCCGAGCAGGGGCTGGGCAACTGGCGCGAAGTGGCGCGCCTGGTGCGCCAGCTCGAAAAGCATCAGGCGCTGACCGCCGAGCAGGCGGCGCCGATCCGCAGCCGCGCCGTGCGCGAAGCCCTGCGCAGCCTGCGCGAAGATCCTCCCGGGCTGATGCGCTACTGGCATGAACTCGACGACAGCGATCGCGCCGAGCCGGCGCTGGCGCTGGAAACGGCACGCGCACTGATGGCCGCGGGCGATTGCCGCGAAGCCCAGCGCGTGATCGAGGATGCGCTCGACGAACGCTGGGATGCCACGCTGGTGCTGGCCTATGGCGAATGCTGCCGGGCCGGGGAACCCGCCGGCGACGTGCTCGGCCGTATCGCCCAGGCCGAAAAATGGCTGCAGCGCATGCCGCGCGATGGCGAACTGCTATTGACCCTGGGTCGGCTCTGCCGCCAGCAGCAACTCTGGGGCAAGGCCCGCAGTTACCTGGAGGCGGCGCTGGCGATCGCGCCGTCGCGCGCCGCGCACGTCGAACTGGCGCAACTGCTGGACCAGCTCGAAGAGTCGGCGCTGGCGGTACGGCACTACCGCGCGGCGGCCGTGCTCTGACCCAACCGTAATCGTCCGGCAGGCTAAACGGCCCTGATCAGGCCACCGTAGGCGGCGACCTTCGGGTCAGCAGTGAGCAGAACAAGCGGCTCGACAATTGACTGTGCCACCAGCATCCTGTCGAATGGATCCGTGTGATCATTGACAAGCGGTAAGCGGGCGACTTGTGTCGCGTGAGCAGCGGCAACCGGTAGCTCAACGAAACCGCTAGCGACTATGGCGCGCGCCATTTCGTCCGCATCGGCCTTGATCTTGCCGATGGCAGACTTGATTGTAATCTCCCAGATTGAAGCCGCCGAGACGAAGACCTCGGTCGCGTCGCGCATGACCTGTCTGGCTTCCTTGCCCAGGCGTCGGCTGTCGGTTACGGCCCAGATAAATACTTGAGTATCCAGCAATATCCTCACGTCAACGTGCCTCGAATCCGGCTAGCACCTCATCGGGCAATGGGGCATCGAAATCGGCCGCGACGCGAACCTTGCCCTTCAGCACGCCGAAGCGTATCGCGCGCTTAACAGGCTGAATAGCCGTCAGCCGCGCGACCTGCTTGCCGCCGCGCGCAATGATGACGTCCTGGCCCGATTCGGCCAATTCGACGTATTTCGAAAACTGGGTCTTCGCTTCGTAGATATTGACTTGTTCCATGTCCTGCTCCATGCCACTTGACCAACTCTAGTCTAGTCCGAGCTCGGTCCATGGCAAGGGCCTTTGCGTCAGGCTAGGTGGACTGCGTCTGAGTCGGCAGTTCGATCCACTGCGGCGTCACGCCGCGCGCGGTGAGCCAGTCGGCCAGCGCGTAGCCGGTGCCGGCGCGCCAGCACTTGAGGTCTTCGGCGCGGAACAGCTTGTATTCGGCAAGCTCCGGCGACAGCACGATCTCGCCGCGCGCCAGCACGTGATAGGCGACGATGAGCTGGTTCATGCGCTGGAAGTCATAGACGCCGACCAGCCTGGGCGACTCGATGCGCAAGCTGGTTTCCTCGAACACTTCGCGTGCGATGCCGTCTTCCGCGGTTTCGCCGGCCTCCATGAAGCCGGTGATCAGGGCGAACATGCGGCCGGTCCAGGCCGCATTGCGCGCCAGCAACACATGTCCCTCGCGGTCGGCCATTTCGATGATCGCCGCGAGCACCGGCGTTGGATTGTTCCAGTGGGTCCAGGCACAGGCCGGGCAGCGCAGCCGCATCTTCGGGCCGCTGTCTTCCATCTGCGAGAGCATGCGCAGCGGTGTCGCGCAATTGGGGCAGTAGTTGTAACGGTGGTGGTCCATGCGCGCCTGGGCAGGAGAGGTCAGAAGCAGCGTGTCCGGCTCATACCCAGTCGCGCGGCGGCAGGAAGTCCGAGTAAAGCCTTGCTTCCGCGCTGCCCGCTGCGGGCTGCCAGTTGTAGCGCCATTTGACGATGGGCGGCAGCGACATCAGGATGGATTCGGTGCGGCCGCCGGATTGCAGGCCGAACAGGGTGCCGCGGTCCCAGACCAGGTTGAATTCGACGTAGCGTCCGCGCCGATAGGCCTGGAAATCGCGCTCACGCTCGCCGTAGGGCATCTCGCGGCGGCGTTCGATGAGCGGCAGGTAGGCCGTCGTGAAACTGTTGCCGACGCTTTGCATCAACGCCTGGCAGCGCTGAAACGGAGTTTCGCCGCCCGCGCCGTTCTCGTTGAGGTCGTCGAAGAAAATACCGCCGATGCCGCGCGCTTCGTTGCGGTGCCTGAGGAAGAAGTAGTCATCGCACCACTTCTTGTAGCGCGCGTGGATCTCCGGGCCGAAAGCTGCCAAGGCATCCTTGCAGGTCCGGTGGAAATGCCGGGCATCTTCCTCGAAGCCGTAGTAGGGCGTCAGGTCCATGCCGCCGCCGAACCACCAGACCGGTTCCTCGTCCGCCTTCTCGGCGATGAAGAAGCGCACGTTCATGTGCGAGGTCGGGCAGTAGGGGTTGCGCGGATGGAGCACCAGCGAGACACCCATCGCCTGCCAGCGGCGACCCGCCAGTTCGGGGCGGTGCGCGGTGGCCGAGGCGGGCATCTGCTCGCCCATGACGTGCGAGAAATTGACCCCGCCGCGCTCGAACACCTTGCCATCCTCGATCAGGCGGGAGATCCCGCCGCCGCCTTGCGGTCGGTCCCAAGTGTCCCGCAAGAACGCTGAACCTTCGACGTGTTCCAAATCGCCGACGATGCGCTCCTGCAGGCCGGTGAAGTAGTCCCGGATCGGGGCAAGGTCCATCGGCAGCCTTAGGCTTCGGGCAGCTTCATCGCCAGCACCTTCTCGCTTTGACGTGCGCGGAAGTCCACGAGTTTCTGCGCCAGCGCGCGGCCGTAGCTGTCATTCGCCGTGGCGATGATGGCGATCGCGGTGAGCGCCGCATTGGCGGCGCCGGCCTCGCCGATGGCGAAGGTGGCGACCGGGACGCCCTTCGGCATTTGCACGATGGAGAGCAGGGAATCGAGGCCGTTGAGGTGCTTCGACGGTACCGGCACGCCGAGCACCGGCACGATGGTCTTGGCCGCCAGCATGCCCGGCAGATGCGCCGCGCCGCCGGCGCCGGCGATGATTGCGCGCAGGTCGCGTTCCTGTGCCACGGCGGCATAGTCGAACAGCAGGTCGGGGGTGCGATGGGCGGAAACCACCCGGGTCTCGAAGGGCACGCCGAATTCCTTGAGCATCGCGGCGGCCGCCTGCATTACCGGCCAGTCCGAATCCGAGCCCATCACTATCCCGACCAGGGGCTTCATTTTGCGCACCGCTCAGCCGCTTCAAGCGTGTTCGCCAGCAGCATGGTGATGGTCATCGGCCCGACGCCGCCCGGCACCGGCGTGATGACGCCGGCCACTTCCTTTGCAGATTCGAAATCGACGTCGCCGCAGAGCTTGCCCTCGGCAGTGCGGTTGATGCCGACGTCGATCACCGTGGCGCCCGGCTTGATCATGTCGCCGGTGATCATCTTCGCGCGACCCACTGCGGCCACCAGGATGTCGGCGCGGCGGGTGTGGAAGGCCAGGTCCTTCGACTGCGAATGGCAGATTGTCACGGTGCAGCTCTGCGCCAGCAGCAGCATGGCCATCGGCTTGCCGACGATGTTGCTGCGGCCGACGATGACGACTTCGGCGCCTTTCAGCGGCACGTTCGCGCTTTCCAGCATTTTCATGACGCCGTAGGGCGTGCAGGGGATGAAGCGCGGGGAGCCCTGCATCAGCGCGCCGACGTTTTCGGCGTGGAAGCCGTCGACGTCCTTCTCGGGCGATATCGATTCGAGCACGGCCGCGGAATCGAAGTGCTTCGGCAGCGGCAACTGGACCAGGATGCCATGCACCGACGGATCGGCATTCAGTTCGGCGATGCGCGCGAAGACCACGGCCGGGTCGACATCGACGGCATAGACGTCCTTGATCGAGCGCATGCCGGCCTTCTCGCAGGCGGCGACCTTGTTGCGCACATAAACCGCCGACGCCGGATCTTCGCCGACCAGAATTGCGGCGAGGCAGGGCGTGATGCCCTTGGCCTTGAGGACGGCAGCGCGTTCCGCCAGTTGGCCGCGCACTTCTGCCGAGAGGGCATTGCCGTCAATGATTTTTGCAGTCATGGTGTCTTCCGCTGGAATGGTATTCGGTGGGATGCCTCAGGCCGTGGCGTTCTCGCTCGGCGCGGCGCCAAGCTGTTTGGCCACCGCTTCGCGGCCGGCGGCGAAGGCGCGGCGGTTGGCGTCGACCACCTGTTCGCCCTTGCGCGCAAAGCGCTTGACGATGCAGGCCAGCAGCACTTCGGACGAAAACGGCAGATAGTCGGCGATGGCGCCGAGCATCACGGTGTTGCCCAGCCGCACTTCGCCGAGATCGCGGGCGATCGACATCGCATCGAAGGAAACCACACGGCGGCCCGCGGCGCGCATCTGCCCGGTCGGATCCTCGGGATAATCGAAGAGGCCCAGTTCGACCACCGGCGGCACCAGCTTGGCATTGTTTACCAGCGCCAGGCCGTCGGGCTTAAGGTAGTGCGACCAGCGCAGCGCCTCGGCGCCTTCGAAGCCGAGCAACACCTGCACCGTGCCGGGTTCGATCTGCGGCGAGAGCACCTTGCGGCCGAAGCGCAGGTGCGAGGTGACCACGCCGCCGCGCTGGGCCATGCCGGCCACTTCGGTCTTCTTGACGTCGTGCCCTTCGGCGATGGCCGCTTCGGCGAGGATCTCGGTGGCTGTCATGACGCCCTGGCCGCCGATACCGCAGACGAGGATGTTGGTGATGTCGTTCTGGCTCATGGCGGGATCAGGTTTTGACGATGTGGATCGGGATGTCGCGCCGCGGCACATGCTGGATCGCGTCGGGCGCGCAGGGCTGGACGCAAAGGCCGCAGCCGGTGCAGGCCTGGTTGTCGATGTTCACGAAGGCCAGTTCGACCTCGCGCCCGGAGGGCTTGATCACCTTCTCGCGGCGCGTGACGTGGATCGCCGGGCAGCCGACCTCGATGCAATTGCCGCAGCCGGTGCACTTGTCTTCCTCGACCAGGTAGGGGCGGAAGGGCTTGAAGTCCTCGATCAGCACGCAGGGCCGGCGGGCGATGATCACCGAAGGCGCGTCGACCTTGATTTCGTCGCGGATGGTCTTGAACAGTATCGGCAGTTCATAGGGATCGACCACCTTGATGCGTTCGTTGGCGACGCCGAGTGCCTCGACCACCTTGGCCAGGTCGACGCGCGGCGCGTCCTGGCCGTGGATATCCTTGCCGGAGGCCGGTGTGGCCTGGCCACCGGTCATGCCGGTGGTGTTGTTGTCGAGCAGCAGGACGGTGACGTTACCCTTGTTGTAGGTGATGTTGAGCAGGCCCTGCATGCCCATGTGCATGAAGGTCGAATCGCCGATCACGGCGATGATGCGCTTGTTCCTGTCGACCTCGCCTCTGCCCTTGTCGATGCCGAGTGCCACGCCCATCGTGGCGCCCATGCAGATCGTGGTGTCGAGCGCGTTCCACGGATGGCCGGCGCCCAGCGTGTAGCAGCCGATGTCGCCGGTGACGATGATGTTCTTGATCTGCGCCAGGGTGTAGTAGATGCCCATGTGCGGGCAGGAGGCGCACAGCGTCGGCGGCCGCGGGAAGACCTTCATCGGCGCCGCGGCGGGCGGCGGGGGCGGTACCGGCCTGCCCAGCAGGCGATCCACGGCCGGCCCCAGCACCTGCGGCGACAGCTCACCCATCTTGGGCAGCACGTCCTTGCCGTGGCAGGCAATGCCGGCGGCCTTGATTTCGGTTTCGAGCAGTTGCTCGGTTTCCTCGACCACCACCAGCTTGTCGCACAGCGCCGCGAGTTCGCGCACTTTCTGCGGCGGCCAGGGGTAGGAGAAGCCCAGCTTCAGCACCGGCGCGTTGGGAAAGGCTTCCTTGACGTGCATGTAGGCCGGACCCGAGGCGACGAAGCCGACCGTTCTGTCCGTGCCCGCTTCCAGGATGTTGAGCGGCGAGGCCTCGCTCACCGCGCGCAGGGTTTCGTCGCGCTGGTAAAGGTTGGGGATGCGCGTCCTGGCATGGGCCGGGACCATCACCCAGCGCTCCGGGTTCTTGACGAAGCCGGGCGGTTCATGGGCTTCGCGTGCGCCGACGGCGACCAATCCCTTGACGTGGCAGATGCGCGTGGTCAGGCGCAGCAATACCGGCGTCTCGTACTGCTCGGAGAAGCCGAAAGCGAACTTGGTCATCTCGTAGGCTTCCTGCGAGTCTGCCGGTTCCAGCACCGGCAGATGCGCGAAGCGGCCCCAGTAGCGCGAATCCTGCTCGTTCTGCGAGGAGGACAGGCCGACGTCGTCGGCCACGGCGATCACCAGCCCGCCGTAGGCGCCGGTGATGGTCATGGTCATCAGGCAGTCGCTGGCGACATTGAGGCCGACGTGCTTCATGGCGCAGAAGGCCCGCGCGCCGGTCATCGAGGCGCCCAGCGCGACTTCCATCGAGACCTTTTCATTGACCGACCATTCGGCGTGCAGGTCGGGGTAGCGCGCCAAGGATTCGATGATCTCGGTGGCCGGCGTGCCGGGGTAGGCGGCGGCGACGCGCACGCCCGATTCCCAGACGGCGCGGGCGACGGCCTCGTTGCCGGAAAGCAGGAGCCGGCTGGCGGCGGGAGGGGGTGCCAACTGGGGCATGACGGCGGCCATGGTGCGCTTTCGAAACAGGGGAAAAAATTGACCTGCGCCGGGAGTACCCATCCACGCAGGTCATCGTCAAACGGATCTGGTTGAATTATCCGGATTTGGGGGGCGGGCGTCCATAGCGTCGTGTTGCGGGGGCCGCCGCAGCCGGGCCGAGGCTGCGCCAAAGGATAAGGCTAGGCGATGGTTGGCGCAGAAGACTCTATGCGTTGCCTCGATCCCCGTTCTATAATCCGACAAAAATAGTCAAGTAATACCCCCAACCCCCACAGAGAGAAAACAACATGATCAACGTAAATGGCCGTGAAATTGAAACCGACGCCGAAGGCTACCTAGCGTCGCTCGACGACTGGAGCGAGGAGGTTGCCAAGTGCCTCGCCGAGCGTGACCAGCTGGCGCTGGCCGACGAGCATTGGCAGGTGGTGCGCTGGATCCGCGAGTACTACGCGGAGAATGGTACCGCGCCGAATCTGCGCGTCATGTCGAAGCTGATCGGCGACTCGCTGGGCGAGCAGTTCGGCGACAAGAAGTATTTGTTCGACCTCTTCCCCTACGGCCCGGCCAAGCAGGCGGCGCGCTACGCGGGAATGCCCAAGCCGACCGGCTGCGTCTAACTTTCATGATGCGGGAAACATCACCCCGCATCATGAAAATCAGCCCTTCTACGCCCGCCCCCCTTCGGTCCACGGCTGGCTTTGCACAGCCAGCCGGCTGCGGCGGCGCGAAGCAGTGCTTCGCGAAACCCCGCCTTCGCCCCTCGCGGGGGGGTCCTGATTGGCTCGCTTTGGCTTTGTCCGCCTGGGATTCCCCTTCGGGGGCAGGCGTCGAATGTCACAGGGCGCGCTGTGTATTTCACGTTAACGGGGCCGCGTGCGGCCGGCCGGGACGGAACGGCTTGCCCGACGCGTCGTCGCTTCGCCGCGTCGCCAGCGCCAACTTTCGCAACGGCGTTTGACGGGCCGCATATTCGTGCGCCGAATTTGCCGGCATAATTCCGCAGGCCCGCTGAGTCGCGCAACCTATGGCGCCGCAGCGGGTCGTGCCGGAATTACGAACAGCAAATCAACCGAGCCCACCTGCCGTGACCGATCTCAAACCCGTTGCTCCGCAGGCGCTGTATCGTGCCTGCGATCCCGCGCTGCTCGACTTCGAGACTTCCGACCAGCTGCCGCCGCTGGACGAGATTTTCGGCCAGGTGCGGGCGGTCGAAGCCGTGCGCTTCGCGATCGACATTGCGCGTCCCGGCTACAACCTGTTCGTGCTCGGCGAGCCGGGCAGCAACCGCCACGACGACATACGCACGCTGCTGCAGGCCAAGGCCGCCGGCCAGCCGGCGCCGGACGATTACTGCTACGTCAATAATTTCGCCGATGCCCAGTCGCCGCGCGTCCTGACCCTGCCCGCGGGGCGCGGCGCCGAACTGCGGCGCGACATGCAGCGCCTGATCGAGGAGCTCGAACCGGCCATCGCGGCGGCCTTCGACAGCGAGGATTTCCGCTCCCACGCCGAGGCCATCCAGACTGAACTCAAGCAACGCGAAACCGCTGCCCTGAACCAGCTCGGCGACGAATCGCGTCAGCAGGGGATTGCGCTGGTACGCACCGCCCAGGGCTTCGCCTTCGCCCCGCTGGCCGGCGAGGAACCGATGACGCCCGACGTCTTCGCCGCGCTGGCCGACGACGAGAAATTGCGCCTGGGCCACCTGATCGAGGAATTCGGCGAACGCCTGCAAAAGCTCATGCACCAGTTCCCGCGCTGGCGGCGCGAAATGCAGGGCCAGTTGAAGCAACTCGGCCGCGACACCATGAGCCTCGCCATCGGCCACCTGATCGACGAACTCAAGGAGCGCTATGCCGGGCTGGCGAATGTGCTGAGCTTTCTCGACGAGGTGCTGGCCGACATCGTCGAATACGGCGAAAGCCTGCGCGAACAGCACGGCGACAGTGAGGGCTTCGAGCTCACCGGCGACGGCATCTCGGTGCAGCGTTACCACGCCAACCTGCTGGTGGACCACGGCGGCAGCCAGGGGGCGCCGATCATCGTCGAGGACCATCCGACCTTTCCCAATCTGCTCGGACGCGTCGATCACATCGCGCACATGGGCACCCTGGTCACCAATTTCACGCTGATCAAATCCGGCGCCCTGCATCGCGCCAACGGCGGCTTCCTGCTGCTCGATGCCGACAAGGTGCTGCGCCAGCCTTTCGCCTGGGAAGCGCTGAAGCGCACCCTCAAGGCCAGCGAGATCCGCATCGAATCGCTCGACCGCGCGCTCGGTTTCGCCAGCGCCCTGCCGCTCCTGCCGGCGCCGATCGCGCTGTCGTGCAAGGTGGTGCTGTTCGGCGAACCGATGCTCTACTACCTGCTCAAGGAATACGATCCCGAATTCAGCGAGCTGTTCCGCATCGCCGCCGATTTCGAAACCGATGTCGAACGCAGCGACGAGAACACCCGCCAGCTGGCGCGGCGCATCGCCGACCTGTGCCGCCGCGACGGCTTGCGTCCCTTAGAGCGCGCCGCCGTGGCGCGCATCATCGAACAGTCGGCGCGCATCGTCGGCGACGCGCAACGCCTCTCCACCAACACCCGGCAAATCGCCAACCTGCTGCAGGAAGCCGAGCACTGCGCGGACCGCGCCGGCCGCGCCACGGTCGCCGCGGCGGACGTCGAGGCGGCGCTGGAGGCCCGCGTCCGGCGCCATGACCGCCTGCGCGAGCATTACCAGCAGGCGATCCTGGAGAACACCCTGCTGATCACTTCCAGCGGCGGCCATGTCGGCCAGATCAACGGGCTGGCCGTGATCGAGCTCGGCGACTTCCGCTTCGCCCATCCGGTGCGCATCACCGCCACCGTCAGGGTGGGCGAAGGCGACGTGATCGACATTGAGCGCGAGACCGAAATGGGCGGCCCGATCCATTCCAAGGGCGTGATGATTCTGTCATCGTTCCTGGCCACGCGCTATTCCAGCCAGACGCCGCTGTCGCTGTCGGGCAGCCTGGTGTTCGAGCAGTCCTACGGCCCGGTCGAAGGCGACAGCGCATCGCTGGCCGAGCTGTGCGCGCTGCTGTCGGCGCTGTCGGGCGCGCCGATCGACCAGTCGCTGGCGATCACCGGCTCGGTCAACCAGTTCGGCATGGTCCAGGCGATCGGTGGCGTGAACGAAAAGATCGAGGGTTTCTTCGACATCTGCCGCCTGCGCGGCCTGACCGGCCGCCAGGGCGTGCTGATTCCCGAGGCCAACCTGAAGCACCTGATGCTGCGCGCCGACGTCGTCGCCGCGGCGGCGGAAGGAAAGTTCCGCATCCATGCCGTGGCCACGGTCGAGCAGGCCATCGAACTTCTGACCGGCATCGCCGCCGGCGAACCCGACGACGAAGGCGTGGTGCCCGAAGGCAGCATCAATTACCTGGTGGCCACGCGCATGGCCGAGATGTCGCAGGCCCGCCAGTCCTTCGCCGCCGGCGCACGGCGGCGCCGCCGCAAGCCGGCCGGTGCCAATCACGACTAGACCGGTCCGGCGGCCCGCGCAGCAGTGCGGACGCAGGACGGACGTAAGGCGGACGTAGGGCGAACGTAGGGCGAACGTAGGGCGGACTTCAGTCCGCCACCCCACGATGGCCGGCTGAAGCCGGCCCTGCAGGCTGTTTCGCAGGCGCTACGCTAGTCCTGCATCGTCAGCACCGCCGCGCCCTGGAATGCGCCGCGCCGCAGTTGCTGCAGCGCTTCATTTGCCGCCGCCAGCGGAAAGCGCCGGATCTCGGTATGCAGCGGAATCCGCGGCGCGAGATCGAGAAATTCCAGGCCGTCCCTGCGCGTCAGGTTGGCCACCGAGCGGATGCTGCGTTCGCCCCAGAGGATGTCGTAGGGGAAGGCCGGAATCTCGCTCATGTGTATCCCGGCGCAAATGACTGTGCCGCCTTTCTCCATGCGGCGCAGCGCCAGCGGCACCAGGGCGCCGGCCGGGGCGAAGATCAGGGCGGCATCGGCCGGCGCGGGCGCCGCCTGATCGGTGCCGCCGGCCCAGGCCGCACCGAGGCTGCGGGCGAAGGTCTGGCTGGCGAGGTCGCCGGGCCGGGTGTAGGCGTCGAACTCGCGGCCCTGGAACCTCAGTACCTGGGCGACGATATGCGCCGCGGCGCCGAAGCCGTAAATGCCGATGCGGCGCGCCGCGCCGGCCATGCGCAGCGCCCGATAGCCGATCAGCCCGGCGCACAAGAGCGGCGCCAGCTGCGCGGCGTCGCCGGCCGCGGCGTCGTCCGCCAGGGGAAAGCAGTAGCGCGCATCGGCCACGGTGTATTCGGCATAACCGCCGTTGATCTGGTAGCCGGTGAAGCGCGCGGCGTCGCACAGGTTCTCGCGCCCGCTGCGGCAAAAGCCGCAAGTGCCGCAGGTCCAGCCCAGCCAGGGAACGCCGACGCGCTGGCCGAGCGCCATGTGTGTGACATCGGCGCCGCAGGCGGCGACGCGGCCGACGATCTCGTGGCCGGGAATCACCGGCAGCAGGGGATGCGGCAATTCGCCGTCGATCAGGTGCAAGTCGGTGCGGCAGACACCGCATGCCTCCACCTCGATCAGCAGCTCGCCGCGGCTCGGCTGCGGCAGCGGCAGCTCGACCAGGCGCAGCGGCATTCCGGGCCGCTCAAAGAGCATGGCGCGCATGCGGGTCTTCACGGTGTCAGCGCGATGGCAGCGGCCGCCGCGGCGGCCTAGCAGAGCGTGATGATCTGGATGTGGTTGCGGTTCACGTCGATGAACGGGGCCATCAGCACCTGCCGGCCCGCCACTTCCGCTTCGTAGATCTCGGCATCCATCACCGCGACAAACTCCCGCGACTCCTGCATGTAGTCGGTGACGCGGGCGCCGGGCAGCAGGTCGATGTAACCCTTGATGCGGTAGGTCCCGGTCAGGATGGTCACCCTGGTCTTGTTCTCATGGCTGCTCACGGTCGGTTCTCCTCTCCAAAAGGCCGCTTCGAATGCATTCCCGCCGCAGCATAAGCTGCCACGGTCTGCCGACACTATCCGCCTGCAGCGGCCGCGGTCAACTGATGCAGGTCAAGGGTCTTCGCTCAGCGCTCTTGCGCCCCGGTCAGGGGCACGAAGACCACCGGCAGCACGCTCCTTTGTTCGATGCGGCCGTCGCCATGCTTGGTCACCAGCACCAGGTCCTGCGCCGCATGCTGGGCGCCGACCGGGATGACGAGGCTGCCGCCCGGCTTGAGCTGCCCGATCAGTGCGGCAGGAATCGTCGCCGCGGCGGCGGTGACCAGGATCGCATCGTAGGGCGCGTGCTGCGGCCAGCCCTGGCGGCCGTTGCCAGCCCTCACCTCGACGTTGTCGTAGCCCAGGCGCTGCAGGCGGGCGGCGGCTTGCAGTGCCAGCGCGTCCACGATCTCGATCGAATAAACCTGCTTCACCAGCCGCGACAGGATCGCCGCCTGATAGCCCGAGCCGGTGCCGATCTCCAGCACCACGTCGTCGGCCCGGGGCCGGATCAGGTCGGTCATCAGGGCCACGATGTAGGGCTGCGAGATGGTTTGCCCATGGCCGATCGGCAAGGGGCGATTGGCATAGGCGCTGTATTGCAGCTCGTCCGGCACGAAGGCATGGCGCGGCACCGCGCCGAGCGCCGCGACGACCCGTTCATCGAGCGCCGCGCGCCCGGTGTAGTGGCGGGTGCCGCGCATTTCCTCGCGTATCTCATCAAGCAGGAGATCGAGGTCCCGTCTGCGCTCGTCGGTCATCCGCGGTCCATGCCGGTGCCGATGCGGCGCGGCGGAGCGCCGGGGACGGTGTCGATATCGCGCGCTTTTCCGCCAGTTCTTGCGGCTTCGGCGCCTGTCCTTCCATGCCAGACTGCAGGATGCCTTTGCCGGCCGCTCACCGGGCCCGCCGGCAGGGCGCATGCGGCAGGAGGCAGACCATGAACGCACCATTGTCTTTCGGGGAACTTCGCGCTGCGATTCGCGCCTGGCGTCGCTACGGCTTTTTCTCGCTGACGCCGCGCGAAGCGGAAATCATCGACGCGGTGTATCCCCGGCTGGCTGCCAGGCCGCCGGTCAGGCACTCGACCACCGGCTAGCGGTTGCATCGGTGGCGGGCAGGGCGGCGCTTCATCGTGCCGCCAGCTTGCGCTGCAGATAGGCGACGACGTCGTCAAGGGTGACCAGTCGCGCATAGTCGGCCTCGGGAATCTCCACCTGGAGTTTCTCGTGGAGTCCGAGCAGGAAATTCAGCCAGTCCATCGAATCGAGATCCACCTGGCTGCGCAGCGGGCGGTCGCCGCGCAGTGCGTCGGCTTCGACCTCGGGCGCTATGGACAAGAGCGTGGTCAGCGCCACGGCGCGGATTTCGGATGTGTTCATCGGAAAAACCTCAGTTCAATCCGCAGATGACGCAGATAAAACCGTGGCCGGTGACCGCGGCTCACCCGGCAGGTGGTGCGACCCGACCAGGTAGCGCCCCGATCCATCTGCGTTAATCGGCGAAATCTGCGGATCAAATGTTTTTTGCATGTTCATGTTTCCAGATCCTCGGGTCTTTGCAGCAGGTTGTTGAGTTCGCGCAGGAACAGCGCGCCGCGATGGCCGTCGGAGACGCGATGGTCGGCCGCGAGGCTGGCCGTCACCACCGGCAGCACCTTGAGCCCGCCATTCTCCGCCCAGGGCCGTTCGGCGACGCGGCCGAAGCCCACCAGCGCCACCTGCGGCGGCGTGATGACGCCGAACACGGTCTGCGCGCCCTGGTCGCCGAGATTGGTCACGGTGACGGTGGCCTGGCTCATTTCCGAACTGCGCAGCGAACCGGCACGGGTGCGCTTGACCAGGTCGGTCAGTTCCTGCATCAACTGCGTCAGCGTCTTGTTCCCGGCATCGAGCAGCGCCGGCGCGATCAGTCCGCCCTGGCGCAGGGAAATCGCCACGCCGAGATGGATGGCTTGCTCGGCCCGGAATTCGCCATCGCGCCAGTAGCCGTTGAGCTCGGGATAGCGCTGCAAGGCCGTGGCCACGGCCTTCAGCAGCAGCGCGGCCGGCAGCAGGCGTTCTGCCATCGGCCGCGCGCCATTGGCCGCCTGCAGCCAGGCCAGCGCCTGCGCCAGCGGGATGTCTTCGGCGACGTAGTAGTGCGGAATCTCGCGCTTGGAGCGGCTCATCGCGGCGGCGATGGTCTTGCGCATGTCCGCGCTGCGGTCGCTCGGCCTGGCCGGCTCGGGCGCCGCGGCCGGCTGCGCCGCAGCGGCCCGCTCGACATCGTCCAGCGTCACCGCGCCATGCGGTCCAGTGCCGGTGACGCGGTCAAGATCCATGCCCTTTTCCTCGGCATGCTTGCGCGCCGCCGGCGAGATCATGCGGCGTGTTGCCGGCGCTCCTGCGGCGCCTGGCGCCGCGGCCGGGGGCGGCGGTGCTGCCGCAGGCGCGGCCGCCGTAGCGCCAGCGCCAACTCTTGCCGGGGCCGCCGCGCCGGCTTCGAGCAGGGTCGCCATCACGGTGCCGACCGGCATCTTCTGCCCCGGCTCGGCGATCAGTTGATGCACCGTGCCTTCCTGCCAGCTTTCGATTTCCACGGCCGCCTTCGAGGTGTCGACGATCGCCACCACCTGGCCCTTCTTCACCGTGTCGCCAACGCCAACTTTCCATTCCAGCAGGGTGCCCGCGTCCATGTCGGAACCCAGCGCCGGCAGTTTGAATTCGATCATGCCGCCTCCGCCGGGCCGCCCCAAGGAGGCGGCGACCTGAAAATCTTCGAGCGCAGCGAGCGGGCAGTCTCCCTCTTCCTCGGGAAGGGGGCCGGGGGGATGGGGGCGTTCATTTCAGCAGTCCTTTCACGGCGGCGACGATTTTTTCCGGCTGCGGCAAGGCGGCCTCTTCGAGGTGTTTCGCGTAGGGTATCGGCACTTCCTCGGAACAGACCCGGACCACCGGCGCGTCGAGTTCGTAGAAGGCGTCTTCCATGATGCGCGCGATGACTTCGGCGGCGAGGCTGCCGCTCTTCCAGCCTTCGTCGACGACTACCGCGCGGCGGCACTTGGCGACCGCGGCCACGATGCTCGCGCCATCGAGCGGGCGCAGCACGCGCAGGTCGAGCACTGCCGCCTCGATGCCGCTTGCGGCCAAAGTTTCCGCCGCCGCCAGCGCCTTGGGCAGCGAGCCGCCGTGGGTGATGATGACGACGTCCTTGCCCGCGCGCCGCACCCGGGCCGAGCCGATGTCGGCGCTCCAGGCGTTGGGCAGTTCGCCCTCCAGGTTGAACAGCCCGGCATGTTCGAAGATCACCACCGGATCGGGATCGGCCAGCGCCGGTGCCAGCATGCCGCGCGCATCCTCGATGGTCGCCGGCGCCAGCACCTTGATGCCGGGGATGTGGGCGTACCAGCCTTCCAGGCTGTGCGAATGCTGGGCCGCCAACTGGCGCCCGGCGCCGGTGGTCATGCGGATCACCAGCGGCACCGAGAACTGGCCGCCCGACATGTGGCGCAGGGCCGCCGCGGTATTCACGATCTGGTCCAGCGCCAGCAGGCTGAAATTCACCGTCATCACCTCGACGATGGGCCGCATGCCGCCCAGCGCCGCACCGATCGCCGCGCCGACGAAGCCGAGTTCCGACAGCGGCGTGTCGCGGATGCGCTCGGGGCCGAACTCGTCGAGAAAGCCCTTGGAGAAAGCGTAAGTGCCGCCGTAGCGGCCGACGTCCTCGCCCATCAGAAACACGCGCGGATCGGCCGCCAGCGCTTCGTGCATCGCCTCGCGCATGGCTTCGCGGTAGCTGAGTGTCCTGCTCATGGCGTCATCCCGCGAACGGAGCCGCCGCAGGCGGCGAAGCTTCGTCACCCGCGCCCGGGCGGGGGGCGGGGGGTGGGGCTGTCATCACATCCTTCAGCAGGTCTGCCACCGGCTCCCAGCTACCCGCCTCGGCGAAGGCCACCGCGGCGTCCACCTCGGCGTTGGCCGCCGCGTCGATGGCGAGGAATTCCTCTTCCGTCAGCTTGCCCTCGGCCTTCAGGCGCGCGGTGAAGGTGTGGATCGGCCCCCGCGCCTTCCATTCCTCGACCTCGGCCTTCTGCCGATAGAGCTCGGCATCGAACATCGAGTGGGCGCGGAAGCGGTAGGTCTGGTATTCGACGAACACCGGCCCCGCGCTTTCGCGCAGCCTGCGCACCGCCTGCTGCGTGACCTCATGCGCGGCGACGATGTCCATGCCGTCGGCGCGCAGCGCCGGCATGCCATAGG
>JACPUD010000063.1 GCA_016192435.1 Rhodocyclales bacterium | reverse complement strand
GCGGAAAAATCAGGCGAGGTTCGCGTATTCAAACGGGCAGAGACGGCGCTGGATTTGTGCCGCCGTGTCGGAGTGACATCGGTCACCGTGCATTTACAGGCGCAGCCTATGTCGCGAGCTGTGCAGGAGTAGTTCTAACGTTAAGTGTGGTGAACTAATGACGGGATGCAATCCGTCATGACGGGTTGCATCCCGTCATTAGTAAAGGAATGCTGGTCACGAAAGTTCGATGATTCATTTTTCATCAATGGCTTATGGAGCTTGGGTAAGCAGGTTTTGATCACCGGCAAAGCCGGGAGCTTGCGACAGCGCTGGAAGGCCTGGTGCCGACTGCTGCTTGGTGTCGATTCGGGATCGATCAGCCTGCCTGCCGGGAATTAGACGATTTATCCGGCATTTTGGCAAGCGCGCGCCGCCGGCGCTTTGAAAGTTCCCGAAGGGACGCAGCGCGCCAGCGCTGGTAGGGCGGCGATTGTGGGGCGGCGGCGAAGGCCGCCGCGCGGGCGCGGTCAGCCCGCAGCCGCCTCCTTCTCCTGCAGCGCGCGCCACATCACCTTGCCGGTGGCGGACTTGGGCAGCGACTCGACGAACTCGACGATGCGCGGCGATTTGTAGGCGGCCATGTTGGCGTGGGCCCAATCGATGATTTCCTGCTCGGTGACCTTGCCGCGGCTCGCTTCCTTGATCACCACGACGGCTTTCACCGTCTCGCCGCGATGCGGGTCCTTCGCGGAGATCACGCAGGCTTCCTGGATCGCCGGGTGCTGGTACATCAGGGCCTCGACCTCGGCCGGCCAGACCTTGAAGCCGGAGGCGTTGATCATGCGCTTCAAGCGATCGACCATGAAGAAGTAGCCATCCTCATCGACGATGCCGAGGTCGCCGGTGCGGAACCAGCTCTTGCCGTCGAGCTCGACGAAGGCATTGCGCGTCGCCTCGGGGTTGTTCCAGTAGCCCTTGAACACCTGCGGTCCGCGCGTGAGGATTTCGCCGACTTCGCCCGCGGGCAGTTCCTGGAATGTGTTGGGGTCGACCACCATGGATTCGACGTCGAAGATCGGGATGCCGAGGCACTGCTTCTTGGCGCGGTCTGGCGGGTTGATGTGCGAAGGGGCGATGGTCTCCGACAGGCCGTAGCCTTCGACGTAGGTGATGCTCATGTCGAGCAGCTTCTGCGCGATGGCTTCCGGCATTGCCGCGCCGCCGCCGCTCATGCGTGTCACGGTGGAGAGATCGTAGTCGGCGAGCTTCGGATTCATCAGGAAGTCGATGATCATGGTCGGGATCGCGGTCCACGAAGTGACCATGTAGCGCTCGACGCACTGCGCCGCCGCCTCGCGGTCCCAGCGCGGCAGCAGTACCACGGTGGAGCCGGCCTGCAGCGGGCCGCTCATGCTGCCCTGCATGCCGGTGACGTGGAAGAAGGGCAGCACCGCGAGATACACGGCGTCCTGCTGGATGCCGAACCACTGGTAGCCGGCCATCATGGTGTGCATCACCGTGCGGTGCGTGTGCATGCAACCCTTGGGGTGCCCCGTGGTGCCCGAGGTGTAGGGCATCACGCAGAGATCGTCGGGGCCGACCGTGAGCGGGCCGGGGCGCAGGTTCTGCGCCAGCGCGGCAGACCAGAGCGTGACTCCGGGCTCGGTGATTTCCTGCCGCGGCGCCTTGACGAAGTCCGGCACCTTGAGGTCGGTCGATGCCTTGAGGTAATCCGAGTAGGCCGCGACCAGGATCTGCTGCAGGCCCTGGTCATCCCCCGCGCCGAGCAGCGGCTGCATCTGCGGGTAGATGTCTTGCGCCACGATGGCCACGGTCGCGCCGCTGTCCTTGACGTAGTGGCGCAACTCGGTCGTCATGTTCATCGGATTGACCGGCACCACCACGGCGTTGGCGCGCAGGATGCCGTAGTAGGCCAGGACGAACTGCGGGCTGTTCTGCATGTAGAGCAGTACACGGTCGCCCTTTTTGACGCCCTGCTTTTCCAGCCAGCCGGCGATGCGCTCGGCTTCGTCCTTGAATTCGGTAAAGGTGATTTTCGTGTCGTAGAAAATCAGGTAGGGCTTGTGCGGAAAACGCCGCGCCGAAACCTCGACGTTGTAGAACAGGTCGGTCTCGGGCACGCTCATGTGGCGCGGCAGGCCCTTGGGCCAGTGGGCGAAATGGCGGTCGGACATGGTTTGGGTTCTCCTGCGAGGCGATGCCTTGTCGATGTTTGAAGCGTTTTCAAGCAACGCGCGCAGCGCGCCGATCAGTAACCCCCCGCGAGGGGGGAAGGGGGGCGGGCGAACAAAGGTTTTGCGCGTTTCTGTTAACTGCGATACGTCACGTCCCTACGCCGGGAGCGCTTACAGGTAGCGGCCAAGTTCCTGCTTGGCAATGGCGTTGCGATGCACTTCGTCGGGGCCGTCGGCGAAGCGCAGGGTGCGCGCCTGGGCGTAGGCCGCGGCCAGCGGGAAGTCATCCGATACGCCGGCGCCGCCGTGGGCCTGCATCGCCCAGTCGATCACCTGCAGCGCCATGTTCGGCGCGGCGACCTTGATCATGGCGATTTCCTGCTTGGCCACCTTGTTGCCGACGGTGTCCATCTTCCATGCCGCGTTGAGCGTCAGGAAGCGGGCCTGGTCGATCATGATGCGCGCCTCGGCAATGCGCTCGCGCGTCACGCCCTGGTCGGCGATCGGCTTGTGGAAGGCGACGCGCTTGATGGCGCGGCGGCACATCAGTTCCAGCGCGCGCTCGGCCAGGCCGATCAGGCGCATGCAGTGGTGGATGCGGCCCGGGCCGAGGCGGCCCTGGGCGATCTCGAAGCCGCGGCCTTCGCCAAGCAGGATGTTCGACACCGGCACGCGGACGTCCTTGAAATCGACTTCGCCATGGCCGTGCGGCGCGTGGTCGTAGCCGAACACGCTGAGCGCACGCACGCGGGTCACGCCCGGAGTATCCATCGGCACCAGGATCATCGACTGCTGGTTATGCCGGCTGGGATTGTCCGGATCGGTCTTGCCCATGAAGATCAGGATCTTGCAGCGCGGGTCGGGCGCGCCGGAGGTCCACCACTTGCGGCCGTTGATCACATAGTGGTCGCCGTCCCTGACGATGCGCGCCTCGATGTTGGTGGCATCGCTTGAGGCGACGCCCGGTTCGGTCATGGCGAAGGCGGAGCGGATCTTGCCTTCGAGCAACGGCATCAGCCATTCGTTGCGCTGCGCGTCGTTGCCGTAGCGCTCGATGGTTTCCATGTTGCCGGTGTCGGGCGCGTTGCAGTTGAAGGCTTCCGGCGCAATGTGCGAGCGGCCCATGATTTCGCACAGCGGCGCGTATTCGAGGTTGGTCAGTCCGGCACCGCGTTCCGATTGCGGCAGGAACAGATTCCACAGGCCGGCGGCGCGCGCCTTGTCCTTCAGCTGCTCCATGATCACGGTCGGCACCCAGGGATTGCCCTTGGCGCGGTTGGCCTCGACCTCGGCGTGGAAGGCATCCTCGTTCGGATAGATGTGCTGGTCCATGAAGGCGTTGAGGCGTTGCTGCAAATCCTTGACCTTGGGGGAGTAATCGAAGTCCATGGTGTGTCCTTAAGTGATGATGTTTAACTGCTTGCGAGCAAACGTTCGACCTGGCGCCAGGCTTCCTCGGCCAGGGGCCGGGCGCGCTTGCCGGTTTCGATGGCTTCGGTGCTCGACGCATTGCCCTGCAGCGCGCGCGCCAGGATGCCTTGCAGGATGCCGGCGAGGCGAAACATGTTGAAGGCCATGTAGAACTCCCAGTCGCGGGGCGGAATCGGCGCGCGGCCGGTGCGCTTGCAGTAGGCGGCGACGTACTCGGCCTCGGAGGGAATGCCCAGTGCTGCGAGGTCGTTGCCGGCCAGGCCGCGGAACTGGCCCGGCGAGAGGCGCCAGGTCATGCAGTGGTAGGCGAGGTCGGCCAGCGGATGGCCGAGGGTCGACAGTTCCCAGTCGAGCACGGCGAGGATGCGCGGTTCGGTGGGGTGGAACACCGTGTTGTCGAGGCGGAAGTCGCCATGCACGATGCTGGTTTCCTCGCCGGCCGGAATGTTCAGCGGCAGCCAGTCGATCAGCTTGTCCATGGCCTCGATTTTCTCTGTTTCCGAGGCGCGGTACTGCTTGCTCCAGCGCGCCACCTGGCGCTCAAGGTACTTGTCCGGCCTGCCGTAGTCGGCGAGGCCCACGGCGTCCTGATCGACCTGATGCAGGGCGGCGATGACGCGGTTCATTTCGTCGAAGATGGCGCCGCGCTCGCCGGGGCTCATGCCCGGCAGCGCAGGGTCCCACAGGATGCGGCCGTCGACGCAATCCATGATGTAGAACATGGTGCCGATCACCGAATCGTCCTCGCACAGCGCCCAGGTGCGCGCCACCGGCACGTCGGTGACGGCCAGGGCCGAGATCACGCGGTATTCGCGATCCACCGCATGGGCGCTGGGCAAGAGCTTGCCGGGAGGCTTCCTGCGCAGCACGTACTTGCGTTTGGCATCGCGCAGCAGGAAGGTCGGGTTGGACTGGCCGCCCTTGAATTTCTCGACCTGCAAGTCGCCTGCGAAGTCCTCGACGTGCTCCCGCATCCATGCCGCGAGGCGGGCGGTGTCGAGACCGTCCTTTTCCGTGACCGGGCGAGTCCCTGTGTGTGCGTTGCTCATCTCTAGATCAGTTTTACCAGTTGCTTGCCGAAGTTGCCGCCCTTGAGCAGGCTGATGAAGGCGGCCGGTGCATTGGCCAGGCCGTTGGCCACGCTTTCGCGATACTTGATGCGGCCTGCGGCGACGTGGCCGGCGATTTCCTTGAGCGCCGGCGGCCAGCGCGTCAGGTCGTCGGAGACGATGAAGCCCTGCATCCTGATGCGGTTGATCAGCACCGAGCCGATGTTCTGCATCGGGTAGGGCGCCGAGTTGTACTGCGCGATCAGGCCGCAGACGGCGATGCGCGAGAAGGGATTCATGCGCGTCAGCAGGGTGTCGAAGATCTCGCCGCCGACATTCTCGAACACGCAGTCGATGCCCTTCGGCGTCGCCGCCTTGAGGTCTTCGCGCAGCCTGCCGGCCTTGTAGTCGATGCAGGCGTCGAAGCCGAGTTCGTCCACCACGTAGCGGCACTTCTCGGCGCCGCCGGCGATGCCGACCGCGCGCGCGCCGTGGATCTTCGCCAACTGGCCGACCACGCTGCCTACCGCGCCCGAGGCGGCCGTGACCACCACAGTTTCGCCGGGCTTCGGCGCGCAGATGTCGAGCAGGCCGACCCAGGCGGTGACGCCGGGCATGCCGACCGGACCGAGCCAGGCCGAGAGCGGAATCGTGCTGTCATCGACCTTCTGCAGCGCGCCGCCGTCGGCCACGCCATAAAGCTGCCAGCCCAGCGGGCCGACCACCTTGTCGCCGGCGGCGAACTTCGGGTGATTCGACTTGAGCACTTCGCCCGCTGCGCCGCCGACCATGACCTCGCCGATCTGCACCGGCGTGGCGTAGGACTTGGCGTCGGACATGCGGCCGCGCATGTAGGGATCGAGCGAGAGCCAGTGGTTTTTGACCAGCACCTGGTTGGGGCCGGGTTCCGGAATGTCGGCTTCTTCGAGGCGGAAATTGCTTTCCTCGACCCAGGCGGTGGGGCGGTTGGCGAGGACGATCTTCTGGTTCTTTTCCATGGCGGGGAGCTTTCGATTATTGGTTTGCTTGCAAGAGTTGGCGCTGGCGCTACGGTGATTGCTGAAGCTATTCTGCCTTGCTGCGGGTTTCGCGGCGCAGCTTGAAGGTGCCCAGCGACTTGGCCACCAGCTCGCCGCTTTCGTCGAAGGCCTCGCCCTCGCAGAAATGCAGCGAGTTGCCGCCGCGCAAGAGCCGGCCCTCGGCGACGATGCGGCCCTTGGCCGAGCGGATGAAACTCAGCGACATGTCGATGGTCATGACGCCGCCGACATGCTCGTGCGCGGTGCGCGCGGCGACCGCCATGGCGACGTCGAGCATGGTCATGATGACGCCGCCGTGCGAGACCTCGAAGCTGTTCATCAATTCCGGGCGCAGTTCGAGCGAGATGCGCGAGCGCCCACCTTCGGCCATCTCGGCCTTGACGCCGAGATGCTTGAGGAAGGGCACCTTGAGGCCGAAGAAGTCCGACACCTAGAAACTCAGGCTGCCGCCATCGACGGCGAGCGAATGTCCGGTGACGTGGCGCCCGGCTTCGGAGGCGAGGAAGACCACCGCGCCCTTGAGGTCCTCGTCGCCGCCGACGCGGCCCAGGGCGGTGCCGGCGATGATCCGGTCGCCGAGCTTTTCCATGATGCCGCTGGCCATCTTGGAGGGGAAAAAGCCGGGGCAGATGGCGTTGACGTTGATGTTGTACTTGCCCCATTCCGCGGCCAGCGCGCGCACGAAATTGACGTCGGCGCCCTTGCTGGTGTTGTAGGCGATGGTCTGCATGTCCGGCGGGTTGCCGCGCAGCCCGGCGATCGAGGCCGTGACGATGACCTTGCCCGACTTCTGCGGGATGAAGGCGCGCTTGCCGACTTCGCGGGTCAGGAAGAACATGCCATTGACGTTGAGGTTGATCACCTTCATCCAGGCTTCGTTCGGATAGTCCTCGGCCGGCGCCCCCCAGGTGGCGCCGGCATTGTTCACCAGGATGTCGATCTTGCCGTAGTGGTCGAGCACCGTGCTGACGAGACCGGGGATCTGGTCGAACTTTGAAAGGTCGTTGGTCACGGTGAGCACCTCGATGCCGAGCTTTTCCAGGTGGACTTTGGCTTCCGCCAGTTCGTCGGCCTTGCGCGCGGTGATGGCCAGCTTCGCGCCCATTTCACCGAGTGCCTCCGCCATCTGCAGGCCCAGGCCGCGCGAGCCGCCGGTGATGATGGCGACCTTGCCGGTGAGGTCAAACAACGCTTTTACGCTCATGATTTACCTTTCTCCCAGCCCCCTTCCCGAGGAAGGGGGTGACTATGGTTCGCGGCTACGCCGCTCCGTGTTGCTGACTGCGCCGCCCTTGGGGCGGCCCTGCGGGCGGCGCGGCGCCTTAGACGACTTCGAACAGGCCGGCAGCGCCCTGGCCGCCGCCGATGCACATGGTGACGACGACGAGTTTCGCGCCGCGCCGCTTGCCTTCGATCAGCGCATGGCCGGTCAGGCGCGTGCCGGAGACGCCGTAGGGGTGGCCGACGGCGATCGCGCCGCCGTTGACGTTGAGCCTGTCCAGCGGAATGCCCAGCTTGTCGGCGCAGTAGAGCACCTGCACGGCGAAGGCTTCGTTGAGTTCCCAGAGATCGATATCCTTGACCGTGAGGCCGGCCTTTTTGAGCAGCTTGGGCACGGCGAACACCGGGCCGATGCCCATTTCGTCGGGCTCGCAGCCGGCCACGGCGAAGCCGCGGAAAATGCCCAGCGGCACCAGGCCGCGCTGTTCGGCGAGCTTGGCGTTCATCACCACAACGGCTGCGGAACCGTCGGAATACTGGCTGGCGTTGCCGGCGGTGATGACGCCGCCGGGAACCGCCGAGCGGATCTTGGAGACGCCTTCGAGCGTCGTGTCGGGGCGGATGCCCTCGTCGGCGGCAATCGTGACTTCGCGGGTTCCCAGTGCGCCGGTGGCCTTGTCGGCGACGCCCATGGTCACCGTCATCGGCACGATCTCGTCGGCGAACTTGCCGGCGGCCTGGCCGGCGGCGGCGCGCAACTGGCTGTTCACGCCGTACTCGTCCTGGCGCTCCTTGGCGATCTTGTAGCGCTTGGCGACCTGCTCGGCGGTTTGCAGCATGTTCCAGTAGATTTCCGGCTTGATTTTCAGCAGCGCCGGGTCGGCGATCATGTGGCGGTTGGCTTCCTGCTGCACGCAGGAAATGCTCTCGACGCCGCCGGCGACGAGGATGTCGCACTCGCCGGCGATGATGCGCTGCGCCGCCATGGCGATGGTCTGCAGGCCCGAGGAGCAGAAGCGGTTGACCGTGGCGCCCGGCACCGTCACCGGCAGGCCGGCGGCCAGCGCGATCTGGCGCGCGATGTTGCTGCCGGTGGCACCTTCCGGCGTGGCGCAGCCCATCAGCACGTCCTCGACCTCGGCCGGGTCGAGTTTGGCGCGGGCCACGGCGTGTTTCACCGAATGCGCGCCGAGCGTGGCGCCATGAGTCATGTTGAAGGCGCCCTTCCAGGACTTGGCCAGTCCGGTGCGGGCGGTGGATACGATAACGGCATCAGTCATGTGATTCTCCAGAATTCGGTTTGGCAGGTTCAGGCGGCGGTAAGGGGCTTGCCTTCGGCGACGCGCCGGGCGATCAGCGGTGCCGGCTCCCAGAAGGCGTCGCCGGAACTGGCGGCGAACTCCTGCATGCTGCGCGCGACGTTGTAGAGGCCGACTTCGTCGGCATACAGCATCGGGCCGCCGCGGAACAGCGGGAAGCCGTATCCGGTCAGGTAGATCATGTCGATGTCGGAAGCGCGGGCGGCGATGCCTTCCTCCAGAATCCGCGCGCCTTCGTTCACCAGCGCATAGATGCAGCGCTGGACGATTTCGGCGTCGCTGATCTTGCGCGGCGTGATGCCGAGTTCCTTGCGGTAGGCCTCCAGCATCTGGTCGACCTCGGGATCGGGAATCGCCTTGCGGTTGCCAGGTGCATAGAGGTACCAGCCCTTGCCGGTCTTCTGCCCGTAGCGGCCCTGCTCGCAAAGCTTGTCGGCGAATTTGGCGTAGCGGATCGAGGGCTTCTCGACATAGCGGCGCTTGCGGATGGCCCAGCCGATGTCGTTGCCGGCGAGGTCGCCCATGCGGAACGGGCCCATCGCCATGCCCCACTTTTCCAGCGCCTTGTCGACCTGCGCTGGCGTTGCGCCTTCTTCCAGCAGGAAGCCGGCGACGCGGCCGTAGTGCTCGATCATGCGGTTGCCGATGAAGCCGTCGCAGACGCCGGAAACCACGGCGGTCTTCCTGATCTTCTTCGCCACCTGCATCACCGTGGCCATGACGTCCTTGGCGGTCGCCGCGCCGCGCACCACTTCCAGCAGCTTCATGACGTTGGCCGGGCTGAAGAAGTGCATGCCGACGACATCCTGCGGGCGCTGGGTGAAGTTGGCGATCTTGTTCACGTCCAGCGTCGAGGTGTTGGAGGCGAGGATCGCGCCGGGCTTGGCGATGGCATCGAGTTGCTTGAACACGGCCTCCTTGACGCCGATTTCCTCGAACACCGCCTCGATGATCAGGTCGGCGTCCTTGAAGTCGTCATAGGACAGCGTGCCCTTGAGGAGATTCATGCGCTGGTCCAGTTTCTCCTGGGTCAGCTTGCCCTTCTTCATGCTGTTTTCGTAGTTCTTGCGGATCGTGGCGATGCCCTTGTCCAGCGCTTCCTGCTGCATTTCCAGCATGGTGACGGGGATGCCGGCATTGAGGAAGTTCATGGTGATGCCGCCGCCCATGGTGCCGGCGCCGATCACGCCGACCTTGGCGATCTTGCGCACGGGGGTGTCGTCGGGCACGTCGGGAATCTTCGACGCGGCGCGCTCGCCGCTGAAGGCGTGGCGCAGGGCGCGCGATTCCGGCGTGCCCATGAGTTCAAGGAAATAGCTGCGCTCGATTTTCATGCCCTCGTCGAAGGGCTTGGTCACGGCGGCCTGCACCGCGTCGATGCACTTGAAGGGCGCGGGGAAGGGGCCGGCGACGCCCTTGACCATGTTGCGCGCGAACTGGAAGTAGGCGTCCTGGCCCGGGTAGTCGATCCTGATGTCGCGGATGCGCTTCAGCGGGCGCTTTTCGGCGACGGCTTTTTCAGCAAAGGCCAGCGCGCCCTGGAGCAGGTCGCCCTCGATGAACTCATCGAACAGCGGCGTGCCCTTGAATTTTTCGGAAGGCACCGGATTGCCGGAGAGGATCAGGTTGAGCGCCGCCTCGACGCCGATGATGCGCGGCATGCGCTGCGTGCCGCCGGCGCCGGGCAAGAGGCCCAGCTTGATTTCCGGCAGGGCGATCGAAGCGCCGGCCACCGCGACGCGGAAGTGGCAGCCCAGCGTGAGTTCCAGCCCGCCGCCCATGCAGACACCGCCGATGGCGGCGACGACGGGTTTGGGGCAGGCCTCGACGACGCGGATCACGGTCAGCAGGTTGGGTTCGGCATAGGATTTCGTCGTGCCGAATTCGCGGATGTCGGCACCGCCGGAAAAGGCACGGTCGGAGCCGATCAGCACCACCGCCGTGACGGCGGGATCAGCGGTCGCCTGGTCGATGCCGGCGACGATGCCGCGGCGCAGCTCGTAGCCCAGGCCATTGACCGGCGGGTTGTCGAGTTTGATGACGGCGGTGCTGCCGTGCAGTTGGTAGTTGGCGCTGCTCATGGGTGCTCCTTGCATAAATGATCGGGGTTCACACTTCCAGCCATTCCTTGCGGATGGCCGCGTTGTTCTTGAGATCGGCCGGCGTGCCTTCGAACACGATGCGGCCGTGGCCCATCAGGTAGAGGCGTTCCGAAATGTCGAGGGCGATGGCCAGCTTCTGTTCGATCAGCAGGATCGAAATGCCGCGCTTCCTGATCTCCTCAAGGAAGATTCCGACCTGCTCGACGATCTTCGGCGCCAGGCCTTCGGTCGGTTCGTCGATCATGATCAGGTCCGGGTCGCCCATCAGGGTACGGCACAGCGTCAGCATCTGCTGCTCGCCGCCGGAGAGCACGCCGCCGGGCGTGCCGTCGCGTTCCTTGAGGCGCGGGAACAGCGCATACATGTCGTCGATGTTCCAGCGCCCCACTGCGCGCGGGTCCTTGACGCCCAGCATCAGGTTCTGTCTGACCGTCAGGTCGGGAAAGATCGAGCGGTCCTCGGGCACCAGGCCCAGCCCCCGGCGAGCGATCTCGTAGGCCTTCAGCCCCAGGATTTCCTGGCCCTTGAAGCGGATGCCGCCCTTGGCCAGCACCTGGCCCATCACGGCCTTGGCCGTGGTCGAACGGCCGACGCCGTTACGGCCCAGCAGGCAGACGATTTCGCCGGGATTGACATGCAGATTGACGCCATGCAGGACATGGCTTTTGCCGTAGTAGGCATGCAGATCGGCAACTTCGAGCATGGGCTGGGTCATGACGCGATTCCCGAATGCAGGCTGGTTCCAAGATAGGCTTCCTGCACCGCAGCGTTGCAGCGGATCGCCGCGGGCGCGTCGGTGGCGATGATCTGGCCATAGACCAGCACCGAAATGCGGTCGGCGAGGCCGAACACCACGCCCATGTCGTGCTCGACCATGACCAGGGTCTTGCCTTCGGTGACGCGGCGGATCATCGCCACGGCTTCCTCGGTCTCGGTATTGCTCATCCCGGCCGTGGGCTCGTCGAGCAGGATCACGTCGGCGCCGCTGGCAATCGTGATGCCGATTTCCAGCGCGCGCTGTTCGGCGTAGGAGAGGATGCCGGCCGGCGTGTCGCGGCGGCGGCTCAGGCCGATCTCCTCCATCACGGCTTCGGCGCGCTGGCGCGCATCCTTGAGTCCGGACAGACGCTGCCAGAAGGAATAGCGGTAGCCTAAGGACCACAACACGGCGCAGCGCAGGTTCTCGAACACCGAGAGGTTGTGGAAGATGTTGGTGATCTGGAAGCTGCGCGAGAGGCCGCGGCGCGCGATCTCGAAGGGCTTCAAGCCGACCACGTTCTCGCCCTTGAGTTCGATGGCGCCGGCGGTCACCGGCAGGCGCGCGCTGATCAGGTGGAACAGCGTGGACTTGCCGGCGCCGTTGGGACCGATGATGGCGTGGCGCTCGCCGCGCTGGATGTCGAGATCGACGCCGCGAATGATTTCGCTGGCGCCGAAGTTCTTTTTGAGGCCGCTGACGCGGATTGCCGGCGAATTCATCTGCCCACCCCCCAGCCCCCGCCCAGTGGGCAGGGGTGACATAGGTTCGGCTGCTGACGCAGCCTCCGGGTTGTTGGCTGGCGCCGGCTTGGGGCGGCCCTGCGCACGGCGCTCATGCCTTGTCTCCATGCAGGGTGGACAGCGTCGCATTCCAGGCCACACGGGTGCGGCCGCCGATCCAGCGCGTCAGCGCGAGGCCCAGCGCGGCCACGCCCAGCGCGGCTGCCCAGGGTCCGGGCGCATTCAATTGCATTTCCATGCCCATGACCTTGGTCGCCGTGTCGCCAGCGCCAACTCCTTCGCCGGCCAGCAGCGCATAGCCCATTTCGATGAGTCCGACCAGGCCGGCCAGGAGCACCAGCGTCGGCAACGCCGTGGCCAGGTAATGCGGCAGCATGCGGCCCAGCAGGCCGGCCTGCCACAGCTTGTGCTGCACCGCGATCAGGCTGGCGATGCCGCCCGGCGCCATCAGCACCATGAAGAGGAAGAACAGGCCGAAGTAGAGCAGCCAGGCGTGGGTCAGCCCGCCGATCACGATCTGCATTACGGTGATGAGTATTGCGCCGATGATCGGTCCGTAAAAGAAGCCGATGCCGCCGACGAAGGTCATCAACAGCACCACGCCAGAGGTGTGCGCGTTGAGGGTTTCCGCGGTGACGATTTCGTAGTTGAGCGCCGTGAGGCCGCCGGCGATGCCGGCGAACAGGCCCGAGAGGATCAGCATCAGGTAGCGCACGCGCTGCGTGTCGTAGCCGACGAACTCGGCGCGCTCCGGATTGTCGCGCACCGCATTGGCCATGCGTCCCAGCGGCGTCTGCGTCAGGGCGAACATGGCGACCGTGGCAAGGAAGGCCCAGAGCACGATCAGGCCGTACATCTCGACCTGCGGTCCCCAGGTGAAGCCGAGGAAGCTTTCCTTGCCGATCACCCGGTTGCCGGAAACGCCGCCCTCGCCGCCGAAAAAGCCGGGGAACATCAGCGCGCAGGCGGCGACCAGTTCGCCGATGCCGAGCGAGATCATGGCGAAGGTGGTGCCGGCTTTCTTGGTCGTCACATAGCCGAGTACGACGCCCGCCAGCATTCCGGCCAGGCCGCCGACCAGCGGCAGCAGGGCCACCAGCAGCGGGCTGCCGTCCTTGCCGATCAGGTTCAGCGTGTGCATGGTGATGAAGGCGCCGAGGCCGTAATACACGGCATGGCCGAAGGAGAGCAGCCCGGTCTGGCCCAGCAGCATGTTGTAGGACAGCGCGAATACCACCATGATGCCCATCTGGCATAGCAGCGAGACCATGAAGCCGCTCTTGAACAGCAGCGGCAGGGCAATCGCGAGGGCCAGGCCGCCGCCCCAGAGCAACAGGCGGCCGCGCGGAAATATGACGCTGTTCATGACTCGCGCGCTCCCATCAGGCCGCGCGGGCGGAAGATCAGGATCGCCACCATCAGCATGTAGGGCAGCACCGGCGCCAGTTGGGTGATGGTCAGGCGCGCCACCTGCGAACCTTCGGGCAGCGCGATGCCGACCACGGCGAAGACATCGGTGATGGACAGCGTCATCGCCACCGAGAAGGTCTGGATGCAGCCGATCAAGAGCGAGGCGACGAAGGCGCCGCCCAGCGATCCCAGGCCGCCGACCACGACCACGACGAAGACGATGCTGCCGACCGCCGCCGCCATGCCCGGCTCGGTGACGAAGGCATTGCCGCCGATGACGCCGGCCAGTCCGGCCAGCGCGGTGCCGCCGCCGAACACCAGCATGAAGATGCGCGGCACGTTGTGGCCCAGGGCTTCGACCATGTCGGGCTTGGTCAGCGCGGCCTGGATGATGAGGCCGATGCGGGTGCGGGTCAGCAGGGCATAGAGGGCGACCAGCATGCCGACCGAGATCAGCATCATGAAGCCCTTGTAGATCGGGAAGTCTGTATCGAACAGCGAAAACAGCGTGCCGTCGAGTTCCTCCGGAATCCGGTAGTCGACCGCCACCTTGCCCCAGATCAGATGCACGATTTCTTCGACCAGGAAGGCCAGGCCGAAGGTGAACAGCAGTTCGGCGACGTGGCCGAACCTGTGCGCGCGGCGCAGGCCGTAGCGCTCGACCGCCGCGCCGACCGCGCCGACCAGCAGGGGCGCGACCAGGAGGCCGGGCCAGAAGCCGATCCAGGTGCTGATCTGGTAGGCGAAATAGGCGCCCAGCATGTAGAAACTGGCATGGGCGAAATTGAGGATGCCCATCATGCTGAAAATCAGCGTCAGCCCGGAAGACAGCATGAACAGCAGCAGGCCGTAGGTGATGCCGTTCAGCAGCGATATGACGACAAATTCCACTGGACCTCCGCTGGCTTATGCGAGTGTTGTGCAGGGCTTGGAAAGGAACCGGAGGCAGGGGATGCCCTGCCTCCGGGTTTGCCTCAGATGGAAGCCTGGCTTACGGGCGTTCCATGATGCAGGAGGTCGGCAGCTGCGAATCGCGCTGCGAGATGGTCGCCAGGGTCTTCCAGCCGTAACCGGTGCCTTCGGAATCATGCTTGACCGTCTTGCCATCCTTTTTGCTGAAGATCGAGATATACAGCGGCTGCATGGCCTGGTGGTCGCTCTTGCGCATCCAGACCTCGCCCGTGTCGTTCTGGAAGCGCATGTCTTCCAGCGCCAGGGCCACGGCCTTGGGATCGGTCGACTTGGCGGTATTCATCGCCTTGGCCACCATCTCGACCATGTTGTTGACGCGCAGGTAGTAGAACCAGATGCCGGGGTACTTCTTGTTGAAGTCGAGGGCGAACTTCTCGGTGTTCTTGGTCGGCACGTTCATGTGCCACTCGGTGAGCTGTAGCACCTGGTTCTCGCCCGCGGCGCCCATCGCCTGCGGCGTGCCGAGGCCGCCCGCGTAGTAGGTGAAGAAGCGCGCCTTGAGGCCGGCGTCCTTCGCCGCCTTGATCAGCAGCGAGAGGTCGTTGCCCCAGTTGCCGGTCATCACGGTGTCGGCGCCGGATTTCTTGATCTTGGCGATGTAGGGGGCGAAGTCCTTGACGCGGCCGATCGGATGCAGGTCTTCGCCGACGATCTTGATGTCCTTGCGCTTCTTGGCCAGCATTTCCTTGGTGTACTTCGCCACCTGGTGGCCGTGGGCATAGTCCTGGCCGATGATGAAGACCTTCTTGATCTTCTTGTCCTTCTCCATGAAGTTGCTGATCGCTTCCATCTTCATTTCGGTGTTGGCGTCGAAACGGAAATGCCAGAAGCTGCATTTCTCGTTGGTCAGCGTCGGATCGACCGCGGCGTAATTGAAGAACAGCACCGTCTTGTCCGGGTTGCGCGCGTTCCACTTGTTCACCGCGTCGATCAGCGAATGTGCGGCGCCGGAGCCGTTGCCCTGGGTGATGAAGCGGAAGCCCTGGTCGATCGCGGCCTTGAGCTGGATCTGGCTTTCCTGGGGGCTGCCCTTGTTGTCGAAACCGACGAACTCGAGCTTCTGGCCCATGATGCCGCCCTTCTGGTTGACCAGGATTTCGGCGGCTTCCTTGAAGCCCTTGAGGCCGGCGTCGCCGACGTTGGCAAAGGGTCCGGACAGCGGGTCGATGTAGGCGATCTTGACCTGGGCGGCGGCGCTGCCGCCGATCAGCATGAGGCTCGCGGCAAGGGTGAGGCGTTTGACGAAGCTGCTCTTCATGGATGTGTCCTCCTGTGTGTAGTCCGGTCCTGGTCCTGGCCCCGGTGGCTGTATCATCGTGTTCTGCTTAGCGGAACTTAGTTCTGTAATACACGATAGATGATACTGATTGTGGGATGGGCTGTAAACGATTTTTTGAGTGCTGCCAGCGTCTCTTCGTTCCGTTCAAGCGCTGCGGGGCCTCAGCCCTGCGGCGGATGGCGGCGAATTGCCGCGGGGTGAGCTTGGCATTGCAACGGGAATTCAAATGCTGCACTGCGGAATGATGTGCAGCGATCCTTCCGGCTTTGCGCCGGCTCAGGAAATAGCGGAAGCTATTTGGTGTGACAGGAGAGGCAGACTGTGGCGCGCGGCTTGCGCAGGAAGGTGGTGTTGAACAGCGAGCCGTTGGTGACGCCGTGGGGATCGTGACAGGAGCCGCATTCGACCGATGCGTCGGCGCCGTTGCCGTACAGGCGGATTTCGCCCTTGTCCATGCGGTTGTCGGCGTCGTCGTCGAAGAACTTCGCACCCGTGACGCTGCCGCCCGGCGTTTTCCAGTCGGTGCCGTCGCCGTTTACGCTGGGGTATTTGACCCCGACCGGGTGATCGTCGCGCAGGTCGGTGCTGATGGCCGCTACAGTGAAGTCGGCGGCGCCGGCGCCGACCATGCTCCCCGGCGCATGGCAGGCGAGGCATTCGCCCTGTTTCAGCGCCGCGTGCGCAGTCGCGTCCGGGCCGCTAGGATTGGTCCAACCGTTCAGAAACGTATTGCCGACTGGCGAGCCGGCGTTTGGCGTGGCGCTGTAGCGTCCCGAGCCCGGCATGTTCATGATCGCATCCACCGCCTGCTGGCCGTCATGGCAGGACAGGCACACCAGCGAGGCCGCTCCCGGCTGGGATGCCGTCTGGCTCATGCTGTTGGAACTGTAGACGGTGTAGGTGGTATTCGGAATGGCGCGGTTCCACAGCGGCGCCCCGACATTGGTGTTGGCGGCGTGGGGGGTGTGGCAGTAGACGCAGATCTCGCCATAGTCGTTACGGTAGGGGTCCATATTGACCCCCGACGGTCCGCCCGCGGCCTGGCGCTGCGTCAGGTTGTGCCGGGTGTTGCGGATACTGTCCTGATTGGAAAACTTGCTGGTCAGGTCACCGTCGGCGCTGCTGTCGTCGGCGCCAAGGCCGAGCAGGACCAGGCCGGCGAGGTAAAGTGCCGCGAGCATTGAGATGCGGCGTGGCGCGTTGCGTCGGCCGGATCGATTCGAAACAGGCATTGCGTTGCGCATCATGATTTCTTCCTCCTCGGTGCGGCGGTCTAGCTTGGACGCTGCTTGCGCGCTGCCAACTTCAGGCGCGCTTCATCTTCGCCCAGCCAGCGAAACACTTCGATTTTCTTGAAGTACTGATCCAGCACATACAGGCGCCCGGTTTCATCGATGGCGATGCCTGCAAGCAGGGCGTAGTTGCCCGGGCCGGGGTCGCGGCTCAAGCGGCCCAGGGGCATCAGCAACTGGCCGGTGGGGTTGAATATCTGCACATTGTTGAAACCGCCGTCGCCGACATAGATATTGCCGTCGCCGTCCAGGGAGATGGCGCGCGGGCGCGAAAACAGGCCGATCCCGGTTCCCGCCCCGCCGAACTGGAACTTGAATTCGCCCTTGGCGCCGAATGCCTGGATCCGGAAATTTCCCGAATCGACGACGTAGAGCGTGCCGTCGGCGGCGACCGTGGCCGCCAGCGGAATATTGAACTGCCCGGGCGCCTTGCCGCGCGGGCCGAGGCGGAAGCGTTCGCTGCCATCGGGCGCGAGCGCCACCACCTTGTGGTCGTCCTGCTCGACATTGCCGCGATCCACCACATAGATGGTCTTGCCGTCGCCCTGCACCGCAAGGCCCACGGGATTGGTGAACTTGCGTCCCAGGGCGATCGCGTGGACGAACAGCCCGATGGCGTCGAACACCATCACCTTGCGCAAAGACGGGTCGAGCACATAGACCTTGCCCTCGTTGTCGAGGGCGAGGGCCTGGGGACGTTTCAGGATATTGGGTTCGCGCAGGCCGAAGCGGAACAGCCGCTTGCGCGCCGCATCGAAGACCGTGATGGCGGCGGCCGAGGGTTCCGCGACATAGACGCGGCCGGCCCGGCTGGCGATCGCCGAGGGCTTGTCGAGCACCAGCCCATCGCTGAGCGGACGCATGCCCTGGATCGAGCGCTGCCAGCGCTCGGCGTCGCTTTCCACCGTGATGTCGGTGGCGGACTGGAGGACGGTTTCGAATTCGAAGCGCGGCAGATCCGGCGGCGGGGGCCACAGCAGGTTTTGCGGGGCGGCAGCCTTGGTCTGCTTGGTGGCAACCGGCGCGCAGGCACAGAGTCCGACCAGGAGCGGGGCCAGCACCAGCCATTGCCGAATTCCGGGCGCACGGATACGTCCCGCAGGCAAAGGATTCCCCGTTTCCCAAGGACTCATCGTCCCTTGACGCCTTCCATGAACCATCTTCCTCGTGGCGCGGCCTTTCCCGGTGCTCGGGAGGTCGCTGCAAAATTGATCAGGATCAAGTTAATTCGAGGTCGAACTGTACGGGACAACCATAATATTATCAAGGTTATTATGCCGCCGGCGTGCCTGGCGGCGCTGCGAGCTTCAGCCCGGATTCGCTGCTGCCCGGGTGCCGGCGGCGCTCGAATCGACTGTTGCCGCTGCGAGCATCGCGGCGCGGCTGGCGGGGGTTTCCAGGCTGACGCGGCCGAGCTTGCCGGCGCGGTAGTCGGTGAGCAGGATCATGGCAGCCTTTTCCAGGTCGAGCTCGCCGCCGCGGCGGCCCTTGACGATGCAGCCGCGCTTTTTCGCCACGGCCTCGACCACGCCGACGCCGTCCATGCCTGCGGTGGCGAAGCCATAGCGCTCGGCCAGCGCCGCCGGGTAACGCTGCAGCAGCAGCGTGGCGAGAAATATCGCCACTTCCGATTCGATCACCGCGTTGCGG
>JACPUD010000042.1 GCA_016192435.1 Rhodocyclales bacterium | reverse complement strand
GGCGCGGCCGACGAACCAGTAGTAGCCGTCGGCATCGCGCTGCGCCAGGTCGCCGCTCAGGTACCACTCGTTGTTTTCGCCGGCGAAGCACTTGCGGTAACGCTCCTCGTTGTTGAGGTAGGCGCGGAACATCGACGGCCAGCCGCGCTTCAGGGCCAGCTCGCCCTCCACCCCGGGCTGCTCGACCGGCGTCACCCGGCCGTCTTCCCCGCGGCGCATGATCGCGGCATCGATGCCGGGCAGCGGCCGGCCCATTGAGCCGGGCTTGATGTCGAAGGCTGGCGTGTTGGCGATCATGATGCCGCCGGTCTCGGTCTGCCACCAGTTGTCGTGGATCGGCAAGCCCAGCACGTCCTTGCCCCAGCGCACCGCCTCGGGGTTCAGCGGCTCGCCGACGCTGGCGATGAAACGCAGCCGCGGCAAGCGGTATTTGCGCGGAATCCCGGCGCCGGCCTTCATCAGCATGCGGATCGCCGTCGGCGCCGTGTACCAGACCGTCACGCCTTCATCCTGCAGCAGGCCATACCAGCGCTCGGCGTCGAATTCCTCGGCGTCGATGATCGAGCTCACGCCATGCAAGAGCGGCGCGATGATGCCGTAGGAGGTGCCGGTGACCCAGCCCGGGTCGGCGGTGCACCAGTAGATGTCGTCGGCATGGAGATCCAGCGCGTAGCGGCCGGTCGCCCAGTGCGTGGCGACCGCGCCATGCACATGCACGGCGCCCTTCGGCGTGCCGGTGGTGCCGCTGGTGAAATGCAGCAGCGACATGTCCTCGGCGCCGGTCGCCGCCACCGCGGATTCGTCGCTCGCGGCCGCCATCAGCGCGGCTAGATCGAGCGTGCCGGGGATGTTGCTGCCGCCGCCATCCTCGGCCACCAGCAGCACATGTTGCAGCGTCGGCATCTTGTCGCGCCACTTCGCCACCTTGCGCTCGTACAGCATGTCGGTGGTTACCAGCACGCGGCCCGCGCCGAGATTCACCCGCGTCGCGATCGGCTCCGGGCCGAAGGCGGAGAACAGCGGCGAAACCACCGCGCCATGCCTGAGGCCGCCGAGCACCGCGACATAGAGTTCCGGAATGCGCCCGGCCAGCACGAACACCCGCTCGCCGCGGGCGACGCCGAGCCCGGCCAGCACGTTGGCGAAGCGGCTGGTGAGCCGCGCCAGCTCGCCGAAGCCGACATCGCGCGGCGGCTTGCCGCGCGCCAGAAAGCGGAACGCGATCTTGTCGCGTAAGGCGCCTGTCGCATGGCGATCCACCGCCTGCCAGGCGATGTTCAGCGCGCCGCCGGGCTGAGCTGCCAACTCGCGGCCGACGCCCTCCCAGGAAAAGCGCCGACGCTCGCCTTCGTAGTCGGCAAAGTTGGGCGCAAGGCGCAAATCCGCCGCGGTCTTGCGGATGATCGGTGAAGTGTCCATGCCTCCCTCACTCCTTATGCAGGAAATATAGCCCCTTCTCCCGGTTGGGGAAAGGCGGTGTTTCGATCCGGGGTTGGGCGACCGAGAGGGAGCGCCAAGAGTTGGCGCTGGCAGCACGGCGCATGGCCCACCGAGAGCCCCGATCAGGGGCCGCGTGGGGGGCTCGGGAGGTGCGCTTGGCGGCCAGCTTGGGCAGCGGAGCCTGGCCGATTGACGCCTGGGTCATCGCAATCGTGGAAAATGTGGTGGCGGCTAGCCGATGAACAGGGTACGCGGTTTCATTGTTATCTCCTCTTTATGGACTCATACGCCTGCAGGCCGGCGACTTCAGGCGCATCTCCGCATCGCCGGTCCTTGCGCTATGCTTGCACCATTGGGGATCTGAATTCTCGAGGGAAGCGACATGCCGAAGCTGGTTGCTAACACGAATGGTCAGTTACTCGGGGAATTTCCGATCAACAAGGATCGGATGGTCATCGGCAGCAAGGCGTCCAATGAGATTCCCCTCGACAACGTCAATGCCGACAACGAGCATGCGGTAATCACCCGCTGTGGCGATCTCTACGTCATCGAAGACCTTGGCAGCGCAAATGGCACCTTCGTGCACGACAGGAAAATCACCAGGCTGCTGCTGAGCGACGAGGACCTGATTGCGGTCGGTAGCTGTCAACTTCGCTTCGTCGAGGAAGACCTCAAGCGCGGAGATTCCGTCCCGCCGGCGCCCAAGGTCCAGGCGCGCGAATCCGGCACACAGGAACGGATGCCGCAACCGCCGCGGACGACCGCGCCGAAGGCAGCCGGCGAACCCCTGGCGCCGAGCCAATGCCCCCACTGCGCCTACCAGCGGCAGCCCAAGGACGCCAAGGCGCCGGAGGACAGATGCCCTTCCTGCAAGATGGGCTATGCCACCGCGCCGGGCGTCCTGATGAGCGCCGAGTCAAAAACCGGCGACCGCCTCGAGGTCTATGACAAGGAGGTCGTGATCAAGCGCAAGATGGGCGTCAAGGTGCTGTTGCAGAGCCTCAAGGGCGACCTGCTGGAAGGCATCAAGGGCGACAAGTACATTCCCATCGACACGATCGCCTCGATCCAGCTCAAGCCGGCCGGCACGCTGCTGGCGGGCCACATCACGATCGTCCTGCCGGAATCGAGCGAAGGCTTCATGCTGGCTGGCCTGGACGATTGCACTGTCGAGTTCGTCAAGCGCGAGGAAGAGAAGTTCCTCGAGATCAAGGCCTACCTCGACGCCAAGATCGGCCGCTAGCCGTCGACCGGCGCGGCCTCAGTACACCGTGGCCAGTTCGCTGGTCGCCTGTGCCAGCCGGTCGACCAGGATGTTCATGAACGAGCGGTTGAACCGCAGCTGGCAGTTTTCCGACGCCTTGTGCAGGGAGTCGGCCTTGATCTTGAACAGGGTGACGGGCGTGTCGGCCACGATGGTGGCGGTGCGCGTCAGTGCGCCCTGCCGGATGTAGCACATCTCGCCAAAACAGTGCCCCTTGCCCAGCGTGCTCAGCTTCTTGTTGCCCTTGATCACGCCCACGCTGCCATCGGCGATGACAAAGAAGAAGTTACCGGTGGTCCCCTCGTCGACCAGAAAGGTGCCGGATGGCACGCGCCCCCAGATGCTGATGCGCAGTACTTCCCAGAGCTCGATTTCGCTGAAGTCCTGAAAGAACGGCAGTGCCTTCAGCATGTTGAAGCGCTGGGTCTCGGAATCGGCTTCCTGTGGCAGATCCAGTTCCGCGATGGTCGACAGGTCTTCGGTGAACTCGCGCCAGTTGGCATGCCGCTCCGGCGTGTTGCGGCGCAATGCCTTGGTGACGATGTCGGCCAGCCGTGCCGACAGCGCCGGGCGGTGGATGCGGATGCTGGGCGCGTCTTCGTTCAGTATCTTGTGGGTCAGCCCGTAGTTGGTGTCGGCTTCGAAGGGTAGGCGGCCGGTGAGCAGCCTGTACATCACCACGCCGAGGGAATAGATGTCGGTCTGGTAGGTGAGGTTGTCGTTCCTGACCTGCTCCGGCGACATATAGGCAGGCGAGCCGACCCCGGTCAGCTGCGTCTCGTCGTTCTTCGCCAGGATCGCGGCGCCGAAGTCGGCGATCTTTACTGCGCCATTCTCGCAAAGCATGATGTTCGCGGGCTTGATGTCGCGATGGATGATGCCGTTGCGGCTTGCAAAATCGAGCGCCAGGGCGCACTTGAAGGCGATCTCGATCACCTTGTCCACGGGCAGCAGGTGCTCGACGTGGCCGTACTTTTCGAGCGTCTCGCCTTGCACGTATTCCATGACGATATAGCCTTCGTCGTGGCCCAGCAGCGCGTCGTAGATGCCGACGATGTGCGGGTGGTTGAGGCGCCCCGCCAGGGCAGCCTCATTGGCGATCAACTTGCGGTAGGTATTGCCGTGTTCGGGGTCGGACAGGATTTCGGGTTTGAAGACCTTGATCGCGACTTCGCGATCGTTGAAGGTGTCATGGGCGAGATAAACAATGCTCGTCGCGCCCCTGCCGAGCTCCCGGATGATTTCGTACTTTTCTATACCGACTTCAGCAACTTGCTCCATTTACTGCGGGCTCCTCGTGAAGGACAGGAAATCCAGCCGGCCTTGATCGAGTGTGCCTGATGCCGGGTGTAGCCGTCAATCGCCGATCTTGGTTCGGTGGCGTCACGAGTTGCAGAAACGCGTTCCCGAATGGCAGGCTTTCGGCGATTCTCGCCGGCAAGCGAAAGATCAGCGCGACCCTGGCGGGGAAACTGACCAGGTTCCTCAGCATCAGTCCGGCCGTATTCGTGCCTGGCCAAGAAGGTTCCGCGCGCGCCCGGCTTGGCATCGTGTGCGGCAGGAATCGACCGCCAGCTTCCGGCCATTCAAAATGGGATTGTTTCCCCATCTCCACCTTCCGCTGCCCGCAGGCCTTCCGCTCCTGCAGCATGTCCGCTCATCGCACTTCGCCTCCCTGGCTGCATCCTGCGCGGATTGTGGCCCAGCCGCAGCAAGGGGCGGCACTGCATGTCGTCTGCTCCCGGCCGCCGCCGCCTGATCGCGCCGATGGCGCAGCCGTGACTAGGGATGTGGAATCTTCTGCGCTGCCGCCTTGAGTTCCACCACCGCATGCACCAGTTGCCGGGATGCGGCCTCGAAAGCGCCGTCCAGGGTCTTCATGGCCGCGGCCATGTCGCCTTGTTCGGCCTTGCGCAACACCTCGGCGGCGCAGGCGTGGAAGTGGACATGCTTGCTCAACACGTCTTGGTAGGCGGGCGTCGCCTGGTATTGCGTGCCCTCGCCGTGGATCCATTTGCCGAACGGGCACATGTCATCGTCGCCGGCGGCGACGCTTTCAAGATCGCCGCCGGCGGCGTCCTCGATCATTCGGGTCAGGCGCAGCTTCCATATGACATGGGCCGCCATAGCGTCGTCGAAATTCATAATCCTGTTTCTGCAGGGGTTTTAGTATTATTTCTAAAGTCATACTAGGGATTTTCCGCTTAAGCTGTCAAGAAAATCGAGGCGAAGGCTGCCAAGGGCCGCGGCGCAGGCATTCATGCGCGTCGTGGCTGGGCGCGGAGGAGTAAAATGCCGTGCATTCGTCGCCTTCCCGAGTCCGCTGTTTTTCCCATGCCCCTGTTCGTCAATTTCCGCAGCGTCGTCCACGCGCTTTCCGACTCATTGGACCTGGTGGGCATCGACGACGTGCATCACGGCAAGCGCGTCGGCATCATGGCGGTGGAAATCCTGCGCGAGCTGGGCTGGTCGCAGGAAGACCGGGAAATGGTCTTCGATGCCTGCCTGCTCCATGACATCGGCGTTTCGACCTCCGACCTGCATCGGCAATTGGTCGAGGAATTCGACTGGATAGGGTCGCAGACGCACGCCAAGCTTGGCGCATTTCTGCTGTCGAAGTTCCCGCCTCTGGCGCACCTGGCGCCGGCAATCCGCCTGCACCACACGCATTGGGCCGAACTCAAGGATCGCTACGGCAAGACCGAACGGATCGCCAACCTGATTTTCCTGGCCGATCGCGTCGATGTCCTGGCCGGGGCGGCCATCCTCAATGACGAATTGCTGGAGGGGGTGCCGGCGATACGCGCCAAAGTGCTCGAACAGGCCGGTAGCATGTTCGACCCGGAACTGGTCGCGGCCTTCGTCAGCGTCTCGCGCAAGGAGGCATTCTGGCTTGGCCTCGAAACCGGACCGGTGGCGGAGTACATGGCGCGCATTTCCCGCAGCGCGCGGCAGGAGGAGACCGGCATCGAGACCCTGCTCGGCGTGGCGGCGCTGTTTTCCCATGTGGTCGACGCCAAGAGCCACTTCACGGTGGATCACTCGCAGGGCGTGGCGCGCGTCGCGGCTTATCTCTGCGGCATACTCGGCGAGAGTTGCAGGCTCGATCACGACGACTGCGCCAAGCTGGAGCTGGCGGGCTATTTGCACGACCTGGGAAAATTGCGGATTCCGGATGCCGTGCTCGACAAGCCCGGACCGCTGACCAGCCGCGAGCGCCGGCAAATCACCAGCCACGCCTACGAGACCTACCGGATCCTGGCGCGCATCCCGGGCTTCGAGGACATCGCGCTATGGGCTTCCTATCATCATGAAATGCCCGACGGCGAGGGCTATCCGTTCCGCCTGACCCGGGACGAGATTCCGTTCCAGGCCCGGATTCTGCGGGCGGCCGACATATTCCAGGCGCTGGCGCAGGACCGTCCCTATCGCAATGCGCTGCCGGCCCCCGCCGTGCTCGATCACTTGCGCCTGCTGCGCGAGGAAGATCAACTCGATCTCAGCATCTACGACGCGATCGCGGCCAACCTGCAAGAGGTTTACCGTCTGGCGCAGCCTTGTGCCGATCAATTCCAGACGCATTCAAGGCGGACGGCAAGCGATCCAATCGCGATTCCCTAGTCGTCGCCGTTGAAAATGCTGCCGAGGATGCCGCCCTGCTCGCCGCCCGAGCCGCCGCCGCCCTTCCTCACCGGCGCCGCGGCGAAAATCCGCGAGGCGAGGCGGGCGAAGGGCAGCGACTGCAGCCAGACCGTGCCGGGGCCGCGCAGCACGGCGAAGAACAGGCCCTCGCCGCCGAACAGCGCGGTCTTGATGCCGCCGACGAACTGGATGTCGAAATCCACGTTCGGCGTGTAGGCCACCACGCAGCCGGTATCCACGCGCAGGACTTCGCCGGGCCCCAGCTGGCGTTCGATCACGGTGCCGCCGGAATGCGCGAAGGCCATGCCGTCGCCGTCGAGCTTCTGCATGATGAAGCCCTCGCCGCCGAAGAAGCCGGTGCCGAGTTTCCTCTGGAAGGCGATGCCGAGCGAGACGCCCTTGGCCGCGCAGAGGAAGGCATCCTTCTGGCAGATCATGGTGCCGCCGTATTTCTTCAGGTCGAAGGCGATGATCTTGCCGGCGTAGGGTGCGGCGAAGGCGACGCGCTTCTTGCCCTGGCCCTGGTGGGTGTAGACCGTGGTGAACAGCGATTCGCCGGTGATCAGCCGCTTGCCGGCGCCGACCAGCTTGCCGAACAGGCCGGACTGCTGCGCCGAGGCGTCGCCGAACACGGTGTCCATGGTGATGCCGTCCTCCATGTACATCATGCTGCCGGCCTCGCCGATCGCGGCCTCGCCCGGATCGAGCTCGATTTCGACGAACTGCATGTCGTCGCCGTGTATGAAGTAGTCGATGTGGTCCATGGCCATGCTGCGATCTCCGGCTTGGTTTCGGGGCGCACAGGATACCGGATTTGCACGCCGGTCTTCGCGCCCGCCGACGGCCGCAAGAGTTGGCGCTGGCGGCACGGCGAAACTCAGCCGCCCTGGCGTTCCGCCCAGAAAATCGCCGCGACGAAAACGAATACGACGAATTCGAGCACGCCGACCCAGACGATCATGCGCACGATGCGGCGCTGGCGCGGCGCCATGCCGGGCATGAAGCTTTCGTGCCACCAGCGCCAGCCGGGCAGGCGGCCCCAGCGCCGGCGGCCGAGCAGGTGGCGGCGGATCGCGTCGACCCAGGGCACCAGGCTGCGATCGACGTCGGCGACGCGCGGATCCTGCGCGTCCATGATGATCGGGTAGTGCTCGGTGACGACGAGAAGGCAGCCGTCGCCATCCGCCGCCTCCACCGCCAGCGTGGTCGCCTGCTTGAGGCCGCCGGCATAAGTCAGCACTATGCTGCGCCTTGCCGGCGTCGTCTCGATGCGGATCGTCGTCTCGCAGCGCCGTCCGCTGGTTTCGTTCTGCGCCGCGAAGCGGACGCCGTCCGGCGCGCACTGCCAGGTTTCGATGGCGAGATGGGGATTGAGGCGCAGCAGGCGCTCGATGTCGGCGACGAATTCGAACACGGCCGCGGCAGGAAGCGGCAGCCGGGTCTCGGCGCGGACCTGATCCTGCTGCGCCGCTGCCGTGCCGGCTGCTGCGGATTCTTCGCTCAAGGATGGGCGGCGATCAGCAATGGGCAGCCCAGGCCGCGCACCAGTTTTTCGAGTTCCATGCGCGAGTTCAGGCCCTGCTCGCCCTTGCGCCGCGGCGCACCGATGACCACCAGATCGGCGCCGACTTCGGCGGCCACGGCGAGCGCGGTTTCGGCCGGATTGCCGAAGCGCATGATCGACTCGTAGGCCAGTCCGCGTTCCCTGCAGCCCGCCTCCACGGTGGCCAGCTCGCGCCTGGCGTCGCTTTCGAGCATGCCCTCGACGTAATTGCCGAAGGCGTCGCGTGTCGAGGCGTTGTTGAGCCAGTCGTCGCCCTGCATGCCTGCCCAGAGTTCGGGCACGACCAGGCAATGGACGAGGGTGGTGGTGCCGGGCACGGCGACCTCATGGGCCAGGGTTTCCGCGGCTCGTGCGCCACTGCTGCCGTGGTGGCAGAGCAGCATTTTCAGGGGTGCTTTCATGGCTGATTTTCCGTGGCTGCTGTTTCCGTCGTGCTGGGCGACGACGCCCGCCCACCCGACAAGCATGCGGGCGGGGCGGGACGGTTTATGGCGGCAGCAAGTCGCTTACTGGCCGACGAACACCACGATGCCGATGGCGATCAGCAGGGCGAAGATCAGGGAACCGATGTCTTCCCTGCGGTCGCTGACGAAAATCGACAGGCTGGTGCCGCGCTCGAACTTTTGTTCCGACATGATGTTCTCCTTAAATGAACTCTTTGACGAACAGCAGTACCACGATCAGCGAGCCGACCGCCTTGATCGTGCCGACCACGCCGCCGATGATCAGCGGTGTGCCGCCGGCCTGCTTCAGCGCGGCCATGGTGATCTGCATGCCGAGGCCGATCAGGCCGAAGGCGAACAGCCAGGCCAGCCAGTCGCGGAAGGCGCCGATGGTCTTCGAGCTGTGATAGGCCGCCTTGCTGGCCTTGTCGATCGCGTTCGCGGCGACCGCATCCAGCCCCTTCATCTTGCCGACGGCCTTGAGCAGCGTTTCCTGCTCGCGGGTGGACACCTTGCGGTTGGCGATCAGCTCGGTCAGGCCCTTGTAGGCGTCTTCCGGGGTGGCGTGGCGCTGGCCGATGTTGATCGCCTTCTCAGTGAAGAAATCCTGCAATTGCTTGGCGCCGGCGGGTTCCTTGAGGCGCGTCAGCTCGGCTTCGATGGCCTTGGTCTCCTTGCCCTTGAGCAGCTTGTCCTCCTTGATCTGCTCGCTGCTGAAGTACTTGCCCTGGTAATGGCCGGACGGCGTGAAGGCGCCCAGGGTCGACAGCAGGAACATCAGGATGAAGCCGAGCACGAACAGCGGAAACTTGGCGAACAGCACCTTGCGCAGGTCGACCTTCTCGGCGCCGACCTCATGCTTGACATACCAGGTGGCGAGCCAGAGCACGACGATGGGCAGGAACAGCACGCGGGTGATGTTGAAGATCTCGGCGACCTTCAGCGTCTCGATGCCGTGCGGGTCGAAGGCCAGTGCCGCGCCGGCGACCTGCGCCGAGTTGAGGATGCCGGTGCCGGCCCAGGCGCCGAATTGCACCGGGCCCATGCCGAGCAGATGGCCGATGGTCGGGAACAGGAACATGCAGCCGACGCCCCAGACCAGGATGGTGCCGATGGTGTAGGCGATCTCGCCGGCCTTGGCATTGACCACCGGGGACGCCGCCACCGCGGCCGAGACGCCGCAGACGCCGACGCCCGAGGCCAGCACCGCCGTCATCGAGTTGCCGGTGTTCATGCGCCTGCCCATGTAGAGCACCACGCCGATCGAGCCGAGCACGAAGAAGCCGATCAACAGCACCGATATCGCGCCCAGTTGCGCCAGTTCGGTCGCGCTGTAGAGCGCGCCGAGCAGGATCACGCCGGTCTTGAGGAAGAAGCGCGCGGTGCGTACGCCGTTGGCGGCCCAGTCGGGAATCTTGAACACGTTGACGATGACGATGCCGATGACGATGCCCAGCACCACGTAGTTCAGGTTGAAGATGCTGGCGAAGTTCCAGCCCAGCGTCGGTTGCGCAGCCTTGCCCCAGTTGGCGAACATCGGATCGAGGCCCCAGCGCACGAGGAAGGCGATGAGCAGGATGTAGGCCATGCCGGGGAAGATCGACAGGTAGTAGTCGAGGTTGCCTTCCTTCGGTTTCCACACCAGGATCAGCAGGCCGAGCAGGGTGGCGACGCCGCCGAAGATGTAGCTCATGTTCGCCTGGAAGGCCTTGGCCTCGTCAAACTTCGACTTGGGCATTTTCATGTCCGGCGCCGGCTTGCTTTCGGCCGCCGCGATTTCGCTGGCGACGCGGAACTCGGCGTCGAACTTCTCCTTGACCTTCAGGTGGTCGGAATAGGCGCTCTTCTGGAAATACTGCTGCATGCCATCGATGCTGCCGCTGGCGTTGAGCCAGCCCCAGAGCAGCATGACCACCCCGATGATCAGCAGCGCCGGCGATTTTTTTGTATAGACCATTCTTGTTCCTCCTCGGTCGCTTGTGGGAAATCTATAAGACACCCGGGGCGCACGGAACGCCCCCGGGGTCTAGGACGGAACAGGATGGAATTTATTCCATGGGCAGCTTGCGGGCCTTCCAGTCCGGCACGCCGTTGCGGTACCAGTGCACGTTCTTGTAGCCGGCCTTGGCCATGACGACGGCAGCCTTGTAGGACTTCCAGCAGGTGCCGGAATTGCAGAACACGACGTAGTCCTTGTTCTTGTCGGCGATCTTGCCCATGTCGTACTTATCCTGGGCCGCATCGAACTTGACGTCCTTCGCGCTCTTCTCGGGATCGTAGGGCACCGAGATGGCGCCCTTGATGGTGGCGTCGGAATACTCGCTGGCCTTGCGCGTGTCGATCAGCACCGCGCCCTTGGCCTGCAGCTCCTGCACCGCCTTGGCTTCGACCAGCTTGACGCCGGCGGGTGCCGCAGCAGGTGTTTCCTGGGCCAGCGCGCTGCCGCCGGCGACCAGAAAACCGCAACTGACGAACGTGATGAGTGCCTGCTTGATGGTGTGCATGATTGTTCTCCTCCGAGTATGCGATTTGCGGCGGGCGCCGCGCAAAATGTTTAGTGTTCAAGCATCTGCAAGCGCCTGACTATTGGTTGTCGATCTGCGCTCCGGCGCTATCAAACTACGGAACAATCGCTCGACGATCAAATGTTTTGATTTAGGGATCAGCACTTTCTGTACTCGCGTCCGTGCTATGCGAAACGCGTACCACGGTGACCGTGCACGGCGCCTCGCTCGCCACGCGCGAAGACACGCTGCCGAGCAGGCGGCGCCGGCCCGAACTGCCGCGGGCGCCGATGATGATGTGGTCGGCGTGGCTGGCACGCGCATAGTCGATCAGCCGGGCCGGCACGTCGCGGCCTTCGAGCACGTGAAAGCGCAGCCGTTCCCGCGCCAGACCGAGGGGCTGCGCCCAATGGTGCAGTTCCATCAGGCGCTGCATGTGCAGTCCGCGCATGATCTCGGCGCCGTCTTCCTGTTCGGTGAGCGCCGAGGGCTCCAGCACGCTGACGCAGCTCACGCGCCAATCCCGCTCGCCGCCGACGATGCGCCGCGTCGCATCGCGCAGGGCCTGGAACAGGGGCTCGCTGCCGCGGCCAGTATCGATCGCGACCAGAACCTGCGGCGCCAGCGCCAGGTGGGCCGTGGGCGCCTTGCGTGGCGGTGGTTCGGCGGACAGCGCCGCCAGCCAGCGCTTGGCGACGACCAGCGGGCCGGCGCGTTGGCGGCGGCGGCCGCGTTGCGTCAGCGTCACCTGATCGGGATGCCGCAGGTCGTGCGCGAGCTGTGCCGCGGTGGCGTAGCGGTCGTCGGCGCGAACTTCGAGGCAATGCAGGATGATTTCCTGCAGCCATTCGGGCAGGTCGGCGACGACGCGTCGCGGCGGCAGCGGATCGAAGTAGAGGCGCCGGCGCAGACCGCCCATGCCGGTCGGTGCGCCAAAGGGCAGGCGGCCGGTGGCCAGCAGATAGAGCACCACCCCGAGCGAGAACACGTCGCTGCGCGGATCGCCGCGCACGCCGGCGATCTGCTCCGGCGAGATATAGGCCGGCGTGCCCAGCGGCTTCTCGGATTCCGCTTCGGCCAGATCGGGCAGGTGGCCGTGGAAAGCCAGGCCGAAATCGATCAGGACCGCCCGGCCATCCGCGCGCAGGATCACATGCGAAGGCTTGAGGTCGTGGTGCACCACTTCCTGCCGATGCAGGTCGTGCAGCGCCGAGGCCAGTGCGGCGCCGAGCCGGGCGACTTCGGCGGCCGGCAGCGGCGCAGCGGCCGCAAATTCGGCGAGCGAGGTGCCGGCGATCTCTTCCATCACCAGGTAGGGGCCGCAATCGCTTTCGCCGCTGGCCAGCAGGCGCGGCACATGCGGTCCGGCGACGCGCGCGAGGATCATCTGTTCGACCTCGAAGCCGGCATAGCAGGCCGGATGGCTGCCGAATTCCAGCTTCGGCACTTTCAACAGGCCGGCCTCGCCGCCGTCGCTGGCGGCGACCTGGTAAAGCAGTGCCATGCCGCCTTCGCGCAGCTTTTCCGCGACGCGGTAGGCGGCGATCTGGGTGCCCGGCCTGAGGTGGGCGGCGCTTTCCATTTACTCTCCCTTTTGTAGTCTTAGCGCCAGGCGTTCCGGCAGTCCGGCCGCGAGGATCTTGCGCGCCGCGCTCAGGTGGTCGTAGGGCAGGCGAAAGTATTTCAGCATGCGCTGTTCTTCATCGTAGAGCGCATACGCCGCGGCGTTGTTGCCGTCGCGCGGCTGGCCGACGGAGCCGCCGATTGCCAGCCAGCGGCGGCGCCCGCTCAGGGAGATGGGCGCACCTGCCACGGGCTGGAAATGATGCACGCCGCTGCCGGCCGCGAAATACAGCGACGGGTGGTGCACGTGCCCGGCGAAGGTCAGTCTTGCCTGCCCGGCATCCATGCAGCGTCCCGCCTGCAGGCTGCTGGCGATGTATTCCCACTTCGCCGGCGCATTGACATCGGCATGCACGAACAGCAGGTCGCCGCGCCGCGCGGTGTAGGGCAGGGCAGCCAGGAAGGCGCGCTCGCCGCTGCCCAGTTGGGCGCGGGTCCAGTAGGTCGCTTCGCGGGCGACGAAGTTCATGGTCTCGCACAGGCCGCCCAGCGCCGCGTCGTCGTGGTTGCCCCGGACCAGCAGCGCACCCCTGTCCGCATGGTCGGCCAGCAGGCCGAGGCAGGCGACCGGATCGGCGCCGTAGCCGACCAGATCGCCGAGAAACACATACTGGGTGGCGCCTTCCCGCTCGGCATGCGCAAGGCAGGTGCGCAGGGCTTCGAGGTTGGCGTGGATGTCCGCCAGAACCGCAATTCTCATCGGCGTTCAGTCGACCGGATGACCGGACGAGAGGCTGGACCCGTCAAGAGCCGGCCGGCACGGCTGCCAGCCGCGCGCCGTCGGCGGTCATGCAGATGATTGACCAAGGTACATGCCTCCCGCTCCTCGTTTGAGACCAATATAGCCGCGTTGGCAGGCGGAGGGAAGGCGGCGGCAGGAGTTGGCGCTGGCAGTACGGCGGCTATCGCCCGGTTGCCTTGCACATCGTGCGCACATCACGCGCCGGTCATCGCTGGGCGCGGTGGATCGCCGATTGCATGGCGTGCAAGGCGCGTCGCAGCGGTTGTTGGGCGCCGGATTCGATATATTGTCGTTCGATCGCTCACTGCTGAATCAGGAGGTCTGACAGTGAATCGTTACGACGCTGCCGCGAAAAGACTGATATCCCTAATAGCTTTTCTTCTTGGTTTACCAAGTAATTGCAATCGGCGAGAACTCTCGACACAATCGTAACTGTTCGCATGGCGCGATTCCTTGAAGGTTTGGTCGCTGACAAGGATAAATACCCTCGTCATGCGAACCCCCGCCTAACAGCGATTCAATACCCATCCTTTTTACCCGTACTCCGGCCGTAACTCACTATTCCTGCGCCAACTTTCGTGGGGAAACCTCAGGAGCGGACTCGAGCGCTCGCTTTGCGGGAACTTCATGAGCGGCGATTTGTGGCCGTTCCGCGCCACTCGCTCACGGCCTTCGCTGACAGTTCGATAGCTCGGCTTGAGTCGGCAGCCGGGTGAAAGGCTTGCCCGGTTGTTTCAAGCCACCTGCGGATCGGCCAGCAGGAACGCGGTGACGAACTCGTGGCGGCCGAGCTGCACGAGCTCCAGCACGCGCACCATGTCGATGTTCATGTAGTCATGCACGATACGGTCGCGCAGACCGATCACGGCATTCCATGCCGGCAATTCATCCGCGGGAATTCCGCCGCGGCGAGCCAGCGCGGCAAAGGCGTCATAGGCGGATACGGGAACGGGCTCCCCGGCGGCCTTGAGCATTTGCTTGCTTTTGCCGATGGCATTTTCTATCAGCACCTGCAAAGCGTGGAGCACCCCGTTCTGCTCCAGCCCCGACAGGATTTCCCCAGCCACCAGTTTGCTGCGCGCCTCGTCGAGCAGGGCGCCCTGCTCGCGGGCGAGAAAGGCGGTTTCCGCCTGATAGAGGTCAAGCCGCACGCGTGCGCTCCCATTCGTAATCCTCGAGCTCGCGCCAGGTGCGAGCCAGGAAGCGGTTCCAGGCCAGGCTGTCTTCGCCCTGGAGCGGTATGCCATCCTCGGCCACCGCCGCCCGCATGGCGAGGCGGGCGTGCGGCAGATCGATCAGGTCGATGAAATCTTCGGTCACGCCCAACACGGCCGCCAGATCACGGCGCAGGGTTTCGCTACGGGCGAGGGTATCGAACAGGCTCAGCCCGTTCGGCCATTGAATCGCGAGATCCCAGTCGCTGCCCTCGCGCGCGCGGCCATCGGCGCGGCTGCCAACGAGAATTGCCAATTCCAGCGTGGGCTGCCCAGCCAGGAAGGCGCGCAGCCGCTCCAGTTCTCCAGTTTGTCCGGTGATCGCGCTTCGCCTCCATGGCAGGGTACCGCACGGATTGTAGCCCAGCCACGGCGGCGGTCCTGCCGACTCCGCCCTCAGTTTTCCTCGGCCACCATGCGGATCGCACCGCAGGGGCACTCGGTGGCGCAGATGCCGCAGCCCTTGCAGTAGTCGAAATTGAACCGGAAGCGCTTGCCGGGGCCGAGCTTGATCACGGCGTTGTCGGGGCAGACGCCGTAGCAGTTGTCGCACTCGAAGCAGTTGCCGCAGGACATGCAGCGGCGCGCCTCGAACAGCGCGTTGTTTTCGTCGAGGCCGCCCAGCACCTCCTCGAAGGTGGATTGGCGGCGGATGATGTCGAGCACCGGGCGCATGGTCTTCGGCGCATCCGAGTAGTACCACGGGTTCATGCGCTCGATGGTGGCGACCTCGTGCTTTTCCGCCGGCGCGTATGCGGCGCCGCGCAGCCAGGCGTCGATCGCGCGCGCGGCCTTCTTGCCGTGGCCCACGGCGACGGTCACGGTGCGCTCGCTGCCGGCCATGTCGCCGCCGGCGAAGACGCCGGGGTGGCCGGTCATCATGCCGCCATCGACCTGGATCATGCCGCCCTCGACGATCAGGCCCGGCAGGTTTTCGAGCAGCGCGAGGTCGGCATCCTGGCCCAGCGCGAGCACCACCGAGTCGGCCTCGATGCGCTCGAATTCGCCGGTCGGCTGCGGGAAGCCCTTGTCGTCGAGCGCCATCTTCTCGACCATGATGTCCGACTCGCCGGCTTCCTTGATGGTCGACAGCCACTTGATCGAGATGCCTTCCTGCAAAGCTTCCTCGACCTCGAAATCGTGGGCCGGCATCTTGTCGCGGGTGCGGCGGTAGACGATGATCGATTCCTCGGCGCCGAGGCGCTTGGCGGTGCGCGCGACGTCGATCGCGGTGTTGCCACCGCCATACACCACCACCTTGCGCCCCAGCAGCGGCGCGTGATGGTCTTCCATGCCGCGCAGCACGGCGACCGCGTCGAGCACCTTGTTGGCGTCGCCGGCCGGAATGTAGGCGCGCTTGGCGATGTGGGCGCCGACGCCGAGAAAGACCGCATCGAAGCCGTCCTGCAGCGCCTGCTGCACGTCGTCGACCTTGGTCTGCAACTGGATCTCGACGCCGAACTCGACCAGACGGTTGATCTCGGCGTCGAGCACTTCGCGCGGCAGGCGGTATTTCGGGATGCCGAAGCGCATCATGCCGCCGGCGAGCGGTGCCGCCTCGTGGATCACCGCCTGGTGACCCATGCGCGTCAGGTGGTAGGCGGCGGACAGTCCGGCCGGGCCCGAGCCGACCACCAGCACGCGCTTGCCGGTGGCGGCAGCGGGCGGGGCAAACTTCCAGCCCTGCTTGTTGGCCTCGTCGCCGAGGAAGCGCTCGACCGAATTGATGCCGACCGCGGCATCGACATGCTGGCGGTTGCAGCCGCCTTCGCAGGGGTGGTAGCAGACGCGGCCCATGATCGCCGGCAGCGGATTGTTTTCCACCAGCGAGCGCCAGGCGGCTTCGTAATCGCCGCTTTCGGCATGGAACAGCCAGGCCTGGATGTTCTCGCCGGCCGGGCAGGCGACGTTGCAGGGCGGCAGGCGGTCGACATACTCGGGGCGGAAGGTGCGCCAGGAGCCGGTGTGGTTGGCCAGCGAGGAACCGGGATCGAGGGTGATGGCGAAGGGCTTGTCCATGGTTATGCTGCCTCTGTCGGGCCGCCCCAAAGAGGCAGCGAGTCAATGACCGGACGCCGCGCATGCGGCGGAACAGTGATCGCCCCTTTGCCTGGCAAGGGGGCTGGGGGGAATGCCATTGTCAGCTTCCTCGGCGGGCTTGCAGACGGTACTTGCGGATGTTCCTGTCGGCCAGCGCCTGGATATGCGCGATGGTTTCCACCGCGGGGTTCTTGCCGAACAGGTGGGCGTAGCGCTTCTGCGGCCGCAGGTACTCCTCGACCGGTAGCGGCCGCCGTATCGTCAGCACCGACTTTATCTCGCCGTGCTCGGCCTCGAATACCGGGAAGATGCCGGTTTCCTTGGCCAGCCGGGCCATGCGGATGGTGTCGTGCGAGGCCGTGCCCCAGCCCAGCGGGCAGGGCACCAGGATGTGGATGTAGCGCGCGCCGCGGATTTCCATGGCGCGGCTGACCTTGGCTTCGAGGTCGCGCAGGTCGGCCACCGTGGCCGTGGCGACGTAGGGAATGTCATGGGCCATGGCGATCGCCGGGACGAACTTGCCCTGGCCGAAGACGTTGCCGGGCTCGGGACCGACCGCCATGGTGGTCGCCGTGCGCGCCGCCGGCGGCGTGGCCGATGAACGCTGGACGCCGGTGTTCATGTAGCCGCCGTTGTCGTAACAGATGTAGAGCACGTCGTCGTTGCGTTCGAACATGCCGGACAGGCAGCCGAAGCCGATGTCGGTGGTGCCGCCGTCGCCGCCCTGGGCGACGACGCGCACATCGCGCTTGCCCTTGACCTTGAGCGCGGCGGCGACGCCGGTGGCCACCGCGGCGGTGTTGCCGAACAGCGAGTGGATCCAGGGAATCTGCCAGGAGGTCTCGGGGTAGGGTGTCGAAAACACTTCGAGGCAGCCCGTCGCGTTGGCGGCGATGATCTGGCCGTCGGCCGCTTCCATCGCGGCGTCGATCGCATAGCGCGCACCGAGCGCCTCGCCGCAGCCCTGGCAGGCGCGGTGGCCGGAGTTGATTGAGTTGAAGCGGCGGGCCGAGGCCTGCACGCTGCGCTCTTCGGGCGGCAGCAGGCGGTTGCCGACGGTGAAGGTGCCGGTCTGGTAGAACTTTACGGGTTGGAAACTCATAGGACTCCTTCCCCCCATCCCCCTTCCAGAGGAAGGGGGTGACGGGTGTTCGGCCGCAAACGACGCGGCCTCCAGGTTATTGACTGGCGCCCGCTTGGGGCGGCCCGGCGCCGGGCGCTCAGCGCTCTCGTACCCATCTCTCAATAGTTGCGCGCGGCGACGATGCCGACATCGCGCAACAGGTTTTCCGCGACGGGGCCGGAACGGCGGTGCGCCTTCTCGCGTTCCAGTTGCTTGTTGACCATGGCCCAGTCGAGGTCGAGGAAGGTGACGCTCTCCAGCGCGTCCTGCTCGGCCTCGCGGAACAGGCCGTGCAGCGACTTCTTGGTGATGGCGCGGCCGCCGAGTCCGGCGATCACGGTATAGCCGTGCATGTGCAGGCCGGACAGCGCCATGCGCACGTTGGTCGACAGGATGCCGCCAAGGCCGATCGCCATGCTCTTCTCCAGCACCACCACGCGCTTCGCGCCCTGCAGGCCTTCGCGCACGCGGGCGATCGGGAAGGGACGGAACAGCGTGATGCCGAGCACGCCGATCTTGTGCCCTTCCTCGCGCATCTCGTCCACCACGTCCTTGATGGTGCCGAGCACCGAGCCCATGGCGACGATGATGGTCTCGGCATCCTCGCTGCGATAGGTGTGGGTCAGGCCGCCGCTGTCGCGGCCGAAGATCTGCCTGAACTCCGCGGCGAAGGCGGGGATGCGCTGCAGCGCCTGCAACTGTTTGGCATGGGCCAGGTAGCGCACTTCCATGAAGGCCTCGGGACCGACCATGGCGCCGATCGACACCGGATCGGCGGGATCGAGCACCTGGCGCGGCTCGTAGGTCGGCAGGTAGGCATCGACCTGGGCCTGGGTCGGCATGTCCACGCGTTCGTAGGCATGGGTCAGGATGAAGCCGTCCATGCAGACCATCACCGGCAGCGACAATTCCTCGGCGAGGCGGAAGGCCTGGATGTGCAGGTCGAGCGCTTCCTGGTTGGTTTCGGCGAACAGCTGCAGCCAGCCCGAGTCGCGCTGCGACAGGGCGTCGGAGTGGTCGTTCCAGATGTTGATCGGCGCGCCGATGGAGCGGTTGGCCACGGTCATGACAATCGGCAGGCCGAGGCCGGAGGCGTTGTACACCGCCTCGGCCATGTAGAGCAGGCCTTGCGAGGCCGTTGCCGTGTAGCTGCGCGCGCCGGCGGCGGAGGCGCCGATCGCCACCGACATGGCGGCGAATTCCGATTCGACGTTGATGAACTCGCAGGGCGCGAGCGAGCCGTCCTTGACCATTTCGCCCAGCGCCTCGACGATGTGGGTCTGCGGCGAAATCGGATAGGCGCAGATCACCTCGGGGCGGCACAGGGCCACGGCTTCGGCGACGGCGCGCGAACCTTCGGTCTGTTTAAGCATGCTCGTTTTCCTCGTTTTCCCTATTGCGCGCGGCTTCCATCTCGGCAATGACGATCGCGTAGGCCTCCTGCGCGGCGGCGATATTGCCCGCGGCCACCTTGCCGGCAAAGCGTTCACTGATCGCCTTGATCACCGACTCGATCTTGAGCACCCCGGCGATGGCGGCAAAGCCGCCCAGCAGCGGCACGTTGGGCACCGGGCGGCCGACATGCTTCAAGGCCAGCTCCATCGCTGGCACCGTGCATAGCCGCTCGTGGCGCCAGTCGCGCACCATGTCGCCGAGGCCCAGTTGGTCGAAAGTCTTGTTGGTGTTGATCAGGATGTAGCCGTCCTGCTTCAGGCCGGCGAAGACGTCGACCTGGTGCAGCAGGGTCGGGTCCTGGATGATGATCGCGTCGGGCTCCATGATCGGCTCGCGCAGGCGGATCTCGCGGTCGGAAATG